>LOEV01000153.1 GCA_001516065.1 Alphaproteobacteria bacterium BRH_c36
TGAAACGAACGCGCAGCGTTCCAACGCCCAAGGGGCGTCGGGCGAACAGCCCGCACCGTCGGAGCGCCTTTGGCGCATGAGACAAAAAGTGGCGTGAAGGTGAAGCGAACGCGCAGCGTTCCAACGCCCAAGGGGCGTCGGGCGAACAGCCCGCACCGTCGGAGCGCCTTTGGCGCGTGAGACAAAAAGTGGCGTGAAGGTGAAACGAACGCGCAGCGTTCCAACGCCCAAGGGGCGTCGGGTGAACAGCCCGCCCCGTCGGAGCGCCTTTGGCGCGTGAGACAAAAAGTGGCGCACCCGGCAGGATTCGAACCTGCGACCTTTGCCTTCGGAGGGCAACACTCTATCCAGCTGAGCTACGGGTGCTTAGGACGGACCATGCTTGTAGCCGATCCCTTCGCGGCGCGCAAACACCCTTCGGCTTCGCTCATCTTCATACGCAAATCAGGCGCTAACCGCCCACGCCAGGCATCACACGCGCACTGTCAGAAGGTCCGATAGCGGCGGGTTTTCCAAAGCATATTCACAGCCTTATCCCCAGTGGCATGCTTACATCTTTGCCGCTGGCCAGAGTTGCGCCATCGTCTGCGGAAGTTGTCGAAACTATGGCCAATCACCGAGGGCAGGAAAGTGACGATACACCACGCGCCAGAACTCAAGGGGGATCTCAACGGGCTGGAAGACTTCCTCGATTTGCAGCGCCGCCGCGAGACGCGCCTACGGCGCGCCCTGGAACGAATCCGCAGTGCCGCCGAAGGCGATAACCGGTTCCCTCCGATGAACTGGACCGACGTCGCCGAAGTTGCCCGTCAGGCACTGGAAGAGACGCACAAACTTACACCGCGGAATGGATGACGGCCGGATTAAGGTAAGTGACCGGGGCCGGAATTTGCGCCTATAGTCCGGCCCCATGACAGACACACAGACACACACCGGCGAGACGCCTGGCACCAGCCAGCCCCGCGACGAAATCTGCACGGTACCCGATGGCGACTCCGCCCCCGTTGAGAAGGGCAGCCACGTCTATCTCGTGGACGGCTCGGGCTATATTTTCCGTGCGTTCCATGCGCTGCCGCCGCTGACGCGCCCCTCCGACGGCCTGCCGGTCGGCGCCGTGCACGGCTTCTGCCAGATGCTGTGGAAGCTGTTGGCCGATTCGAAAGCCTCCGAAGCCCCGACTCACATGGCGGTCATCTTCGACTATTCCGCCAAGACCTTCCGAAACGACATCTACGAGCAGTACAAGGCCCAGCGACCGCCCCCGCCCGAAGAACTTGTTCCCCAGTTCCCGCTGATCCGAGAGGCTGTGAAAGCCTTCAACGTCGCCTGCATCGAACAGGAGGGCTATGAGGCCGACGATCTGATCGCAACCTACGCCAAACGGGTCGTCGAAGCCGGCGGCGACGTCACCATCGTCTCCTCCGACAAGGACCTGATGCAGCTCATCGGACCCGGCGTCGTCATGTTCGACGGCATGAAGAACAAGAAGATCGGTCCCGACGAGGTCGTCGAGAAATTCGGCGTCGCCCCCGACAAGGTCATCGACGTCCAGTCGCTCGCCGGCGATTCGGTCGACAACATTCCCGGCGTCCCCGGCATCGGCGTCAAGACGGCTGCACAGCTCATCGTCGAATATGGCGATCTCGACCAACTGCTGGCCCGGGCAGGCGAGATCAAGCAGCCCAAGCGCCGCGAGAAGCTCATCGAGTTCGCCGATCAGGCCCGCCTGTCCCGACAGTTGGTGACGCTGGCAACCAACGCCCCGCTCAACGTACCGGCCGACAGGCTGGCGGTACAGCCCGCTGCGTCCGACCAGCTACTCGCCTTCCTGCGCGAGATGGAGTTCAACACGCTGACGCGCCGCATCGCCGAAGCGATGGGTGCCGAACCTCCGGCCGCCTTGCCGCAGTCCGTTGGATCGTCAATCGCCGCCAAGGGGGCGAGGAGCGGCGATGGAGCAGGCAAGGCCGTCGGTAGATCAACGTCGGCTGGCGAAGCGGGCACGCCGCGCGCCGCTGTCCTGCACGGCCAGCGGTTTGCAACGTCCGTCGGTTTCGACCGCGCCGCCTATCCAACCGTAACGACACGCGAAGACCTCGAAGCCTGGGTCACCGAAGCCTGGAACGCCGGCCACGTCGCCTTCGATACCGAGACCGGCGACCTCGACGCTTCACGCGCCGAACTCGTCGGCTTCTCGCTGGCGACAGCGCCGGGCCGCGCCTGCTACGTGCCATTGCAGCACAAGTTGGATGACGGCGGGCTCGACTTCGGCGATGGCGGCGGTCTCGACCAGATGCCGATCGAGGATGCACTTGGCGTTATCAAGCCGCTGCTCGAAGACGCGAGCATCCTCAAGATCGGGCAGAACCTGAAATACGACGTTGTCGTCATGGCCCGTTACGGCATTGAGATCGCCGGCCTCGATGATACCATGCTGATATCGTACGCGCTCGACGGCGGTCGCGGCAGTCACGGCATGGACGATCTCGCCGAGCGCCATCTGAAGCACACTTCGATCTCGTTCAAGCAGGTCATCGCCCATGCTCCTGGCAAGAAGGCCGCCGACAGATCCTTCGCCCAGGTGCCGATCGACAAGGCCACCGAATATGCGGCCGAGGACGCCGATATCACGCTGCGCCTCTGGCACATTTTGAAGCCGCGACTCGTCGCGGAAGGCATGACGACCGTCTATGAAACGCTGGAACGTCCGCTGGTGCGCGTCATCGCTGACATGGAGCGCGCCGGCGTCAAGGTCGACCGCGCCATCCTTTCCCGCCTTTCGGGCACCTTCCAGCAGCGCATCGGCGTCCTTGAGGAAGCCGTCTGCGAACTCGTTGGCGAGAAATTCAACCTCGGCTCGCCAAGACAGCTCGGCGAGTTGCTGTTTGACAAGCTGAAACTACCCGGCGGCAAAAAAACCAAGACTGGTCAGTGGGAGACCCGCGCAGGTCTCCTCGACGATCTCTCCGGCAACGAGGAATTGCCCGACGATGCTAGAAAGCTCGTGCAGACGATGCTCGAGTGGCGTCAGCTTTCCAAGTTGAAATCGACCTATACCGATGCCCTGCCGACGTTCATCGATGCGGGCGGGCGCATCCACACCTCTTACTCGATGGCCTCGACCACGACCGGGCGGCTCGCGTCCTCCGAACCCAACCTGCAGAACATCCCCGTCCGCACCAAGGAGGGCCGTGAGATCCGCACTGCCTTCATTGCGGAAAAAGGCAACCAGCTTATTTCGGCGGACTATTCCCAGATCGAATTGCGCGTCCTTGCCCACATCGCCAACATCCCGCAGTTGAAGAAAGCCTTCGACGAAGGCCTCGACATTCACGCCATGACGGCCTCCGAGATGTTCGGAGTGCCGATCGAAGGCATGCCGGGCGAAGTCCGCCGCCGGGCCAAAGCCATCAACTTCGGCATCATCTACGGCATCTCGGCGTTCGGGCTGGCAAACCAGCTGTCGATCCCGCGCCAGGAAGCCGGCGAATACATCAAGACCTACTTCCAGCGCTTCCCAGGCATTCGCACGTACATGGAGCAGACCAAGGAGTTCGCCCGCGAGTACGGCTACGTGGAGACGGTGTTCGGTCGCAAGGTCCACTATCCTGAGATCAATACGAAGAATCCCTCGATGCGCGGTTTCCTCGAGCGCGCCGCGATCAACGCACCGATCCAGGGATCCGCCGCCGACATCATACGCCGCGCCATGGTGCGCATGCCGCACGCACTGGCCGCCGCCGGGCTGAAGTCCGCGCGCATGCTGCTGCAAGTCCACGACGAACTGATATTCGAGGCGAGCAAGGCCGAAGCCAGCGACGTTATTGCGGTCGCCCGCGAAGTCATGGAAGGCTCATGCCTTCCCGCCTTGCAGCTCTCTGTTCCCATCCACGTCGACGCCAAGGCCGCCGAGAACTGGGACGAGGCGCATTAGGTCATCCGGAACGGCGTGCCGGTTCCCGGAGCTTCACCGAAAACGAACTTGCAATGTCGCCACCGGCCGTATAGCCGCGTTCCGCCCCGTCTTGCTCGATATCCTGTCAATGAGGCATTAGCGACGCTCTGCCCGAGATATGCACTGAAATTGGCCACCGGGTCAGCCGCTCTCCGAATCCGCAAAGAAAGATTTTTATTTGAAATCAAATAGTTATCAGGAGATCCAGGGGTTCTGTTTCTGCATAGATCGACAACTTCGTAGCAGCACCAAATATTTGTGAATTGCTGGAAATCCCGCAGAGCAGCTAGCAGATTCCATGTCGAACGCGATTGTCGCCTCGACAGTTCATGGAGAGCTGAATGTTGTCCAAATCCCGCCTCGGCCTCGCCGCGACAATTGCAATCGCATCCCTTGGCTTCGCCGTCGCCGTCGACACCGCCGCCGCAAAAGAATCGAAAGCCGCCGCGAAAGCTCAGGCTGCTCAGACCAACACCGGCGGCATGCCTGAGTGGGGCCCTGGCGTCCTCGGTCTTTAACCACTGATGGCGCGTAGCAAGGACCATCCGGCCAGGAGCCAGGACTAGTCCAAGGTGCAATGGCAATCCCATTGCACCTTTTTTATCGCGGTTCCGTCTGTTCAAACCTGCTTGCTCGCGAAGCTCGTTCGTAAAATGGCTGAGCCGTTACTCCAACGCAGGATCCCGCTTCACGAATTTACCGCCATCACAAAACCAGCTGCCGCACATCACCCAGCACGTCGGCGAGCTTGCGTGTGAAGCGGGCCGCTAGGGCCCCATCGACGACGCGGTGGTCATAGGAACAGCACAGCGGCAGCATCAGTCGTGGCTTGAACTCTTCGCCATCCCAGACCGGCTTCATGGTCGAGCGCACCACGCCTAGGATCGCGACTTCGGGAGCGTTGACGATCGGGGTGAAGTTGGTGCCGCCGATACCGCCGAGCGACGAGATCGAGAACGTCCCGCCCTGGATGTCAGCGGGCGTGATCTTGCCGGCGCGCATGCGTTCCGAAACTTCGGCCAGTTCCTTCGACAACTCGACGATACCCTTGCGATCGACGTCCTTGATAACCGGTACGACGAGCCCGTCAGGCGTATCGACGGCAACGCCGAGATGATAATATTTCTTCATGATCAGCGCGTCTTTCGACGGCGCCAGCGACGCATTGAATGCTGGATACTCTTTGAGCGCGACGACGCATGCTTTCAAAAGGAACGATAGCAGCGTCACCCGGTATCCCTTCTCCTTGGCCGCCGAGTCGAGCGTCTTGCGGTAGACCTCGAGATCGGTGATGTCGGCTTCGTCGGTGTGCGTGACGTGCGGGATATTCAGCCACGAGCGGTGCAGCGCCGGCCCGGACAATTTTTTCAGCCGCGTCAGCGGAACTGTTTCGATTTCGCCGTACTTGGCGAAATCCTGTGCCGGAATTTCGGGAATACCCACCCCGCCGGAGACCGCCGGTCCGGCGGCTCCCGAAACCGCCCGCTTGACGTCCTCCTTTGTGATGCGTCCCTTTTCACCCGTACCTGTGAGCTTCGTAAGATCGAGGTCGAATTCGCGTGCGATGCGCCGGACGGAAGGGCTTGCGTGCACGCCGCCGAAGTCGGCCGGAACCGGCAGTCCGGTTGCACGCTGCGTTGAAGGTGATGCGGTAGCCGGCGCGTCCTCGTCCGATGGCGGCGGAACAGACGCACCGTTGCCGGCGCCTTGCCCTTTCGTCGCATTCGCTGTCTGCGAGGCAGCATCGCCGGGTTTCTCCGCTGCCGCCGTGCTGGGCCCGTCTCCCGCCGGTTCCAGTTTCAAAAGCGCACTGCCCTCGCTCACCTTGTCGCCGACCTTGACCAGCACTTCCGCCACGCGTCCCGCACCCGGCGAAGGAACCTCCATCGTTGCCTTATCGCTTTCCAGCGTCACGATCGGGTCTTCCGGCTTGACCTCGTCGCCGGGTTTGACCAGAATTTCGATGATGGGAATCTCATTGAAATCGCCGATGTCCGGAACCTTGACTTCGATCAGTGCCATTTCGTGCGCTTCCTCGTACTTGATGTTCCGGTAACGTTGCTCTTCAAGCGGTAACTGGATTGGGTTTGGTTGGATCGATTCCGTATTTCTGAATCGCCTCCGCAACCTTGGCGGACGGCACCTTGTTCTCGTCGGCCAAAGCCTTGAGCGCCGCAACAGCAACGAAATGACGATCGACCTCGAAGTGATGGCGCAGCTTCTTGCGGAAATCGGAACGCCCGAAGCCATCCGTACCAAGAACCTTGTAGCGGCCCGGGACGTGCGCGCGGATCTGTTCGGCGTAAAGGCTCATGTAGTCGGTGGAAACCACGACTGGACCATCGCCGCAGGCTTCCAGCTGCCCCGTCACATAAGGTACCCGTGCCGGCTCGAGCGGATTGAGCATGCTCCAGCGTTCCGCCTCCCGCGCTTCGCGGGCCAATTCGGTGAAACTCGTCACCGAGAAAATGTCGGCACTGATCCCGAAGTCCTTTTCCAGAAGTTCGGCGCCCGCGATCACCTCGCGCAGGATCGAGCCGGATCCCATCAGCTTCACCTTGAAACCTTCGGCCTTGGGATCGGCCGCCTTGAGCAGATACATGCCTTTGATGATGCCTTCTTCGACGCTGTCCGGCATGGCGGGGTGCTCGTAGTTCTCGTTCATCACAGTAATGTAGTAGTAGACGTCCTCCTGGTTCCCGACCATGCGCTTCAGGCCATTCTGGATGATCACTGCGAGTTCATAGTTGAACGTTGGATCATAGGAAATGCAGTTCGGGATCGTCGCCGACAACACGTGGCTATGCCCGTCCTCGTGCTGCAGACCCTCGCCGTTGAGCGTCGTGCGACCCGAAGTTCCCCCGATCAGGAAGCCGCGCGCCCGCATGTCGCCGGCCGCCCAGGCAAGGTCCCCGACGCGCTGGAAGCCGAACATCGAATAGTAGATGTAGAACGGGATCATGGGGCAGTTCGACGTCGAGTAGCTGGTCGCCGCCGCGATCCAGCTCGACATGGCACCCGCTTCGTTGATGCCTTCCTGCAGCATCTGCCCGGATTTGTCTTCCTTGTAGTACATCAGCTGGTCGGCATCCTGGGGTTTATAGAGCTGGCCGACCTGGGAAAAGATGCCGTACTGGCGGAACATGCCCTCCATGCCGAAGGTGCGGCTCTCGTCCGGCACGATGGGCACCACGCGCTGGCCGAGCGACTTGTCGCGAAGAAGCGTATTGAGGATGCGCACGAACGACATCGTCGTCGAGATTTCGCGGCCCTCGCCAGTGCCTTCGAGTTGCGACTTGAAGGCCTCGAGATCCGGCACGACGAGTTCCACATCACTCTTCCTGCGCCGCGACGGCAGATATCCGCCGAGCGCCTTGCGTCGTTCGCGCAGGTATTTCATCTCAGCGGAATCTTCGGCAAGCTTGACGAACTCGACGTTCTTCACCTGTTCGTCGGAGAGCGGCACCTTAAAACGGTCACGGAACTGTAGAAGCGAATCGGTGCCCATCTTCTTCTGCTGGTGGGTGATCATCTGGCCTTCGCCAGCCGCACCCATGCCGTAGCCCTTGACGGTCTTCGCCAGGATCACCGTCGGCTGCCCCTGGTGCTCGACGGCCGCCTTATAGGCGGCGTAAACCTTCACCGCATCATGCCCGCCGCGCGTCAATGACCAGATCTTCGAATCCGACCAGTCCGCCACCATCGCCGCCGTCTCCGGATAACGCCCGAAGAAATTCTTGCGGATGTATTCCCCGTCCTTCGACTTGAAGTCCTGGTATTCGCCGTCGACGCACTCTTCCATCAGCTGGCGCAAGCGGCCGGGTGTGTCCTGCATAAGCAGTTCGTCCCAGGTCGAACCCCACACCACCTTGATGACGTTCCAGCCGGCGCCGCGGAAATCGGCTTCGAGTTCCTGGATGATCTTGCCGTTGCCGCGCACCGGCCCGTCGAGCCGTTGCAGGTTGCAGTTGACAACGAAGATGAGGTTGTCGAGCTTCTCGCGCCCGGCAAGCCCGATGGCGCCGAGGCTTTCCGGCTCGTCCATTTCCCCGTCGCCGCAGAACTGCCAGACGTGTCGGTTTACAGTGTCCGCCAGCCCGCGCCCCTGCAGGTATTTCAGGAAACGCGCCTGATAAATCGCGATCAGCGGCCCAAGCCCCATCGAAACCGTCGGAAACTGCCAGAAATCCGGCATCAGCCAGGGGTGGGGATAGGACGAGACACCCTTGCCATCGACCTCCTGGCGAAAATTCAGGATCTGCTCTTCCGAAAGCCGTCCCTCGATGAAGGCGCGTGCATAGATGCCCGGCGCCGAGTGGCCCTGCACGAAGATGAGATCGCCGCCGTGCCCCTCATGCGGTGCGTTCCAGAAGTGCGTGAAACCGGTCGCATAAAGCGTCGCCGCCGACTGGAACGAGGCGATGTGACCGCCAAGTTCGGAGCTTTCCTTGTTTGCGCGCAGGACGATAGCCGCCGCATTCCAGCGGATCGCCGCCCTCACCCTGTTTTCGAGTTCCCGGATACCGGGATACGGCGGCTGCTCGTCGACATCGATGGTATTGATATAGGCCGTGTTGGCGGCAAATGGCACGTGCGCACCGGACCGACGGGCGGTTGCAACGACGTGCTCGAGAATATCGTCGGCCCGCCCCGTACCTTCGAACGCGATGACGGAGTTGATCGCATCGACCCACTCGGCAGTTTCAGCCGGATCGGTCTCATATTCGTTCGACATGGAGATTCCTCATGAGGGCTGGCGTGCGTGGGCGCAACCGGAATTGACCTGCAGCAAACGCATAATGACCTATTGTGCCGATCGGACTCAACGAGAATGCGGCCTCCGCTTTTACAATAATGCTATGCACCAGGCGCAGGTCTCGGCACTGACGCATCTAGGCTGCCGAAACGGCTGCCCGCCTGAGCTTCCGGTCCGGGAGGTATGAGCGGACCTTCGGCATCAGGCCTCTCGCATGCGCCCGTTGCATCCCCTCCCAATAGTCCGTCGACATCAACTCGGCGTTGGCATCGCGAAAGTAACGTCGCAATTCCGGATTCTCCAGTCGAAGACCGACCAGCATTTCCTCGGGCAGGAAAATCGTCCCGGTTTCAAAAAACCAGTCGGGAATGTCCTCTTCTCCATCGCAGCGCCCGACGTTGGTGCGCACCTTCACTCCGCTCAGGGGCTCAACAGCGTCATAGTCGAAAAGATAGATCTTGCCGATACGACTGACGCCGTAATTGCGCGCGTCGAGATCCTTGTTGAAGATATTGGCCGCGGCGTTGTTCTGCATGCAGATACCCAGTTCCTCGATCGCGCGCTTGCCGGCCTCCTCGCTGGCGTTCTTCAGGTACACCGGCAGCGGAACGAGTTTCATCTGCACGATGAGATGCTTGAAAAGAACATAGCGGTGCAGGATTTTCACCGATCCTTCGGCCGCGTTTGCGAACTCCTGAAGCAACTCGGGGGTGAACCACGACCGCTCGAGACGGACGTTCGAGAACATCACGTTGTCGAGCATCGAGCCGGCCCTGTCCATGTCGTGGACGAGCCCGTATTTCTTTAAGATTACGTCAGGCCCCTCGAAGGTATCCCACTTGTAGCCCTCAGCCGGGGTATCCCTGATCACCTTCATCACGTACCGCGACGACGGCATCGAGAACCCGATTGCGACCGTTCCGCGGGAACCGACAGCGAAATCGATCAGTTCCTGCGAGCGGTTGTGTTCTCCAACCAGTTCCTTCATCACGGCCACCTTGCCGACGTGGTTGAACCCGATCGTCGAATAGTGGAGCCCGAGCGGCCGCTTCGGCATCAGTTCGTGCAGGAAGCGGGCGAGCTGGTGGTAGGCGTATTCGGTGACGTGGAAATTCGCGAGCGCCGAGGAGAACACCCGGTGGATCTCGTCTGAGTCGGTAATCAGCGCATCGGCGAAGATGCCGTCCTTCTCGTTCAAAAGCGCGATGACGATGGGCAGAAAGCTCCGCGTTTTCGACTTGTCGCCGCCGGCATTGCCCGCGCTGACTTCTCCCGCCCCTTCATTGCGGTCCTTTGCCCTCGTCGGCGTTTCATACCAGACCCTTCCGGCGACATAGCAGCCACGGTTGCGAAAAAAGCCAGCATTGATCACCTGCATCGCGACCGGACTGTCGACGATTGCTCCGCGCCGCTCCAGTTCCGCGTTGATCCTCTCGGCGAGAAGTTGGGCGTCGCCATGAAGAGCCCGGAAAGGTGCTTCGAATCCCGGAACCATTAGGACATTGGCGACCGCCCCGGCGCTGACCTTGCCAGAGACGGGAAACGTCCGCGTCACGTCATGGCCGATCTCGTAATCCGGTCCATCCGAATCCCGGCCGGCATGATAGGCGACCGGCGCCCATTCGCCCTGCCGCACAACCCGCCGCGTCGACCGCAGGAACGCGAACGCCAAGTCGGCTTCATAACGACCGTGAATGAAATCCAGGTAGGCCGCCTCGATCTCGACCCAGAACCCGCGCTCGTCGGGAATGTTGTGGGGCCAATTCTCGTGTAGGAACGGCACCACGGCGTTGAGGTAGCGCCCGTAAATCGTCAGCCGTTCGAGGCTGAGCTTGAAGGTCTCCGGCCAGTTGCGCGATTCAAACAACCGCTTCTGCGCGAACGGGATTTCTCGCGATCGCGCGTAATAGACTTCGAAAACTGTGAGCATCGCGCGGGCGATGATTTCCGCCCGCTTGCGCCGTGGCAGGCCAGGATCCAGTTCGCTAAGATACCCCGAGGCCCGCCGCATGGCCCGCTGTAAAGCCTCGTCGACGGGTTGCGGGATACCTGACTCCAATTGGGCGTCCTTTCTCTCCGGGACACCGGCGAGCCTGAGACTCTTCAATGCGCGAAGGCCGCGAACAGGTCTGGATTGCAGACCGGCTCCCGTTCCTTCGACGCTTGCTTGAAGTCGCCTACTCGGCGGCTTCCACCTGTAGCGGCGCCTCGGCCTTCTCGACCTTTGCGGCACAATACTTGAATTCCGGGATCTTGCCCATCGGGTCAAGCTTCGGGTTGGTCAGCAGGTTTGCCGATGCCTCCGCGAAGCAGAATGGCACGAACACCATCCCCACGGGAACATCGCGCTCCGCGCGCGCCTTCAGCCGGATCGAGCCGCGCCGCGTCGAGACCTCGACGAAATCTCCGGCCGCAAGGCCCATCTTGGCAAGCTCATCGGGGTGCAGAGCCGCGATCGCCTCCGGCTCAAGCGCATCGAGATTGCTTGCCCGACGCGTCATCGAGCCCGTGTGCCAGTGCTCCAGCAGGCGCCCCGTTGTCAGTACCATCGGGAAGTCGGCATCCGGCAACTCGTCCGGCGGCAGAAGTTCGGCCGGAACAATCTTCGCACGGCCCGATTTGGTCGGGAACGACGTCGAGAAGATAATCTCGTTGCCGGGTTTGCCCGGATCGTCGCAAGGATAAGTCACCGCGCCCTCGGCCAGCAACCTTTCCCAGGTGATATTGCTGAGCGACGGCATCACGGTGGTCATCTCGGTGAAGACCTCACTGACGTCCTTGTAGTTCCAGTCGAGACCGACTCCTTGCGCCAGCGCCTGGATCAGCTCCCAGTCCTGGCGGGCTTCGCCCGGCGGGCTCACCACCGGACGGGCAATCTGCACCTGGCGGTTGGTATTGGTGAAAGTCCCCCACTTTTCAGCATGTGCCGAGGCCGGCAGCACGACATCTGCATGCCATGCCGTTTCCGTGAGGAAGATGTCCTGGACGACGAGATGTTCGAGCGCGGCGATGGCTTCGCGGGCGTGCTGTACGTCCGGGTCCGACATGGCCGGGTTTTCGCCCATGACGTACATCCCGCTGATTTCGCCGTCATGGATCGCTCCCATGATCTCGACGACCGTCAATCCGCGCTTGGGATTCAGCGGACGGCCCCACAGCTTTTCGAACTTCTTGTGCACCGCCGGATCTTCAACCGAAATGTAGTCGGGATAAACCATCGGAATCAGGCCAGCATCCGAAGCACCCTGCACGTTGTTCTGGCCGCGAAGCGGATGCAGGCCCGTTCCCGGACGGCCGATGTGCCCGGTGACGAGCGCCAGCGAAATAAGGCAGCGTGCGTTGTCGGTGCCGTGGGTATGTTGCGAAATGCCCATGCCCCAGAAGATCAGCGAGCGCTCCGAACGCGCGTAGAGACGTGCCACTTCTCTAATCGTCTCGGCCTTGATCCCGCACACCGGCTCCATCGCTTCGGGCGTGAATTCGGCAACACGCTTCTTCAGCGCATCGTAGCCTTCCGTGTGTGCCTGCACATACTGGATGTCGACCATGCCCTCGGTGATGATGACGTTGAGCATGGCGTTCAGGAGCGCCACGTCGGACCCGGGCTTGAACTGCAGCATGTGGGAGGCGTAACGCCCCAAGCCGCCGCCGTGACCGCGCGGATCCATAATGATCAGCTTGGCGCCGCGGGCCGCGGCATCCTTCAGATAGGTTGCAGCCACCGGGTGGTTCTGGTTTGGCCGGGCGCCAATGACGATCATGCAGTCGCTGTCGGCAGCCGCCATGAACGGCGCCGTGACCGCCCCCGAGTTGAGCCCTTCCATCAGCGCTGCCACGGACGAAGCGTGGCAAAGCCTGGTGCAATGATCGACGTTGTTGGTGCCGAATCCCTGCCGGATGAATTTCTGGAACAGGAAGGCTTCCTCGTTGGAACCCTTCGCCGAGCCGAAACCGGCGAGCGCCGACCCGCTGCGCGCTTCATGGATTTTCTTCAAACCCGAAGCCGCGAACTCCAGTGCCTCTTCCCAACTCGCTTCGCGGAAGACTTTTCCGATGTCCGCCTTGGTCAGCTGCATATTGGCGTCCTTGGCGACCCCCTCGCGGCGGATGAGCGGCTTCGTCAGGCGGTCCGGGTGGTGGATGTAGTCGAACCCGAAACGGCCCTTGACGCACAGGCGGTTCTCGTTGGCCGGCCCGTCGCGCCCGTCGACATAAAGAATTTTATTGTCCTTGACGTGGACTCGCGTCTGGCAGCCGACCCCACAATAGGGACACAGCGTATCGATGCTCTTTTCCTCGAAATGGACGCGCGTTCCCTTCTCATCGAGGAGGTTGGCTTCCATCAGTGCGCCCGTCGGGCACGCCTGGACGCATTCGCCGCACGCAACGCACGTGGACTGCCCCATGGCGATGTCGAAGTCGAACACCGGTCGCGCGCCATGGCCGCGGTAGCCCATGCCGATAACGTCGTTATGCTGAACTTCGCGGCAGGCCCTCACGCACAATCCGCAGCTGATGCAGGAGTCGAGGTTGACGGCGATTGCCGCGTGGGTGTTGTCGGGCGCCGGGCGGTCGGCACGTGGATAACGGCTCGAAGCGGCAATCCCCATGTCGTCGACCCAGTTCCAGAACGAAGACGCCGGGTCGTGGCTAGTCTCGCGCTCCGGCTGATCGGCGATCAGCAGTTCAAACACCATCTCGCGCGATTTCTTCGCCCGCTCGCTGGCCGACTTTACCTTCATGCCGTTTGCGCATTTGCGCTGGCACGAGGCCGTCAGCACGCGTTCGCCCTCGACCTCGACCATGCATGCCCGGCAGTTGCCGTCCGCGCGATATCCCGGTTGCGGCAGCCAGCACAGGTGAGGGATTGTCACGCCTTCGCGCTTGGCCACCTGCCAGATCGTTTCGCCCGGTTTGGCCTCGACCATCCGGCCGTCGAGCTCAAAAGTGATCTTGTCGGTCATTGTTAGCCTCGGCTGTCATCGCATTAATAGGATTGCACGTGACCGCAACCACGGTTGTCAGAACGCATGGCGCGGTGGTGGGAACCGTGAAACCCTTTATTCCAGGTCCTTCGGGAAGTATTTTATCACGCTCATCAAGGGGTTGGCAGCAGCCTGCCCCAATCCGCAGATCGACGCATCGCTCATCACCTGGGCCAGATCCTTCAGCAGAGGCTGATCCCAGTCCTCGCGGGCCATCAGCTGCACGGCCTTCTCGGTTCCGTTGCGGCACGGCGTACACTGACCGCAGCTTTCGTCCTCAAAGAAGCGCATCAGATTCAGCGCCACTGCTTTCATATCGTCCTTGTCGGACAGGATGACAACGGCGTGGCTGCCAACGAAGCAACCGTATTTTTCCAGCTGGCCGAAGTCGAGGGGCAGGTCGCCCATGGATTCCGGCAGGATCCCGCCCGAGGCGCCGCCAGGCAGGTAGCCTTTGAACTTATGCCCATCCAGCATGCCGCCGCAATGTTCGATAAGCTCGCGCACGCTCACTCCGGCCGGGACCAGCGCGACGCCGGGGTTCTTCACCCGTCCCGACACCGAGTAGGAACGCATCCCCTTCGAGTCGCCTTTGCCCTGCGAGGCAAACCACTGCGCGCCTTTTTCGATGATCTGCGGAATCCAGTAGAGCGTCTCGACGTTATTGACGAGCGTCGGCCTGTTGAAGATGCCGACCTGGGCAACATAGGGCGGACGATGGCGAGGCAGACCGCGCTTACCTTCGATCGATTCGATCATCGCGCTTTCTTCGCCGCAGATGTAGGCGCCAGCGCCCCGGCGCACGCTCACTTTGGTATTCGGGATCAGGCCGGCTGCTTCGAGCTTCGGTATCTCGTCGTAAAGGATCTTGAGCACGGCGGGATATTCGTCACGCATGTAGATGAAGACTTCCTGCGCTTCGACGGCCCAGGCCGCGATCAGCATGCCTTCGAGGAACTGGTGCGGACGCGTCTCCAGGTAGTAACGGTCCTTGAATGTTCCGGGTTCTCCCTCGTCGCCGTTGACCGCCATGAACCGCGGCCCCTTCTCGGCGCGAACGAACGTCCATTTGCGCCCCGTCGGGAAGCCGGCGCCGCCAAGGCCGCGCAAGCCGCCGTCCGACAGTGTCGTGATGATATCGTCGACCGCTTTTTCTCCGGCGAGACAGGCCCTGAGAACTTTATATCCGCCGCTTTCGATGTAATCGCCGAGCGTCTGGTACGTCGGCACTTCCGTGTGCACATGGCCCCCGGTAGCGAGTTCCTTGACCTTTTCAGCCGTGGCGTGATCGACATGATGATGGCCGACATGACAGGCCGGCGCCGTATGGCACGAACCGATGCATGGCGCCCGCACCACGCGGACCCCCGGCATGTCTTCCGACTGCAGCGCCGAAATAAGCTCTTCTGCCCCAGCCATCATGCAGGAAAGGCTGTCGCAGACGCGGATGGTCGTCTTCGCGGGCCGTTCGGCGGCATCTGGAACGACATCGAAGTGAGCATAGAATGTCGCGACCTCGTAGACCTCCGCCATCGGGATCTTCATCAAGTCGGCGAGGCCATGCAGGTGACCGGCGGGCAGGCAGCCTTCGGCATCCTGGATCTTGTGCAGGTATTCAATCAGCAATGCGCGCTGATACGGACCAGCCCCGATCAGCACTCTGACGGCCGCGACTTCGGCCGGATCGAGAATGCGTCCTTTCGGGAAAGGAACAGCCTTCCGGCGCCCCGCGCCGGGATGGATCGCACGCCGCCCACCGGGACGGCCATCGCCGCCGCCGTTGGATTTCTTATTGCTCATGGTCGCCCCTTCAGTTGAGTGCCGCGCGCATCGTTTCTCCGATGCTTCCAGCGTGCGGTGCTATTATGACTCCGGCAGATTGCAAGGCGTCGATCTTCGCCTTTGCCGAACCTAGTCCACCCGTCGCCAAGGCTCCGGCATGTCCCATGCGCCGTTCCGGCGGCGCGTGCCGACCGGCGACGAGGGCCACGATCGGCTTCGCCGGGCGCATGCGTGCCACAAGCTCAGCAACGTCTTCTTCTTCCGAACCGCCGATTTCGCCGACGATAATGATGCCCTCTGTATCCGGATCATCGATAAAACGTGCGACGCATTCGGCAAGAGAAATTCCATGCACCGGATCCCCGCCAACCCCGACGGTTGCCGATTGGCCGAGGCCCGCTGCGGTCGTTTGCGCGACGATTTCACTGGTCAGCGACGCTGACCTTGATGCAATGCCAATCCGTCCCGGCCTCGCATCGACCGTGGACATGACCCCAAGTTGCGCGACACCGGGCGCCAGCAGCCCTTGCGAGTTCGGCCCGATAAGCACTGTCGCTGTGCCTTCGAGCGCCTGACGCACGCGAACCATATCAAGAACCGGCACACGTTCCGTAACGCAGACGATGAGTGCTAATTCCGCATCAATCGCTTCGATAATCGCCGCCGCAGCCCGATCGGGTGGCACGAACGCGATACTTGCATCTGCACCTGTCGCTTCCACGGCCTCCGCAACCGTATTGAAGACCGGCAGGTCGAGGTGTCGCTGGCCGCCCTTTCCAGGCGTTACGCCGGCAACGAGCCTAGTTCCGTACGATTGCATGCGCCCGCAATGGAACGTCGCGGCACGCCCCGTCATCCCCTGGCAGAGGACTTTCATTTCCGGCGTAATCAGGATCGTCACTACGCCGCCTCCTTCCTGCAAAGCTCCACGACCTTCTGGGCAGCCTGCTCCATCGTCGCGCTTTGATAAAATTGAACTCCGTTATTCCTCAATACAGTCCGCGCGAAGTCAGCATTGTTTCCCGCCATGCGGATCACGATCGGCAGCTTTCGCGGCCGCCGCCTCAGTGCGATCCCCAATCCTTCGGCGATCGTATCGCAGCGTTGCATGCCCCCGCCGTGTACGTTGACCAGGATCGCCTTGGTTTGCGGGTTTGCCAGCAGCATTTCGAAACCGTGCGCAATGTCAAGGCTGGTCGCCGTCGTCCGGATATCCATGAAATTCGAGGGCCGCCCGCCGTGATCGACGATTAGATCGTGGGTGGCAAGCGCCAGCCCGGCGCCGTTGACTGCGACGCCGATTTCACCATCGAGACTTAGGAAATTCATCTGGTAGCGCTGTGCCTCAAGTTCGCTGCGGTCGCGTTCCAGTCGCTCATTTTCAAGACGCAGAGCGGCAAGCTCCGGCCGCCGGTAAAGCGCATTGTCGTCGATTGTCACCTTCGCGTCGAGCGCCACGAGCTGCCGATCCGTGGTAACAACGAGAGGATTGATGTCGACGAGCACCGCGTCGCTTGCAACAAAAGCCGCGGCAAGATTTCGGTAGACTTCGGCGAGCGCCATTGCGAGTCCCGGTTCGGGGCTAACAGCAGCAGCAAGTCCGTCGAAATCGCCGACCGCCTTCATGGCCGACAACCTCAAGTCGCGCCGATGAATCACCTCGCGTTGAGCGCGCACCCGCTCCTCGATGCCAGATCCTCCGCACGCGGAAGCGACCAGAACCACCCGGCCCGCGGCCCTGTCGAGCGTCACTGCGACGTATAGTTCACGCGCTGCCTCTACGAATTCTTCGACCAGAACCTGATGGATAACTTGATCGGGAAGCTGCCCCTCGCAGATTTTGAAGCGCCGTCCGATGAGCTTGCGAGTTTGTTCTGCGACCTCGGACGGGCTCGAGGCAAAGCGGATGGCGTTATGCTGGCGCCGGTCGCTGACCAGCAATTGCCCCTTGACGGCGTACCTGCGGCAGCCCAGCCGCTCCGCGGCCTCCTGCGCCTCCGTCGCGCTCGCCGCAACTTGCCCCATGGGGGCACTGATCCCAAAGCCCCGCAAAAGTTTCTTGGCTTGGAATTCGTGCAACAGCATCGCCGCACCTCCGTTTATGGCCCCAGCAGGCCGCACTGCAACGCAAGGATTGCCCACACCAGCATGCAGGTCGAGAACCGACGACGACAGAGTGTCGCACCTTATGGCATACCATATGCCAGAAGGTGCGACCTGTCGAGGACAAAGCCGGTTCTAACTTGAGTTGGGGGTTTCGAACAGTGGCCGAAGACATTTCCGCACCTCACCTGACCCCGCCGCAAAAACGCAGCGGTGGTGAAAAGGTGTAGACGCGGATGTTTTAGGCTCTGATCGGGTTCAGTGGATGGCAGAAGCTCGTTTGGTTTGGCCTGGATTATGGCCTCTAAGCCGGCCAGTCCATCCCAGCCAGTCTATCCCAGCAACGCATCAGCTGGTTTTAACGACCGTTGCTGCACGCTTCTTCCTCACTGCAGCCGCCGGCTCATCGCTGAACAGGATGTCAAAAGTGATCGGATCGTAGAACTGGAAGAGATGCCGCACGAAATCGCGTACCGGAAGTCCGAGGGCATCGGCCCAGACGCGATATTTGTCCGGTGGGATACGGCCACGGCCGGTCTCAAGTTGGGAGATGAAAGTGTAGTATTCCACGCCGACTTGATGAGCGAGTTCCCTTTGCGAGAGGCCCTGGGCTTCGCGCAGCCCCCGTAGCCACTTACCTGCCGATTTACGCAATTCCTGCGTCTGTGTATCCTGTCGCTTCTGGGGATTGGAATACATTTTTCAAGACCGTTTGTTAGTGTGCCCACCCGATAAACGCAATGCTACCTGTTTCGGACGACAAGATAGCACTCGCGGCTTGTAAAGTAAAATACATACAGAAGCGACTCGTGGCAACTGATCATTCGCGAAAAGGAGAATCTATCAATTGGTAGAAATCGACGGCGGGGGTGTACGCAGTGTCTTGCCGAAGGCGAGCACCAGAGATGTGGTGCGAATATGCGACAAAAAAAAGACTTGGAGCGCGGTCGCGAGTCCATGAAAAGTGAACGCGCTTCAACAAATTGGATCAGCTTCGCGTCTGGAATTGCGGGGCGCCAAGTAGCGCCCCGGCTCCTCGCATCCGCAATCACAATTCGCGAAGCGATTTACGGGCAACATCTGTAAACGGCGACAGCAGGTAGTCCGCCACAGTCCGCTCGCCGGTGGCAATAAACAGATCCGCCGGCATCCCCGCGGTCAGTTTTCCCTTGTATTCATCGGGAATCTGCGAATCTTGCACTTCCACGATGCCAAGATAATAGGGCTCGTTGGTTGCTGGATCCGTGATGCGGTCGGGGGACACGCTGCGCACCTGGCCAAGGATCAGCGGCAACGTGCGGCTCTTGAAGCCTGGGAAACGGACTTCTGTATCACTTCCGATCTTGACGTGGTTGATGTCGACGGGATTGATACGGACTTCCAGATGCAGGACGTCATTGATCGGCACCAGTTCGAGCAGCGGCTCACCCGCGCGCACGACACCACCGACAGTATGCACCTGCAGGTTTTGCACGATGCCTGAAAGCGGCGAGCGTATTTCGAGGCGGTTGACGATATCCTGAGCCATCCTGCGGCGCTCTTGCAGTTCCGGGATCTGCACCCCGACTTCACGCAGCGCATCCGATACTTCTTCCTGGAATTTCTGCTGGGTCTGCAGGATTTGCAGTTTCGCTTCACCGATCCCGTTTTCGTTGCGGGCGATATCGGAAACAGTCTGGCCCAGCCGGCCCTCGAGCGAGAAGATTTCGCGCTCCATCGATTTCAGCCGGTTTACCGGATAATAGCCACGCTCGGCGAGGCTCGAGACTTTTTCGTACTCTTCCTTGATGCTCTTGATCTGACCCTCGGTTGAAATCTTCACCGCATCAAGACCAGCGATCGTGCGCTGGAGTTGTTCGATGCGGCTGTCGAGAATTCCGATCTGCCCAAGCACGGAGGCTCGCCGCTCCTTGAACTGCCGCTCCTGGTCGATCATGTTCTTGCGCGTCGACAGACGCCCGGCGCGGTCGAGCAGCTCCTGCGGGAAGGTGATCGCATCGGATTTTTCCTGTTCGGCGATCAGCCGCGCTTCGAGCGCCAGGGCTCCGTCGATCTGGCCGCGCAGCAATTCGGCCTGCGCTTCGGCCTGCAGTGGATCGAGCCGGAACAGCAGGTCGCCCTTGTTGACGGCCTGGTTATCCTTGACGAGGATTTCACGGACAATACCGCCCTCGTAGTGCTGGATCTTCTTGCGGTTGCTTTCCACCGCCACCGATCCCGAGGCAATCACCGCACTGTCGAGCTTCGCAATAGCCGACCACGCACCGAACACGCCGAATACCACAAAGATGATGCCGTAGCCGATCAATGAGTAGGGGAGCTGCTTTCCTCCTTCCGGTGCCGGTTTCGACACCGGCGCATTTTTCGCCTGGACCAATGCATTCATTGCTCAACTCCTTCAGCACTCCGCACCCCGGCGCAGCCAGGGTTCGATGATTCAGTCTACTTGCCGCCACCCATGATGGTGACGCCTCGCCTATAGTTCAGGCGCCGCGCTCAGGTTCCCGTCGCCTTGGTATTTGCCGGCGCCACTTGGCGGCTGCCTTTCTCCGGCTCCGATGTCGTGGCCTGGCCGTTAGCCTGCTGTCCCGGGGACCGTTCTTCGCCATCTCCGACAGCACGTGGCTTCAACAGCTCGTTCACGACCTCTTTCGTCGGTCCAAACATGTGAACGCCGCCATCCTTGAGCGCCAAAATCTTATCGGCGGACGCCAGCAGGTTCGGCGTATGCGTAGCGAACACGACTGTCGTGCCGATTTCCTTGCACCGCTTGATGGCAGCAAGAAGCACTTGTTCGCCATGCCGGTCGAGGTGTGCGTTAGGCTCATCGAGCACCAGAAGACTGGGTGATCCATACATCGCCCGCGCCAAACCGATGCGCTGACGCTGCCCGCCGGACAAAGACGCGCCCAGTTCACCGACCGGCGTGTCGTACCCATTGGTGAGCTGCTGGATCAATGGATGGGCTCCGGCCATCATCGCAGCCTTCACCGCCAACTCGGGATCGTCTCCCTTGCGGAATCGGGCGATGTTGTCCGTGACCGTTCCGGAGAACAGCTCGATGTCCTGCGGTAGGTAGCCGATGTGCTGACCCAACCGTTCAGGATCCCAGTGCCGCAGATCCGAGCCATCGAGGCGCATGACGCCCGACATCGGCTCCCAGACGCCGACGATCGCCCTGAGCAGCGTCGATTTGCCGGCCGCGCTCGGCCCGATCACCGCGAGCACCTCTCCAGGAGCCACCGCAAAGTCGATATTGCGCAGGATTGGCTTTGATCCTCGTCCGGACCCCACGAACAACGCTTCGGCCGCAAGACGCCCCTTGGGAGCCGGTAACGGAGTCCTTTCGCGCTCCTCAGCCGCATCGACAAATAGCGCTTCGAGCCGCGCCCATGAATTGCGCGCCGACATGAACGCCTTCCACTGGCCAACAGACTGCTCAACGGGAGCGAGTGCGCGTCCCATCATGATCGAGGCGGCAATCATCATGCCGGGAGATATCTCACCGTAAATGGCAAGCCACGCGCCCATGCCCAGAATTAGGATCTGCAGGCTCTGCCGGATGAATTTGGTCGTCGCCATGATCAGTCCGGCCCAGTCGCTCGCCCTGGCCTGGAAGCGCAGCGCTTCGACATGCCGGTCCGCCCAGCACTGGTGAATCGCCCGGTGCATGCCGAGGGCATGAATCACTTCGACGTTGTTCATCGAGGACGACGCGTAATGCGAAGCCTCTGCCGACTTCCGTCCCGCGTCCTTCAGCGAGTCGCGGGTTGCCAGTTCGTTGGCGAGCGCCAGCCCGAACAGTAGGATTGCTCCTACCAGCGCGACCAGTCCGAGATATGGGTGAAACAAAAAGCAGATCGCCACGAACAGCGGTGCGAATGGCGCGTCGCACAACGTGATTACGCCCGACCCGGTCCAGAATTCACGCACGGTGTCCATGTCGCGCAGATTTGAAGCCGGCGCCGAGGAGCGTTGCGCGAGTGCCGAACCCAGCGCCGTCCTGAACAGCGGCGAGTTGAGATTTTCGTCGAACTTGTAGCCGGCCCTCACCAGGATTCGTGACCGTAGCGCATCAAGGCCGCTGTATGTCAGCAAGAGGAAGATCGCGATGACCGTCAGCGCCATCAGCGTGCCTTCGCTGCGGCTCGACAGCACGCGGTCGTAGATCTGCAGCATGTAGACCGGACCGACGAACAACAAAAGGTTGCAGAACGCGCTGAAAATCATAACGGTGATCAGAGCCGGTCGAAAATTGCCGAACGCTGCTTGCAATGGATTGACGGATGATTTCGACCCATCCTTACGCGACGCCATAGTTCCCTCCGGATATCCGAATCACGAAGCCTTGCTCATGAACGGTTGAACATTCCGCTCTATGCATTTTAAGTGCCGTTTCCAGCAACGCCTGTCCAGTCTTCTGTTAACCCAAAATCCAAAAGACTTGCCGACTGCGAGGTTACTCCAGGACTTGCCGGATGCGCCGGCCAGCCGGACCTGAGAGCGCCTACGAAAAGCCGACGATAGTCAAGCACTCCAATCGCTTCTGCGCGAGTCCTAAAGATGCCTCCCCGCTCGATTTCGATTAGCGCCGATGTTTCATTTTCGGACAATTCCCAACGATTTGGTCTTGGCGCAGCGCCTATGTATTGCTTTTACTATACATAGGCTCGCAGTAGCAGTTCCTGGCGCAGATCAATTTGTATGACAATCATCCGAATTACGTCGGTCTGCTGTTCCGCACGAAACTCTTCAAGAGCGAATACACCAATGCCAACGGCAAGCTTCAGGAACACAAGCTGATCCGAAGCATTTCCAATAACCTGGATCTGGATCCGCCTCCGCTAGCCAAAATCAAGGCTATTTCGAAACGCTTCGACGGCCCCGAACATGGCGAAGCTGGTCCTCGAAGACGACCACTGCGACTATGGCGACACGATCCACTTCGGTATCAAGGTAGGCGAGATCGACAGCAACTGGACGCTGCCGGCCGCAGCCGAAGATCCAGGAAGGCCAGATCGACGGCAAGGATTGGTTCATCATCTCTGAAGAAAATCCAAACCCGCTCGATACCCACGACGATCCGTTCGAGGCTGGTGATGAGTTCGGCTTGGTCGACATGATCAAGGACTTCGTCACGCACTATGCCGAAGACCATAACACCGGCGACAAGAAGACCGATGTTATTGCCGACGACATCGACTTCGTAGGCTTCGACGCCGAGGCAATCGATGGAGATACCTTCTTCTCGATCGACGAGCCAACCGCCGACGACTACCTCAAGGCACTAGAGGCAGCCTCAGCGCTGCACGACATCTTCGAGGACCGACACAGGCAATGAACTGAACAGGCCTGATTCGGCCGTGATCCTGGTCGGCATCGGCCCCGGCCAAGTCACCGCGGAAGATATCATCGCGGATCACAATCTGATCGCCTAGGCCTCGAGCCGCTGGAGCGGGCGTACACCGCCCGCTCGTCGTAAAGTTACCAAAACGAAACCCCGGCTCGCGGCCCGTTTAACCAACGGAACCTCAAGGTCGGGGTTTTCACTCTCAAATCGCATAAGACTTGCTTATAAATATGCTAACGCGTGCACCAGATCAGAAAGGCACAGTATTCTGATACCGTCTGGCACCCGGATCGCATCGCAAGCAACACAACTGTGCCAAATCGAGCGTGGGGTTAAACATGTCCATTCAAAGTGACCTACTGAACCTGAGCCTGAAGGAAGCTCGCGAGGCTGACGGAACGGGCAATAACCTTTTCAACGATAGCTGGGGTTCGGCTGGCGAAACCCTGATTCGCATGACCTACGCGGACTACGCAGATTCGGTCTCCGCCCCTGAAGATCGCGGCAACGCCCGGACCATCTCCAACGCGATGGCGGATATCACAGGCGGCACACCCAACAGTTTCGGCACCAGCCAGCTATTCATCTTCATCGGCCAGTTTCTCGACCACGATCTCGATCTCGTCCACGAAGATGCTGCCGCCGGCAGTATGGAAACCATCGTCCCCTTAGACGACCCGGCCTTTCCGCCCGGAAGCATCCTCGATTTGCACCGCTCCGCGGTCGTCGCGGGCACCGGCGAAAATGCCATCGCGCGCGAACATGCCAACCAGATCACGAGCTTCATCGACGCCTCCAACGTCTACGGCTCCAGCCAGGACTTGACCGACCTCCTGCGCGACGGCGCTTATCTCATCACCAACTTAATTGGCGGCGTTCCCACCGGCAACGACATCGAAGCCGTGCATGGGATCGGCAGCACCGCCGGTCTCGTCATGGGCGACCCCGCCTTTGCTCATCTCGTCGGCGATGTTCGCGGTGATGAGAACATCGCGCTCACCTCGATGCACGAAATCTGGCTCAAGGAGCACAACTTCCAGGTCGACCGGCTCAAGGACATGAGCCTCGGCCTCACCGACGAGCAGCTCTTCCAGACTGCGCGGATCATCGTCGAGGCCGAGTGGCAGAAGGTGATCTACGATGAGTGGCTACCCGAGCTCCTCGGCGCACCGCTACCCGCTTACAACGGTTACGACGCGACAGTGAACCCCACGATCGCCAACGAGTTTGCGGGCGCTGCCTTCCGCTTCGGCCACACCATGCTGCCGACCGAATTCGAGCGCCTTGACGAGGCTGGCTCGGCTACCGACACCCTTGGCCTTTTCGATACATTCTTCCAGCCCCACAAGCTCGACCAGAATGGCGGCGTCGCCGGCCTCGTCCGCGGACTGACCTCAAACCTGACGAGCGAGTTCGACGCCAAGATCATCGACGATGTGCGCAATCTCCTGTTCGGACCCAACAGCTTCCGCGACCTGGCGTCGCTGAACATCATGCGCGGTCGCGACCAGGGCGTCACGACACTCAACCAGTTCCGCGCCGATTTCGGCACGAACCCGCCGTTGACCCCTTATACGAGTTTCTCGGAACTGACGTCGAATGCCTCGCTGGCCGCCGCACTTTCTGCTGCATACGGCGGCGACATCGACAAGGTCGATCTGTGGGTAGGCGTCCTGGCCGAAGACAAGGTCGGCGGCGCCCAGGTCGGAGAAACCCTCCAGGCGATCCTCATCGATCAGTTCTCGCGCCTGCGCGACGGCGACCGCTTCTATTACGAGAACCGCCTGGCCGATACGCCCGAACTTTTGCTAATGATCCAGGACACCTCTTTCTCGGAAATCATCAAGCGCACCACCGGCGTCGAGCATCTCCAGGAAAAGGTGTTCAAGGCCTACGAGCGCATGATCGGCGACAATTCCGATAACGAGATGATTGGCACGGACGCCAAGGAGTTGATGGCCGGTGAAGACGGCAACGACATGATGTATGGCGGCGGCGGTACGGACGAGATGTACGGCGGCAGAGGCAATGACATCATGTACGGCGAAGACGGCCATGACGTCATGTACGGCGAAGACGGCAACGACATCATGTACGGCGGCAACGGCAACGACCATGCCGAGGGTGGCGGCGGCAACGACAAGATCGACCTTGGCTACGGCCATGACTACGCCCAGGGCGGGGACGGGCACGACCTCATCCGCGGCGGCGCGCAGAGCGATATCATCGGCGGCGGCAACGGCAACGACCGCATCTTCGGCGATGGCCACAACGACGAACTTTACGGCGACGAAGGCAACGACTACGTCAACGGCGGCTGGGGTAACGACAAGGTCTCGGGTGGCTATGGATCAGACCGGCTCTATGGCGGCCAGCAGCACGACCAGGTCTTCGGCGACGATGGCAACGACCATATTTTTGGCGGCAACGGTAACGACTATCTCAATGGCGGCAGCGGCCAGGACAAGATCTTCGGCCAGCGCGGCAATGACGTTATCGACGGCGGCGAAGGCAACGATCACCTCTGGGGCGCCGCCGGTCGCGACACCTTCGTGATGGGCCCAGACATGGGGATCGACAAGATCCACGGCTTCAATACGAACCAGGACACGTTGGCGGTCGGCGCTCACTTCACGTCCATGAACCAGGTCTACAGCCATGCCCATCAAACCGGGAAGGGCACCGTCATCAGCTTCAGCGCCCAGGAAAAGGTCGTTTTGCTGGGCGTCTCGATCGACGATCTCGATGCAGGAAACTTCGACTTCCATCAGTTCTGATCGGAGCATCGTGGAAAAGCTAAAAAGCCGCTAACCCGGCGATCACTTAAGATTCGCCGGGCAGTGTTTTTTTTTGCGCGGTTCGTATCGACGCAACGTTCAGGAAGTCCGTCCATATTGATGAACGTGGATGTGCGACTCAGCACCGTCCGCATCGACCGGCCACATCGCGAGAAATTGGTGAGCTAAGCCAACGCTTCGAAAATCGCGTCAAAGGTCTCGGCCTGACCGAGCAGATTAACTTCATCACCGTTGGCCAGATACACCTGCTCGAACTCTAGCATTTCCGGCTCCGTGGCGATGGCCACCGCGTCGTAGAGATAGAAGATTTCATCGAGATGCGCGAAGCCGACTTTGTCAACTGTCTGTACGAAGAGACGCACAACTTCGACGGGATCGAAGATCGAGAAATCGAGATCGCGGATTTCTGGTAGCACAGGGTTGCCGCTCGAAGCCTGGAGAGGCGCCGCCGGCTGGCTCGCAACCATCTGAACGGCGGTCTGCACGTTCGAACCACTACCCGGATTGGGCGAACTGGATGTCGGTGTCGGAGCCGTATTCTGATCCAGAGGAGGGAGAGTTGACGCTGCCACCTCCGTCGGGATCGAACTTGTTGATGCGGACACTCCACCGGAAAGCCCGGAGTCGCCGGTCGTCGCAGAAAGTGGCGTCAGCAGCGATGAATTCACAGAGGCATCCGGCGACTTCCCAATCAGCTTGACCAGCAAATCAACACCGGAGTCGGATCCATTGCCCGATGCACCGACTCGTAAGCCCAGGGACTCGAGAAGCGTCACCGTTGTACTATCACCTGCTGCATCGAGGAAGGTTGCTCCGCCCGAAGAACCCGCTAGCTGATCGCACTGCGAATCACCCGGCTGTGCCGCCTTGTCTTTATAGCCCTCGACCCCGGCCTTGCTGTCTGCGTCGCTGACGCTCACCGCGATCGTGTCCGCCAGCCGGCCTTCACCACCCTCGCCGGAACCGCCCGCAGTGCGGGCATGCGCATCGCTGGAGCCGGCTTCGGCATCGCCGACGAACTCAGCATACGCATCGCGACCGGCATCTCCGAATAGGCCGTGAAGGTCCAAGAAGAGTTGCCCGTCTTCGTCGATATCGGTGACTCCGTCGTCGCGAACGCGCAATGCGTCGATCGTACCGTCGGCTTGTCCGAGATGAGCTGTGCGGATGCTGCCGTCCTTACCCGACTTGGGGCTGCCGGCGTCATTTGTCGCCTCGAGACCGGCCATATCGCGGAGTGCGAGGATGATGGCATCGCCAAGCTCATCGCTGGATTTGGTCAGGATCGCATCGAGAATGCTATCAGGATCGAAGGTTACCGCCTTGTGGCTCGACCGATGCCAATCAATCAGCACGCCGGCAATCAGGATCGAGGCGCTCACCGCTACCGACCGCACAGCATCCGAGGACGCACCGCCATCGGAGCGCGAAGACCGCATCGCCTGTTCGCGATAATGGGCCGCCAGTTCGTCGCTAAATTCGGCATCCTCACCCGGATCGAGTTCGCGGCCCTCGCCTTCGATTGTGATACCCGCGGCAGCTTCGCGTGCTTCCACGCTGTTCGTCATCTCCAGAAGGAAATACAAGGTCGCTATGAACGCGACAAAACCACTTGCCGGATGCATCCAGACGCGGGTTGCAGCAGATTGCTGGCTGGGCAGTACAACGGGATAACTGTGCAGGAACTGATTGACGATATCGACCAGTCTATTGCCCTTGAAGCTAACGCCGAGGTGCGAAACTTCGGCGAGGTACTGCCCGTCGATAAATGCGAAATGCACGATGACATCGCCGGTATTGGCGTTACAGAACGCATACCAGGGGTCGCCTTCGTCTGTCTGCCCTTCCTCGCAATCGATAGGAAGTCCGGCGCGCCGAAGCGTGTCTGCAACACGGTAGATCTCGGCAACGTCTTGATTGGTCCACCGCCGAATTTCCAAGCGGCCCCGGACGTTTGAAAGCGACACAACGCTGGCAGACATTAGCTGTCTCCCTGAAAAGCAAACGCTATTAATGCCGGGAGATTATCCCAAGGTCGAACACTCGGCAAGGGAGTTGACATACATTTACTATACGATAGGGTGTGCAAAGATTGTATCTTGCGACCAACCACTTGATTACGCGCCGCCCCATCGGGCCGCTGATATTCACTGACTGCGATACCTAAGGTCGTTGATGTAGCGCAATCGTGTGGCGCTTGCATGAAATGCCCCATCCGCTGCTAGTGTTCCAAACGGTTCCGTCATTCCTTCTCAGTCACTCCCAGACGGAAGGCAAATTTCAGTACCGGAACGCTGGTCTGGTTCTCCTAAGGGAGACTAGGTCGCGAGCGGCTAGTGGCCCGTCGCGCCTAAATCGAAACGTAGCCGCAACCGCTGACGATTTAGGCGCGACGCCTCACTAGCAACTTTCTGATTCCAGTGTCCCTTTGTCTCCGAAGTTCGCTCGAGTGGTTGCCGCAGAGTGGAGGCGAACTTCGGAGATGGGACACTAGTCCCGAACATCAAAATACGTCGCTAGTGTACTGTATCTGACGCTTGATTCCGGGCGAAGGCCGTCAAGCGTTATAAAAACCAGAAAACAAGGAGTTCGCTGGTGTAACGCGCAGGCGCTTTGGATCCAGGCGTCGGAGCGGGAACACGAGATGGCTTCGTCCTTAACTTTGAATGCAAAACCGCGATGGCGAAGCCGCCCGAAACAGTCCTGCCCGTAGATGAGGTGCTGCCCGCCGTCCTGGGAGCGCTTGCAGAAACAGGCGCCGCCGTCCTCGTCGCCCCGCCTGGCGCGGGCAAGACAACCCGCGTTCCAATCGCGCTGCTCGGCGCCGGCTGGCTCGGCAACCGCAAGATAGTCATGCTGGAGCCGCGCCGAATTGCCGCCC
>LOEV01000154.1 GCA_001516065.1 Alphaproteobacteria bacterium BRH_c36
CGCGACCACCACCTGGCGCAAGGCCGGCGCGGATCTCACCCGCTGGGCTTCGATCCAGTCGCGCCGCCACAGGCAACCTTCGGTGTCCTCGATCAATTCTCCCAGCAATTCCTGGCGGCCCAGCGCCGTTCCCGCGTACCGCCGCGTCATCTCCGCGACGAACGAGGGAGCGAGGTTGGCGGCATTCGCTGAGGTCGCGCACCTGCTGACGACCGTTGCTTCGTCTGCCAGAAGCTTCTTCAAAAGCGGCACCGGACGCGGCGTTGTCGTTGCGACGACACGGGGATGATCGCCCAGGCGCAATGCAAACTGCAGCATGTCCCAAGCCTCCCCTCCGTTGCGCCACTTGGCGATCTCGTCACACCATGCAACAGCGAATTGCGGCCCTCGCAGTCCTTCGGAATTCTCCGCCGAAAACATTTGCGCGACGGCTCCGTTGGGCCAGGTCAATTGCATCTTCGAGGGTTCGAATCGCGGGCGTTCGGCATCGGCGTGAATCGACAGCAGGCCGGAGTCTCCTTCAACCATGACGCTGCGCACATCCGCCATAGTCTCGCCGACGAGTGCAATCCTCTTCGCGGGCCCGTTCGCCAGCGGCGCAATACCGAGGGCCTGTGCTCTAATCCATTCGGCACCGGCCCTGGTCTTGCCGGCGCCGCGCCCGCCAAGCAGAAGCCAAACCTGCCATGGATCGCCGGCAGCGGTGGATCGCGGCGGCAACTGATCGTCGCGCGCCCATACCTGCCAGTCAGAATGGATCGCCGCGATGGCGTCGTCACTCAGTCGAGCCAGATTGGTCTTTAGCGTCCCTGTCCGCGCATATGCGTTCAAGGCGCTGCGTAATCTCTTCGCGCATTCGCTCCGCATCACCGGCGGCGACGAGTTTGCGTTTGGAGGGCTTTTCTCGTTCTTCAAGGACTGCCGCAAACGCCGTGACCTTTTCGAAGCTTCGGATCATCGAACCCAATTCCCGGGTTTCCCGCTCGCTTTCAGCGGCGGTCAATTCTTCATGGCTGTCCATGCGCGCCTCGAGACGTTTCAACTTCGCGTCCATCGCGTTGTAGAGCCTTGCGATAAGGCTTGGGGCCGATGCGGCGTCCTGCCGGAGCTGCCGCGTGGCGTGGCCGGTTCTCGTTTGGGTTCGGCATGGCTTGCCTGTCGCCTTTGTTTTGTGGCTGCGTTTCTGCTTCGAACGCCGTGCCCAGCCGTCGCGGCGGGCCCGCCGATAGATCGCCCCTGCCGACACCGCCAACCGTGCCGCGATCTGCGAGACGGTTTCTTCACCCATCTCATAGGCACAACGGATATCGGCCCAGGCCGCCTCATCATGCGACATGCACCTGGCCGCACCCCTCTTCAAAGATGCCCTGATCAAGATCGATTTTGGATGTTCGTAGGCGCAGGATCAGAGGGCGGGCGCTTTCGCCTCACCCTCTTCCGGCCATACATAAACAGTACTCGAACAGCGGTACGCTGTCAACAAGTAAATTGTTTTATTTCAATGCCTTACATGGTCCGTCCCGGGGCAAACAATCCAGGCTATCCCATTCCAAGCAACCTGAGGATAAGTGCTGCCGATCAGTCGTCGTCGAAGTCATCGATGATGTAGCGCTCCAGTTCCTCCGCATTGGCCTGGGTCTCCGGGCGTGCCCAGCCGCGCACCGAAATACCGGCCTTATGCACCGTCTCGGGATCTCCTGATACCAGCGGATGCCACCATGCCAGACCGCGGCCTTCGGAAATCCGTCGATAACCGCATGAAGCGGGCAGCCAACTCAGTTTTTCCACCGCTTCCGGATCGATCGACAGGCAGTCGTGCACCAGTTCGTGACGGCGCGGGTAATCACGGCAGCGACACTTGCCAAGATCCAGCAGCCGGCATGACAGGCGGGTCAGGTAGACATCGCCAGTATCCTCGTCTTCGAGCTTGAGCAGACAGCAGCGTCCGCAGCCATCGCAAAGCTGCTCCCATTCACTTGCCGTCATTTCGGAAAGGGTCTTGATGCGCCAGAACGCTTCTGGTGATTCCTTGTTCATCGTGCACCGTTCGCAGGTGTTTTGCCGGGCGGTCAAGCACTCATGCCGGCTTCCTGTCGCCGCACCTATGCCACAGAAGCACGTTTTACCTTAAACATGGCGGTCCGGGCGCGCACCGCGCTAGTTTCCCCGCCCCCTGTGAGGTATTGACAGTCGATGGACCTGGCGGCCGGCAGCAGGTCTTTTTCCTCCTGACCAAACGGAGACGGCAGGCTTTGAGCGATTGGTTCTTCAAACAAGGTGGGCGCGACCGCATCATCGACTGGCTAAGCCTCGATTCCAAGATCGATTCGTTGATCTCGGAAACGTGGGGGCGGGTGCGCGATACCTGGAACTCCGCCTCGAGCTTCTTTGCCCGCTTCAAGCTGTCCGGCTGGAAGCGAATCGCCAACGAACTGGCCTGCGAATGCCTGACGATCGGAGCTGGCGGGCTCGTGCTGCTTTATGCGCTCGCCCTGCCGGCCTTCAAGGAATTCGACGAAAGCAAATATCAGACCGGCCAATTCGCCGTCACCTTCCTCGATCAGAACGGCAACGAAATCGGTAAGCGCGGCATCCTGCACAACGATGCGGTACCTCTCGAAGACATTCCCGACTACCTGATCAAAGCCGCGCTGGCCACGGAAGACCGCCGCTTCTTCGAGCACTTCGGTGTCGACTTCTTTGGCACCGCGCGTGCCATTGTCGAAAACGTTCGCGCATCCGGCGTAGTCCAGGGCGGTTCGACACTGACCCAGCAGCTCGCAAAAAACCTCTTCCTGTCTCCCGAACGCTCGATACAGCGCAAGCTCAAGGAAGTGTTTCTTGCCTTCCTGCTCGAGTCCCGGCATTCGAAGCGCGAAATCCTGAAGATGTATCTCGACCGCGCCTACATGGGAGGCGGCGCTTTCGGGGTCGAGGCGGCGGCCCAGTTCTATTTCGGAAAGTCGGCCAAGGATGTCAGCATGGCCGAAGCCGCACTGATGGCCGGTCTGTTCAAAGCGCCGACGAAATACGCCCCGCACGTCGACCTGGCAGCATCGCGCGCTCGTACCAACGAGGTGCTGTCAAACCTTGTCGAAGCCGGGTTCTATACGGCAGGACAGGTTCACAACGCCCGCATGTTCCCAGCAAAGATCGTGGAGCACAGCAACCCTGACAGCCCCGACTGGTTTCTCGATTGGGCCTTCGAAGAGGTCCAGCGTCTGGCTCGTGGCAAGGGCGAGTACGTGCTAACGGCCCGGACAACTGTCGACCTGAAATTGCAGAAGGCTGCCGAGGAAGCGCTGATCTCGACAATCAAGGGCGAAGGCCGCTATGCGCGGGCGCGCGCCGGTGCTCTCGTTTCCATGGAAACGGACGGAGCAGTGCGCGCCGTCGTCGGCGGCACCGATTACGGCGTCAGTCAGTTCAACCGGGCAACTTCGGCGCGCCGCCAGCCCGGCTCGTCGTTCAAGCCCTATGTCTATGCGATAGCGCTCGAAGCGGGGATGCGGCCCAACACCCCCGTGCGTGACAGGTCGAGAAGCTGCGGGCGCTGGTCACCGAAGAACTACAACGGCAGCTATGGCAGCGGGGCGCGCGTGCCGCTGCAATATGCGCTGGCAAAATCCTACAACACCACTGCGGTCGAGCTTTCGTTGTCCATCGGTCGCGACAAGCTGTTGGAGATGGTCAATCGGCTCGGCGTCTCGGGAGTGCAAAAAACCTGTTCCATGGCGCTCGGCGATGGCGGCGTTACCGTACTAGAACACACCGGCGGCTACGCCACGTTTGCCAACGACGGCAAGCTCGTCAAACCGTACGGTGTACTCGAACTGGTCAATTCGCGCGGCGAGTTGATCTATTCGCGCGAACGCGACGAAAAACCGGCGCCGCAGGTTTTAGAAAAGCGGGTTGCCGAGGACATGAACCAGATGCTCTTCCAGGTCGTCCATGCGGGCACCGGTGGACGTGCGAAACTCGACTTCACACATGCCGTCGGCAAGACCGGGACGAGTTCCAGCTATCGCGACGCCTGGTTCATGGGTTTCACCGGCAAATACGTCACCGGGGTCTGGCTCGGCAATGATGACTTTCGCCCCACTAACCGCGTGACTGGCGGCAGCCTGCCCGCGCAAACATGGAAGGCCTTCATGTCGGTCGCCCATACGAACATGAACATCCCGACCATACCGGGCCTTGATCCGCACCCTGTCCAAGTCGCAGAAATGCAGCGCCTCGCCTATCTGCGCCAGACCGATCCTGCCTTCAAAGATCCTGCAGGCCGCGGGACCGCCTCCGCCAGCCTGTTGCCTGACAAGACCCGCAAGGCGCTGCAGACCCTGGTCGCAGCCATGCGTAAAGCCAACGGCGTCGAGCCCGCCGAAGTTCCCGCCGCGCCGGAGCCCGAAGGCGCGATTAATCCCGACAAACGTGCCGAGCTAAAAGACCGCCAGGTTGCTCGCTAACAATATACTGCCCTTATCGATCGACACCGTTCGCCGTCATCCGAAACCAGAAACTAATCCGCCATGCATTTTGTCCTGCACAGGGCCCGCAAGAAACTCCAAGCCATCATCCTGAAGATCTCCGACTGGGCGATCTTCGTGGGACTTGTGCTGATTGGGGGCCTCGGCTCCAGCTATTACATGCTGAGCGCTGGCAATGCTCTTACCACCCTCAACGTCGGCCCATGGAGCACCTGGAAACACGAAGGCCGCGTCGACGCCGATCCCTATACGCGGGCGCATTTCGCGCGTTCTGGCACACTGAACCTGACGACCGACATAGCCAATACCTATCAGGCCTCCAGCGACAGCGACGGGCTGCGGCTGCATTCTTCCTGCGAGTACGAAATCAGCGGCGAAACGCTGGATGCTCGCTGGTGGAGCATCACCGCGCTCGACGATCAGGGGCGGCTGATCGACAACCCCTCGAACCGCTACACGTTCACCAGCGATACGGTTGCCATTTCTCCCGACGGCACATTCACGGTGACGCTGGCGCGCGATGCGAGGCCGGGCAACTGGCTGCCGACCGGAGGAGCTGGACGATTGACGCTTGCCATGACGCTGCTTGAGAGCAACGCCGTGATTGCAGGCGACAGGGAAGCAGAAGCCGAAATGATCGTGCTTCCAACCATCAAGCGGGTGGCCTGCCGATGACGCTTCACCCGCTTGCCGAACGAGCACTGGCCGTGTTGAAGCGTCTCGCAGCGTTGCGGCCGGACCTGAGGCTGGTTGCTGCCGCGCTCTGCGCCATGGGCATCCTGCACATCGCCGCGACGCTTGCGGCTCCGATGATGATGGGCCGTTCCGCTTTCGACAGGCTGGAACCGATGCTGCCGGTCAATACCGTCATCGTACTGCCGCCAGTGACGCCCGCCACCCAGCCGCTGCCTTTTCTTACGCCCGATGTCCGCTACGCCATGTGCCGGTACGACAGTGCACAAGCTCCGGTCGGGGTTTCCCTTGAACTGCCCGGCAAGGGCTGGTCGCTCGCCTTGCACACCCCGGAAGGCGACAACGTCTATGCGGCCACCGGCGAGGACGAGCGCGTGACTTCACTACGGCTGCGCATCCTGCCGACGGCCGAGCGCTTCATGGGGCTAACGCCGGAATCGCTTGGCGTGGCGGACACTACGGAGAAACCGCAGGCCGTGCGCAGCGATCGTGGCATCATCGTGCTGCGCGCCCCCGACAAGGGGCGCGCCTACAGACCATTCATCGAAGCCGGCCTGCGCCGGTTCACGTGTGCAGCTGAAAAAGTCCGCTGATAGGCCGGGCCTGCGAAGGCCCGGCCGATAAGCTGCTGGTTCAGATACGGAAGATCGCGCCCTTGACAGAGCGAGCGCGTTCGCGCACGCGGCCGCCGTCGTTGCCCGATTTCACGATCCACTGGCCGTTCGCAGCTTGGCCGGTGATGATGCCGACATGGTGGCGCCAGACGACGACCGCGCCAACCTGCGGGCCGCTGGAGCTGCCGTAGTTGCGCCAGTTCCAGGCGACGTTGAGGTGCGGTCCACCGCCGAGCTGCGTGCGCATCCACCAGCCGCACCATTTACCGGGTCGCTTGCCGACGCCGCCGGAGTACGAATCCGTATAGGAAAGGGAAGCGGTCTGCTGGCGCTTCTTTTTCTTGGTCTGGGTCTTGTAGGCTTGGTTGGCGTAGCCGCCTGCGCCCAGATTGCTGCGCTGGCTCGAACGCTGCTCGTAAAACGCCCCGTTTCGCTCCTCGAACATTCCACCTTGGCCCAACGCAAACGAAGGTGCTGCGAAGGCGCAAGCAAGGAATGAAGACATCAGAGCAAGTACCATGACTCTCATCGGAATTCTCCCGTTATTGTGCAGCGCGGGAACACCAGTGAATTGTGGCGAAAAAGGGCGCGCGCACCCTACCGCGCGACAGGATGTCTCGATTTTGGGGAGGAGCGGCGCGTAATTCACTGCTTGGCAGTCGCTTCTGTTGCGTTCTCCATAAACAGAAGCAGCCCCGCTGGGGTCAGCGGGGGCTGGCGATGCGCTCTTGCTTGTAGCCTTCAGGATTCCTTGTCTTCGGACGGCTTGGCGGGCGGCGCCGAATAGCTCTGGTCCATCGCGCCTGGACCGGCGCCATCGCCTTCCTGGTTGATGGCGCTGCAGCCGGCGACGAGGCTGGAAAACATCAAAGTCGCGATTAGTGCTGTGAGAGGAGTCTTCACCGTGTTCATGGGAGTGGTCTCCAAGGATCCCGGCGCCGGTTATCGGCCCTGCCGGACCAGCCGTCCGAGTCTCTCGATATCCAGGCGGCGGCGGACGCAGCGCCCGGATCGTGGCGGATTCACGGCAAATTTTCTGTAGCATTAGCGATGACCGTAGTCCCTGTGGCGCGCCGGTGACGGGATCGCCACGCCCCCTTTGATCCTGAGCGCCCGACGCGCCATATTGAGCGCCATGGCATCAGATTCCTCATCCAAGACATCCGCAAAGGCTTCGGCAAACTCCGACGCTAAAAAACCGCGCCCGTCGCGCGGTCGGTCCGGCAAGCCGTTACCGCCGCCAGAAGAGACGGCGGCGCAGACACCCGGCGTCGCCAAGCCCGCCCGCCGCGGGAAAAAAGCGATGGCGAAGGCGCGCGCCGAGGCCGGTGCGGCATCCGAGCTTGAGAAAAGAGGCGGTTTTGGCGAAACCGCGCAGACCGGTTACGACCACGGCGCGGACGCCCTGCCGGCGCTCCGCAACCAGGCGCTGATGCCGACGTCCGGGAACATGAGCCTCACCGCCTATCTCGATGCGCTGCTCGCCAAACCCGACGAGCGTGGACCAAACCAGCGCGAACTGCTGAAGACACAGCCGCTGATGGCCGCACATCCCGTTGTTGCCGGCACTGAGATCGACTTCACCCCGCATCGGCCGGAGCGGCCCGAAAAGAGCGAAGGCGGGTATCGCTTCGAACTCGTCTCCGACTACGAACCCAAAGGCGATCAGCCAACCGCCATCGAGGAACTCGTCAAGGGCGTTCGTGCGCATGAAAAAGATCAGGTGCTGCTTGGCGTCACCGGCTCGGGCAAGACCTTCACGATGGCGCACGTCATCGCCGAAACCCAGCGCCCCGCGTTGATCCTGGCGCCGAACAAAACGCTAGCTGCTCAGCTCTACGGCGAATTCCGCTCGTTCTTTCCCAACAACGCAGTCGAGTACTTCGTCTCCTACTACGACTACTACCAGCCCGAGGCCTACGTTCCGCGTACCGACACCTATATCGAGAAGGAAAGCTCGATCAACGAACAAATCGACCGGATGCGCCACTCCGCAACGCGCGCGCTTCTCGAACGCGACGACGTCATTATCGTCGCGTCGGTGAGTTGCATCTACGGTATCGGTTCGGTCGAAACCTACACCGCGATGACGTTTGCCATCAAGGTCGGCGACAACATCTCGCGCCAGCAGCTTCTCGCCGATCTCGTCGCTCTTCACTACAAGCGCAACGACCAGTCCTTCCAGCGCGGCACGTTCCGGGTGCGCGGCGATACCGTGGAGATCTTCCCGGCCCACTTGGAGGACCGCGCCTGGCGGGTCACCATGTTCGGCGACGAAATCGAATCTATTATCGAATTCGATCCACTGACGGGGCAGAAGGCGGACGAACTTGAACTGGTCAAGGTTTACGCCAACTCGCACTACGTGACGCCACGGCCGACGCTGCAACAGGCGATCCAGTCGATCAAGAAGGAGCTGAAACAGCGTCTCGAGGAACTCAACGCAGTCGGCAAACTGCTCGAAGCACAGCGTCTGGAACAGCGCACGATGTTCGATATGGAGATGATGGAAGCCACAGGCTCTTGCGCGGGTATCGAGAACTATTCGCGCTACCTCACCGGCCGCCGTCCCGGCGATCCGCCGCCCACGCTGTTCGAATACCTGCCCGACAACGCGCTTGTGTTCTGCGACGAAAGTCACGTCACGGTGCCCCAGATCGGCGGTATGTTCCGCGGCGACTTCCGGCGCAAGGCGACGCTTGCCGAATACGGTTTCCGGCTGCCGTCCTGCATGGATAATCGCCCGCTGCGCTTCGAGGAATGGAACGCAATGCGGCCGCAGTCGATCCACGTTTCGGCGACGCCGCAAACCTGGGAACTGGAGCAAACCCAAGGCGTGTTCGCCGAGCAAGTGATCCGGCCCACCGGCCTGATCGATCCCGAAATCGATATCCGTCCGGCCAAGACACAGGTCGACGACCTGCTCGACGAAGTGCGCAAGACCGCTGCCAAGGGCTACCGCACGCTCGTTACCACCCTGACCAAGCGCATGGCCGAGGACCTTACCGAATACATGCACGAGACAGGCATCCGCGTGCGCTACATGCACTCCGACGTCGACACCGTGGAGCGAATAAAGATCATCCAGGACCTGAGGCTCGGCGCATTCGACGTGCTGATCGGCATCAATCTGCTGCGCGAGGGACTCGATATTCCCGAATGCGCTCTTGTCGCGATTCTCGACGCCGACAAGGAAGGATTCCTGCGTTCGGAAACCTCGCTCATCCAGACCATCGGCCGCGCGGCGCGCAACGTCGACGGGCGCGTGCTGCTCTATGCCGACCAGATCACCGGTTCGATGGAACGTGCCATTGCCGAAACCGATCGCCGCCGCGAGAAGCAGCTGGACTACAACACGGAACACGGCATCACGCCGCAGACGATCAAGAAGAACATCGCCGACGTTCTCAGCTCAGTCTACGAGCAGGACCACGTCAACGTCGCCCCCGGGCTTGCCGATGTGCCGACGACCTACGGGCACAATCTGGCAAAGGTCATCGAGGATCTCGAAGCGCGAATGAAGTCGGCGGCTGCCGATCTTGAATTCGAAGAGGCTGCGCGGCTACGCGACGAAGTCAGGCGGCTGCGCGAGACAGAGTTGGCAATCGCAGATGATCCGATGGCGCGGCAGACCGATGTCGAGGCCCGCGCCGGGCGTTATGCCGGGCCTGAGAAATACGGGGCCAAGGCCAACGTGCCGCCAATGGATAAAAGCCGCGTCAGGAGGCCCGAACTCGGCAAGATGGGGCCCGGCACCGACCGGGCAGTGCCGCGCCGCTCTGTCGACGTCGATCCACGAACCAAGGCCGGCGCGTTTGGAGAGAAGATCCAGGGCGCCCACAGGCCGACGCTCGACGAAATGGGGCCGCACGCGATGAACGCCGTGCCGCGCGGGCGTTCCGAGCCGCAGCGTTCGGCCCGCACCGTCGACTTTGACGATCCGGTGCAAACGAAGAAGAAGCGCAGCGGCGGGCGGCGCCCGAGGAAAACCGGTCGCCCCGGCGGTTGATGTTTTTTTAGTTCACTGATGCGCACTGACGCGCGGCATGCCGCTCGCGGTCTAGTGAGTGACGGCGTTCAGATTGACGGGCGATTGTGACCCGCGCGTCCTCGCCTCGTGCCGCCGAAAGCTTTAGACTTACCCAACATCAATTCTTGTTATCAGCAGATGCGAGCCCGAATTCATGCGCGACTTGAACCTTTCAACAACATTACTGGCCGCGGCGCTGCTGCTCCCGGTGACGGTCGCTCCCGGCCATGCGGGCGGTGTTTTCGCGGCGCTGGCCGGATCGTGGTCGGGCGGCGGTTCGCTTAAAACTGCGAACGGCAAACGTGAGAAGCTGACATGCCGCGCATATTATACGAAGAAGGGCGGCTCGGGGTTGGGCATCGCCATACGTTGCGCCAGCCCGTCCAACAAGATCCACATGCGCGGTTCGCTGCAACAGGGCGGCTCGTCGGTCACCGGCACCTGGGAAGAGCGGACGTTCAATGCTGGCGGCAGCGTTTCCGGCACAGCAACCAATTCGTCTCTGCGCCTGTCGATCCGTGGCAGTGTCGCCGGCTCGCTTTCGATTTCGATCAACGGTAACAGTGCGACAGTCAATCTCTCGACGAACAAGGCTGGCGGTGTCAGCCTGAGCTTCCGGCGCAGTTGACAAGTGTTATGATCGCATGACTCTCACGCGCACCGAGGAATGGACATGATGAAAACTCTCAATACCGCGGTCATCATCGGCACGCTGGCTGCTCTGTCGCTCCTACCGTTCGAAAGTGCCGCTGCGCTCGGCTGGCGCAATCAGCAGGCCGCCGAAATCCAGCGTGGCTACACCGTCGCCGAAAGCCGCTACGGCAACGGCACCGTCACGGGTGCTGTGCGCCCGTCAAGGCTTGGTCCGCAAGTGCAGTTGCCGAGCGGCCGCTGGGAATACTGCCGGCGGCTCTGCTCTGAAACCCTGCGCGTCGAAACCATCGATTTCTGGGATTCGCGCAGCAATGGCATTATTTCCGACGAATGCGGCGTCTTCGGCTGCCTTACGATCAAGGGCCATTACTGAGTTCTGCGCACCGGGGTACCGCGCCCCAAGTTCGCGCTGAGTCTGCTCCTTCAGGAACGGCCGCTTACTTCAGAAAAGGATTGGTGCGCCGCTCCATGCCAATGGAGCTGCCTGGACCGTGGCCAGGGATGAACGCGTAGGCGTCATCGAGCTTCAAGAGCTTTGTCTTGATAGCGGTGATTAGAGCTTCGTGATTTCCGTAAGGAAAATCGGTTCGGCCGATAGAACCCTGGAACAGCACGTCGCCCATCAAAATGAACTTGTGGGCGTGGTTGACGTAGACCAGCGAACCCGGCGAATGCCCCGGACAATGCAGTATCTCGAACTCATGGCCGCCGATCAAAAGCGTGCCGGGTTCGTCGAACCAGCGGTCGGGCGTCACCTTGCGGGCGGGGAAACCGTATTCGCGGCCCTGCTCCTCGAGACCATCAAGAAGAAAAGCATCGGCCCTGTGCGGCCCCTCGATTTCGACGCCAAGCGCCTCTTTCAATTCGGTAGCGCCCCCGGCATGATCGATGTGCCCGTGGGTCAAAACGATCTTCTCCGGCGTCATGCCGACTTCCAGAATCGCCTCGCGGATGCGGTCGACGTCACCGCCCGGATCGACGACGGCGCCTGATCCACTTTTTTCGTCCCAGATCAGTGTGCAATTCTGCTGGAACGGGGTCACCGGAATGACGGCTGCTTTCATCGAAGGTTTGTTGGCTTCGCTCACGGGGGTCTCCGGTTGGTACATCGTCAGTCAACCCGAGCAAACTCGCACGCGTTCGTCAACTCCGGCTGTCGATACCATCTGCAGACCTTGCAAATTAGCTCCGCGCTGACGAGCAAAAAAAGCGGGGCTCTGGGCCCCGCAATTTGTTGTCCTGGAAGAGAGAGTGACGGGCAGGGGTCAGGCGACCGCGGGCTCGTCGTCTGGATCGCGAAGCACGTAGCCGCGGCCCCACACCGTCTCGATGTAATGCTGACCGCCAGTTGCCGCCTGCAACTTCTTGCGCAGCTTGCAGATGAACACGTCGATAATCTTGAGTTCGGGTTCGTCCATACCGCCGTAAAGGTGGTTGAGGAACATTTCCTTGGTCAGTGTCGTGCCCTTGCGCAGGCTGAGGAGTTCCAGCATCTGGTACTCCTTTCCGGTGAGGTGAACGCGCGAGCCACTGACTTCGACGGTCTTTGTGTCGAGGTTGACCTTAAGGGAGCCGGTTGAAATGACCGATTGGGCGTGCCCCTTCGAGCGGCGCACAATGGCGTGGATCCGGGCGACGAGTTCATCCTTGTGGAACGGCTTCGTCATATAATCGTCGGCGCCGAAGCCAAGGCCACGCACCTTGTCCTCGATGCCGGCCAGACCCGAAAGGATCAGGATAGGAGTAGAAACCTTACTGACCCGCAAGGCCTTCAAGACCTCGTAGCCGGAAATATCCGGAAGGTTGAGGTCAAGTAGAATGATATCGTTGTCGTAGAGCTTGCCGATCTCGACGCCGTCTTCGCCAAGCTCGGTCGTGAACACGTTGAAGCCTTCCGAGCGCAGCATCAATTCGATGCTCTGCGCGGTCGCGCTGTCGTCCTCAATGAGAAGCACCCGCATGCCTGTTCCTCTCTCTTCCGATCCGCCGTCCCCGGACCGTTGTCCCTATTGCGAAGAGAACGCGATGACTCTCTTCCACAAATACTTCATTATTGATTTAGCACCTAGAGGTTAACAAAACCTAATAACCCCTTGCAGACAACGCATGTTTCAGCACGCTCGTTTACGGTTGGCACACGATAAAACGGACTTGCCACGCCATAGAAAGGCATAGCAAGTGCATGATACTTAACGAAAACTCTGGAAATCTTACCGGTACGCAAGCGCGCGCAAGGCGCAGGCTGGCGGATGGCCCACGTAATGGTCGGAGGCTTTGACAACACCAAGCCCGAGCGGCATTTGCTGCCGACTCGGGCTTTTCACCCCCGCAAACCCCACCTTTGTCACTCCCATCCAGTAACATTTCAACAGTTATCATTATTCGCCGGGCCGCCCTAGTGTTCATCGGGAGAAATTGGCCCGTACGCGGCGGGATTGACGCGTGAACTCTGAGAGCGTGGCTTTAGTGCCACGTTAAGTGTCGGCAGTTAGAATGCAGCCTTGGAGAGTTACTTGAATGGTCAGCTTGACGTTCAGCTTGCGCTAGAGCAGGTTAACCTTGATGAGTGCACAGCGCACTCGAACCTTGAACGTCTTTGGCATGGATCTTGAGTGTCAAACTCTGTGAGTTGTCGAATGAGTGAGGGGTACCGCGCCATGAAGTCCCGGGACAGCTTTGTTCGCGTCAAGCGTTTCGAACTGGACGAGAAGGCCCGCAGGGTCGACGAACTGCAGTATATGATCCGCGATTTCGAGCAGCTTGCTGCCGATCTCGAGCGCCAGATCGCGGCCGAAGAAGACCGCACAGGCGTGCGTGACGTCGCGCACTTCGCCTATTCAACCTTCGCCAAAGCCGCCTTGCAGCGTCGCGATAATCTGATGTCGTCGGCTGCAGAACTTCGTACCAAACTGGAATCGGCAGAGAAGGATCACGACGAGGCGCGCGCCCAGCTCGCCCGTTATGACAGCGAGGACAACAACGTCCGGGCGGTTGCCGAAGGCGCAGGGGCCCGCTGACCGGCGTGGCGTTGCGTTGCAAAGCCGCAGTCCCGGGCTGTGGAATGAACGTAAAGCGGTGTCAGGCGAATTGCCTGGCGGCGCTTTTTCGTTCATGGATGTCGGATCAGCATTAACTGCGCCGTATGCGAACAGCTAGTGAGAGAGATGGCATGCTGCGGGTTGCCGCGCTCAATCGATTTCTTTGGGTCGCCGGTCTGACAATGCTGGCTTGCGGGTGCTCGCCAAACGTCAAGCTCGAGGATCTGCAATCGGGCGCTACCGGTGCGATAGTGGCGATTCCTGCGGCCGCGCAGGCGCTTGTGCCAAAAGCGATCAAACCGCCGGTCGGATCGGCGACGGAAGTCTATACGCGGGTAGCGCGCGGGGCTCTAACGTGTTGGATGGGGGGACTCGGGGGGATGCGTGATACCCATCTTTTCCAGGCCGACGCGAAGCCAAGATCCGAAGGCGGTGCCGCACAGATCGATATCCACGAACGCATCGCCGACAAGCCTAACATCCCGGGCCGCAGGGTATTCGCCGTTTCGATCACCCCACTCGGAGAAGGCGCATCGGTGGCTTCAGAGAACCTGGGGCTGCCCGCAGAAAAGGGCGATGCCATGCGCGCTGATGTCGACAGGTGGGCAGCCGCAGAAGAGGGCTGCTTGGCAGAACCAATCACAGAAGGCTGGACGCCTCCCGAAGCCGAGACGAGCATTAGCGCGGTAAAACCTAAGACCTAACGCGCGCCAGCCCAGCCGGCGCCGCGTAGCGTGCCGTGGGCAAGCATTGCATCGACGCACGGCTCAAGAACGCCCTGCACGTACCTATTCGCGATAATCCTGCAACCTGGTGGCGCGAAGGCCCGGCAGACCGTGCTTTTCAATCGAGCGCTGCCAGGAAAGCAGTTCGTCGACCGTCAGCCGGTAGCGGTCGCAAGCTTCCTCTATGCTCAGGAGGCCACCGCGAACGGCTGCTACGACTTCTGCCTTGCGGCGGATGACCCAGCGCTTGGTGTTGGTTGGTGGAAGATCGGCGACAGTCAGCGGACTGCCATCCGGTCCAATGACGTAGCGCACTCGCGCTCTCATCTGCTTTTCGTTCATGGTACGCTTTACTCTTTTTTTGACGCCTACTACCTTGATATACGAACGCGATTAAGAAGCGCCTAAATTCATCAGTAAACTTAGCATAACCAACTATCGTTTCCAGTATCTAGCGGGACTGCTAAACGTCCCGATTTCGAACTACTTGTATAGCTGGCCTCTACTTACTGACTTACCTTGGGCACTCCTTCAGCTTCGCTTAAGTTTCTCCCGGTGTTGCTGATTCGAAACAGCGTGATCCATTGTGGTACACTTTCGAATGCTGTCAATCTCAGAGCAAGTCCTGGGCCAGCCACTTGGGCATTTGGTCGTGGGCAATGACCCACTACCGGGCACTTGCATGTTTCGCGCCGATGCACCTAATGTCCTGATCCAGAACCCTTGCCGGCCACTTGAAGACACCCGGCGGGATCCAGCTCGAATTCTCGTCTCGCAATAACAGCGCTAAGTGACTTATGCTCACATTTGGACTCAACCGGCGAACGATAAGCCATGAATAACGCTGCAATATTATCCAAATCAGCGGCGCAAGCAAGGCCGCGCCGCATCGTCGTGGCGATGTCGGGCGGGGTCGACTCGTCGGTTGTGGCAGCGCTTTTAAAGCGGGCGGGTCACGACGTGATCGGCATCACGCTGCAGCTTTACGATCATGGTGCGGCGACGTCGCGAAAAGGCGCATGCTGCGCAGGTCAGGATATCCATGACGCTCGGCGCGTCGCGGAGGCGCTCGGCATCCCCCATTACGTTCTCGACTACGAAGAACGCTTCCAGCGGGCGGTGATCGACTCCTTTGCCGACAGTTACGTTGCCGGTGAAACGCCAATTCCTTGTGTCAATTGCAACACGCAGATCAAGTTCAAGGATCTTCTCGAAACCGCGACTGAGCTTGGTGCCGAGGTGCTGGCAACCGGCCACTACATCCGCAGGCGTGATGGCGAGCGCGGACCGATTCTGGCGCGCGCTGAAGATGCGGAACGCGACCAGAGCTATTTCCTGTTCTCGACGACCCGCCAACAACTCGACAAGTTGTGGTTCCCACTCGGCGACCTACCCAAGTCGGAGGTTCGCGCCCTGGCGCGCGAACTTGGGCTTGTCGTCGCGGACAAGGCGGACAGCCAGGATATTTGCTTTGTGCCTTCGGGAAGTTATGCGGACATCATCGAGCGGTTAAAGCCGGAAGCCCTGACTCCAGGCAATATTGTGCACGTCGATGGCCGCGTTCTTGGATCGCACAACGGCATCATACATTACACCGTCGGCCAGCGGCGTGGCCTGGGGATCGCATGCGGAGAGCCGCTCTACGTCGTCAAACTCAAGGCGGACGCCAACGAGGTCGTTGTTGGCCCCCGCGAAGCGCTCGCAACACGTACGGTAGAACTTCGCGATGTCAATTGGCTTGGCGATGAGCCTTTGGAGCGGGCTGCCGTTAACGGTCTCGAAATCCATGCCCGTATCCGTTCGACGCAGGCCCCGACACCGGCAATGCTTCACGTCGGTCGAGATGGCAGGACTTCTGTGGTGCTGCATGAGGCGACCGACGGCATCGCGACAGGGCAGGCGTGCGTGTTTTACTCTGACGGCAGTGCTCAGGCGCGCATTCTGGGCGGCGGCTGGATCGGTGCGACGCGAAAGGATGCCGAACTGCCGCTGGCGAGCTGAGAGGGGTCCAGTGTTCTGAAGGCGCTGATTGAACCCCCGTTCGACGGCTTCTGCGAACTTGACAGGCGCGCCACCGGCTCCTTATAGACTGCGTTCCCCTTCGAGCCGGCATCGCCGCCGCGGGGCGTGGCGGAGTAGCTCAGCTGGTTAGAGCAGCGGAATCATAATCCGCGTGTCGGGGGTTCAAGTCCCTCCTCCGCTACCAATGTTTTCAAATGGTTAGCTGTCCGGCGATTTGACACGCCGACGTATTCGTCACTTCATTCGTCCCTGCTCGACTAAGGTTGATCGTCACGGAGACTTTGCCATTCCGTTTAATGTTTTTTGCCTTCTACGAACCTTTACCGCAGCCGACGTAAATTGTTGCTCCATCACCGACATTTGTGACTGCTGTCGCCTGCGGAATCAATCATACAGTCGCGACCGTCATGTCCTTGCCCTCGTCGATCATGGAAACGATCTGCGATCTGATTTCAGGTGTCATTCGGAGCGTGATAGCGCCGTCCGTTTTCCTTCAGTTTTGCTTCACTCTTCTCTCATCTTCCCGCGCACCAGATTGAAAAGTTCGATCGGCAGCGGGAAGACGATGGTCGAACTCTTCTCCCCGGCGATGTTTGCGAGGGTTCCCAGATATCTGAGCTGCATTGATTCTGGATGTTTCGAAAGCATCTCGCCGGCCTCGACCAGCCGTTCGGCGGCCTGTGCTTCGCCTTCCGCGTCGATGATTTTTGCGCGCCTCAAACGTTCGGCCTCGGCCTGCTTGGCAATGGCGCGAATCATTTGCTCATCAAGGTCGATGTGTTTCAGTTCGACGTTCGAGACCTTGATGCCCCAGGCGTCGGTCTGCGAATCAAGAATTTTCTGGACGTCGGCGTTGAGCTTGTCGCGCTCGGCCAGCATCTGATCCAGTTCGTGCTGTCCGACGACCGAGCGTAGTGTTGTCTGTGCCAACTCGCTGGTCGCCTGATTGTAGTCCTCGACCTGTATAATCGCCTTCTCCGGATCGATCACGCGGTAATAGACCACAGCATTGACTTTTACTGACACGTTGTCTCGCGAGATCACGTCTTGCGGAGGTACGTCGAAAACGCGAGTACGTAGGTCGACCCGCTCGATTTGCTGGATCACTGGAATGACAATGATGAGCCCTGGCCCCTTCACCCTGTAGAACCGGCCAAGCATGAACACAACGCCACGTTCGTATTCACGCAGGATGCGTATCGAAGCCATCAAGATGAAAAGGACGACGAGGACTGGGAAGAGCCACGGCATCCAGTTGAACAGACTAACAACTTCACCCATTTGAAAATCCTCTAAGTCGAGTGGGCGACAAGCAATGTCAGCCTGTCGCGGCCGGTTATGAAGACGCGGTCACCAGGTTCGAGAGCAAGAGGTTGAGCCCCTGTCGCGGCCCAGATTTCACCGTGAACACGGACGCGACCTTTGCCGCCCGACCACTCAAGGATCTCGCCGGGCATCCCAATCAGCTCTTCGCTTCCCGTCGCGATTGCCCGCTGTCTCGATTGCACGACCATTGCCAACGCGCCGGCGAAGACGACAAGAGTCGTCAACGCTACCCCCACGATGACCGGCCATGCCAGCGACAGGTCAAAATCGGCGCCGGCCGGGTCGAAAAGGAACAGCGCGCCCGCGATAAACGCGACGATCCCGCCGAGCCCAAGGATTCCAAAGCCCGGGGCAAACGCCTCGGCAACGAGAAAGGCGATCCCCAGAAGGAGGAGTCCCACCCCGGCAATATTGACCGGGAGCGCCGATAGTGCCATCAGCGCGATCACGAGACTGATTGCCCCGACAATGCCCGGACCTGCCAGCCCCGGACTCCAGAATTCGAATAAGATCCCATAAATACCGATCATCAGGAGTATGAACGCGACGTTGGGATCGGTGACGATTGTAATCAGCTGGGACTGCCAACTCGGCTCGAGATATTTCACGCTAAGTCCAGCGGTCCGCAAGGTTCGGATTCCTGCAGGTGTGACGAGTTCCTTGCCATCGATTTTCTTGAGCAGTTCGGCGACATCGTCGGCCAGAAGATCGATGACCTTTTCCTGCTGTGCTTCGCGCGCTGTCAAGGTCGCGGCCTCGGTGACGGCCTTCTCAGCCCATTCCGCGTTACGGCCTCTGAGCTGCGCAAGCGCGCGGAGGTAGGCGACAGCGTCGTTGATCACCTTCTTTTCAGCTGCGCTATCCTGTGTGGGCTTCGATGGCTTGTCGGCCGGCTTGCTCGGAGCGAGCGGCTGCGGCGAAGGCGGTTGCCCCATGAGAATCGGCGTTGCCGCCCCGAGGTGCGTTCCCGGGGCCATCGCAGAGATATGAGCAGCATAGGAGAGATAGGTTCCAGCGCTGGCGGCACGGGCGCCGTTTGGTGCCACGTAGATGGCGACCGGAACGTTGGAGCTGAGGATCTTGCTGATAATCTGCCGGGTCACTGCGACGAGGCCGCCTGGTGTGTCGAGCCGAATGATCAGGAGCTGCGCGTCATGGCTACGGGCAGTTTCCAATGCCTCGCTGAAATGTTGCTGTGCCCCGACCGAAATCGGCCCATTAACATCGATTAGAAACACCTCAACCGGATTGGCCGCCGATCGCGCTGCCGGAGCGCTGACCATGAATGCCGTGAGGAGCAGACATCCAAGCGTTTCGCAGAAATGCGAACAGCACCTTAAAAACAGCCATTTTGCGAATTGATCCACCTTGGGGACCTTTCTGCAACGAGACCTTCAATCCTGCATCCCGGCATTCCGGCGGCATTGATCCAGCACAATCAACCGCATCGAAAGAGCGCTTGATGGAAGTCATGACCGCCGCCGCACTGGTCGTGCTTTGCAACCGGCCGTCCGCGCCCGAAGGTACCGACGGGTGCTGTCTCAACGATCGCATTACGCTCGGGATCTGAACGAGAACGAAGCTTGCTCGAAGAGCCGCCTTGTATCTCAAGGCGCGTATCGCCGTCCGCTCTGTTCCAGGCGATCTCCCCAGCCTATTTGTGAGAACTGGATTGTATCATGTTCTGTCAGGTAATCCTCATTCAAGTTTGTTGGGTGAGTTCGAATCGCCCTGCTGCTCTGCTGGCTGGATGCAGCGCCACGGCCGATCCGCGTTCGAGGTCGGCTTGACGCCTCCACAGCAGGGGCCGCGACTGCGGCTTCAGCCGAAGGTCATGCTAGCAGCTCGGTAACGATTTCCGATCCTCCGTAGGCCTTCGACTCGTCGCGCGCCCAGTCGTGTGCCGCGAGGAAATCCTTCAGGGCAGTCCGGACCTGACAGCTATGGTTCCGTGGTGCCTCAACAGGCGACAAACGATCGCACAAGCATCTGCAGGAATCGAGGCCGTTTACCATCTCGACAGCGTCATCAGCTTTGTTGGTGATCCTGACGGCACCGTAGTGGGGAGACGGTAGACGCATGCGACGCATTAAACCGAGCCTCTAAGAATCGACCCGGCTCGTCTCGGTCTCGACGATGAGCTTTTAACTGTGCTCAGGCCGACGCATTTGTGGTGGCACTATCGCCCAGTCAACCGGAGAGCAACTCACTTTCGATCATGTTGATGACGGGTAGTGATTGGCTGTCGAGGAACTTGCAGGCGAAGTACTTGCGCGACTGGCGCATCATTGACAGATCCCGTTCCACCATCACGGCCGGGTCCTCGCGGGCTGGATCCCAATCGATATAATGCAAGTAAACTCGCTTTTCGTCAGGCATGGGCGGCTGACGGCCGGCGAAGATGTCCTGTGCGGCGGCTTCGTCGAAGCCGATGCACTGATTCTTCAAGGGGGAGTTGAGCACGGCGGTCTGGACGAAGATTTCATCAGAGTTGGCGCATGACCACAGGTAACGCCGCAGCTTGCGACTTTCCGACGATCGGTAGAAGTCGACAATATATTCTATGGTCTCGCGGTTGAGGCACCAACGCGAAGAACCGCTGTAGAGATTGGTGAAGCGCGTGTTGCGCGGCATGCAGCGGGCGTTTAGGGTGGTCTCGATCTTGCTCACGAGCGTGCCGCCGAGACGGCGCCAGGCGGGCGCCGAGACGTCGTTCGGCCGCCGCAAATCGATGAAGCGCGATTTGATTTCGTTCAAGCGATAGCGAGCGACCAGGGCGTGGCCCCAGATACCAGGCACCAGCGGATAGTAGTTGAGGAAGTTCTGCCCGTGGCTATCGCGCAGGAGATCCATCAATTCGGCATTGGGACGAATTGGAAAGTCAGTGCCTGCGAGATAAATGAAATAGTTGGCGTCCGAGAAATTCAGCGCGATGGCGAGACCTTCGATTATAACTTCCGTCAAGCTCCAGCTTGCCCAGCGCACGCGGCGACGCCGAGCCATGTAGTGGACATTGCTAGCTGAATAGCGGAATGGTTCGATGCTCGCGGCACTGTCTATGTGCACCACAACATCAACTTCGCGGGTGCTGATGTTGCGGATGAGCTTTTGAAAAACTTGCGGCTGATGGTGCGCCAGGACGACGAAGCATATTTTCATAGGCGAACTTCAGATGTTCATATAAGTGGCGCGATCGCGCAGTGCCCGGAGCTTGGCATAGCGCCGCTGCTGGTCTTCGCTGGTGGGCTCGGGTACGGGCAACTTTGCTATGAAATCGTCTATCGCGTCTTCCCCGAAGATTTCAATTCGTGGGATATAGAAAGGGTCGCTGCGTTCGGCCGGATTACCGCCGACGCCAGCGACGGCCCAAGAGAAGCCCGCTTCCCGGATAATCTGTCGAGACGCCGGATCGGCGGCCGCATAGGGGTAGCAATAGCCAAAGATCGGAGTGCCAAGCTGTTCTTCGATCGAGAGCTTCGAACGCTGGGCATCCAACCGCAACTCATCCTTGGTCATTTCGTGTACGCGCCGGTGGGTGCAACCGTGCGATCCAAACGCCACGCCCTGACGGTGCAGTTCCTTAATCTGCGACCAATCCATGATAGGGGCCGGTTTCCCGTATTGCGCATCCCATTCGGCGCAGCCGCCCACGAAATCGACAGGAATAAAGACGGTTGCAGAAAACCCGTAGTGGCGGAGCAGCGGCCAAGCAGTCTCGAAAAAGTCAACATAGGCGTCGTCGAAGGTGAAAATCACTGCTTTGCCAGGAAAAAAGTCCTGGCCTTCAGCGTAGCGCTTTTGGCAGTAGCTGGCGAGGTCGAGACTATGCCAGCCATAGCGCTTCAGCCAAGCCAATAGCCGCTCGAAGCGGACCGGCGAAAGCCGGTAAGGTGCGAGATCTGCGGGCCCATCCTCGGCAATGCGGTGGTACATCAGCACAGGCACTTCGCGCAAGCACCAGAGGTTCGCGGCCTCGGCCGCAGTGACAGCGCAGCCGCCCCATTTGATTTCGCTGTGGTTGAATTCTGCTGCGCGTCGCACGAGAACTTCAGCTGGCGCTGCGGGCCCCGGCTGATTCTTGCCAGTTTGCCGGAACAGCTGCACGCGATACAGTTCTGTTCGCAACTCGCGGGTAAACTCTAGCCCTACACAGCGTGCAAAAGTTTCGCCTATGAACTTTGCACCGATTTCATTGAAGTCGAATCCAGTGGAATCACGGTCGTCCGAAACCATGTTGGCATGGGTCATCAGTAGGTAGCCGCCCATGCTGAGGCTGTCTCTTAGTTTCTTGGCGAAGGCCGCGACTGCGGCTCCATCGCGCAAATAATATAGAACCTCAGAGCAAATGATGAGATCATAATCATCACCCGGCACACCGTCGTTGATATCATGCAGCAAAAGGTCAACTCGCTTCGCGCTCGACAAACGCGCACGCGCTCGTTCGATCGCCGTGGGAGAGATTTCGACCGCCATAAGCCTATCGACGCGGGATACCAGCATACTAGTGAACAGGCCTTCGGCGCAGCCGATTTCAAGAGCGCGGCTAATCGGCTGATCACACAGCAGCTCGAGACTGTGGAGATATTTTATTTGCTCATAATCGCCGACATAATTCCACGGGTCCTCGCGGCAGAATACGCCTTCCCAGTGCCGGACTTCGATTTGGTTCGAATCCTTCGCCGGCGCCTCCTCGGATCGGCGCGCATAGACGGGGTTTTCCCCGCCCCAGATGCGCTCCGACTCCTGGGCAACGAAATTTGCCTGATCCGCAGTCAAGCGGCAGCGGGGGATGAATTCGCGGAAGTCTTCGAGCAGGAAAGGGCGATAACCATCCACCCAGGCCGGTGGATGAGTGGCCTGCAGCAGTGCCTTAACGCGCGAAGCATGATGGAAAGAGTCGATTACGTCGGCGAAGGCACTACCCGCCGACCCTGTCATCTTGGGATAGCCGCGATAGAGGTAGACAACGTCATCGATTAGAGAGGGACGTTGCGAATTGACAAGCACCTGAGCCATGAAGACTGGATCTTCGCCACGCCGCAAATCCGGGTAGATGGCGCCGCGCTCGCCCAACAGTGAGGCGGCAATCAAATAAGTTGTGTGCCACCACGGCACCCAAAGCAGGGGCTCATCGCGGAACGAGGTGATATCCCGATTGGGCACGCGTACCGACCATGGACTATCGGCAGGATCATCGTTAACGAAGCGGGAAAGCGAGCCCCGCACAAGGTCGGCGCCTACCTCCTCGGCGCGTTCGAACATCAGTTGGGTCGAATTTTCCGGCACCAGATCGTCAGCATCGACGAAGCGCACATAGCGCCCACTAGCCAAAGCGATGCCGCGATTGCGGCTGGCCCCCGGGCCGAGGTTGCAGTTGTTGGTAATTACCTGTACGCGAGGATCAGCCGCCGCCGCCTCGCGGAGGATAGCGGCTGAGCCATCGCCAGAATGATCGTCGATGCAGATAATCTCTATCGAAGGCAGCGTCTGAGTTCTTACCGAGGCGAGGCAACGCCACAGGTAGGACGACTTGTTATGGACGGGGATAATGATGGAAACGTCTGGCAGCATGCTCAGTAATGACCCACTATGTGGTAACCTTGACAATCGCGGTTTTGGGGAAACCTATCGAGGAACTTTACGAGCTGGAGCTATGTGCGTCAGTACCAAAGATTTTCGATCAGTTTAATATTGGTTCTGGCATTGCCCTGAGCCAAGCATAACACAAGCCCAACGGTGGGAACATCCGCCGAGTCGGGTGCTCCGATTGCGCATTATATCGACGGCCTTTCGTTCAAGATAGCAGTTTCACAAACGTCGCCTGCGGACCCTTGTCTCCTACAGCTTCGGCGAAACGGACCTCCTGCCCGACTTCGAGCTTGTCGAACGCATCGCCTTCCACGCTATTGCGATGAAAATAGATGAGCCGTCCGTCGGCCGAAGAGATGTGTCCGTGATCCTCCGCGGGGACGAGCGTTGCGATTCTTCCCGTCGGAGGTGCCTCGTGGTGTTTGACCTCGCCCTGGCGAATGCGCACGAGATCCTGCAGTTGCCGGCGCGCCGAGCCGAAGGCATCGCGGATAGCGACATAGGCGTCCTCGTGGGTATGGTCGAGGCCAGCATCGCGGTTGACGACGATGTCGTGTCCGCCGGGAATTTCGAGAAAAATGCGCACCGCGTAGGTATCGCCTTTCTGGTGGCGCTTTTGAGGACGCTCGACGATGACGCGGCAAGAGATTATGCGGTCATAGAACTGTTCGAGCTTTGACACCTCCTCGGCAATGCGTTTTTCGATGACATCGGAATGGTCGAGATTGTGGAACGTTATCTGTGCAGGAACCTGCATGGACGAACTCCGTTGCGAAGCGCTGCGAACTTGAGTTGGCCGATTTTGCCCGCAGTGTGCCGGTTGCGTCTTGATATCGATCAGTCGAATTGCGCTTGGGGACCGGGGTGCGGCTGTGTCGCCCCTGGAGTTGGGCTGCGCCCAGCACATGGCAGCGCATAGCGGGTCGGTTCGCAATTGATATTGCTCAATGCCCGTTTCCGCGCTTTGCGTTGTTCTCATAAGATATGCGCCTCGAACAGATAAAGGAGGCAGGAAATGACCATTCCAGCCACGATCAATCACGCCGTTCAGCAGAGCCAGGAATGGCTGAAGGAGCTCCGCGATACCGCAGGTCTTGCTGATGAAACGGAAGCACTGAGTGTCTTCCGGCTGGTCCTGCACCAGCTCAGGGACCGCCTGAACGTTGAAGAATCCGTACAGCTTGCTGCCCAACTGCCGCTCATCTTTCGCGGCATCTATTTCGAAGGATGGGTGCCGGGACACGTGCCCGACAAGGAGGTGAAGACGCAGCAGCAGCTCTTCGACAAGCTTTCCTTGAAGATGCTACCGCGCACATTGCCACCCGAGCCGATGGTGAAAAGCGTCTTCGCCATCCTCGCCCATCATCTCGACCCCGGCGAGATCTCGGATGTGATCGGCAATCTGCCAGGCGACCTGAAAAACCTCTGGCCGCTGACCGCCAGGACGTACAAGGAACGCATGCGCTAGTGGCCCGTCGCGCCTAAATCTCATCATAGCCGCAACCTCGTTCGATTTAGGCGTGACGTGAGGGCCACTAGCAACATCAATGACTTAGTGCGGCGTTTATCACGCCTTAATTGACACCGGCCTCGCCGCACCGCCGGTCAA
>LOEV01000155.1 GCA_001516065.1 Alphaproteobacteria bacterium BRH_c36
GCCGCCAAGCCCATCCGGGGGCGGCGTTCCAGCGAGGACGCGGAGACAGCCGACGACGCCGACCCGGCCGTCGCGGCTACCGCGCCGCCTGCTGGCGCCCAGGTGCAGACCTTGACGCTGTGTTATACGCACCTGCACGGCGTCCCGCTGGAGCGCGCCGACAGGCCGATCGTCGGCTGGTATGGCGACATGGAAATGGGCTCTCACGCCTGGCAGCTCCTCAAATCCGGCCCCCTTGACGTGACGATCCGCATCGGGCCGCCGGTATCGCTTGAAGCCTTCGCCGACCGCAAGCAACTCGCCCGCCACAGTGAAGACGAAATCCGCAGCGAACTCGTGCGCATCCTTCGTGGGCGCAGACCCGGAGAAGCCGTGATGCTTGCCGAACTGCCAAGGGAGGCAGTGGCGCCGCCGCCCGCGAAGTCGGCGGGTGAAAATCGCAACTTCGTGTGACCACGGCTGTCACCCTTATAGAGTCGCATTGACACCAGCTCGCTGCCGCAGCAGTGTCCGCGCGCATTGTTCAGCTACGATACATCGTCGTTGCAACACTATCGCCGTTAAGGGGTTATCACTATTGTTCGGGTAATGCCGCCGACTCAGGTAACCTTGGAAATGACGCATGGCGGTGACCACGTCCGCGAGGAGAATTGCGATGCCGGGGACCAAGAAGGTCTTCGTTAAAACGTTCGGGTGCCAGATGAACGTTTACGACTCCGAGCGCATTGCCGAGTCGCTGATCCCCTACGGCTTTACCGAGACCGATTGTCTCGAAGAGGCCGAAGTGATTGTCCTCAACACCTGCCATATCCGCGAGAAGGCCGCCGAAAAAGTCTATTCTGAGCTTGGGCGCCTGCGCCAGGTGAAGGAAGACCGCCGCGCATCGGGAAAGCACACGATTGTCACCGTCGCCGGTTGTGTCGCGCAGGCCGAAGGTGCCGAAATCATGGCCCGCTCGACCGTCGTTGATCTCGTCGTCGGCCCCCAGAGCTATCATCGCCTGCCCGATCTGGTTTTTCGCGCGCAATCCGAATCGCGCCGCATCGTCGATACGAATTTCCCCGAAGACGATAAATTCGCCAGCCTTCCCGACCGCTCGATCGCCAGACCTGCCGCACCGCATTCCGCGCGTGCCGCCTCCGCTTTCCTCACCGTTCAGGAAGGCTGCGACAAGTTCTGCACTTTTTGCGTCGTCCCCTACACGCGCGGGATGGAGTTTTCGCGTCCCGTCGACAGTCTTCTGGACGAGGCCCGATCGCTGATTTCGCGCGGCGTCCGCGAGCTGACTCTGCTCGGCCAGAACGTCAACGCCTATCACGGCGCCGGCCCTGACGGAAAGGACTGGTCGCTGGCCCGGCTGATCGGCGCCATCGCCCGCCTCGACGGCCTCGAGCGGCTCCGCTACACGACGAGCCACCCCCACGACATGAGCGACGACCTGATCACGGCACACCGCGACGAAGAAAAGCTCATGCCCTACCTGCATCTGCCATTTCAGTCCGGTTCGAACCGCATCCTCGCCGCCATGAACCGCAAGCACACGGTCGCCGACTACCTCCGACTGATCGACAAGATTCGCGCGGCCCGCCCCGATATCGCGCTGTCGACAGACGTAATCGTCGGCTTTCCCAGTGAAACCGAGAGCGAATTCCAGGAAACCTTGCAACTCATCGAAGAAGTCGGGTTCGCCCAGGCGTTTTCATTCAAATATTCCCCGCGTCCAGGTACGCCGGCGGCAAAAATCGACGAACAGCTGCCCGAGGAGGTGAAGTCGGAACGCCTGCATCGACTTCAGGCGGTTCTGGCGTTTGAGACCTCGCGCTTTAACGAGGGCTGTGTCGGTCGGGTCATTCCAGTGCTTTTCGAGCGTCGCGGTCGCCGCGCCGGCCAGCTCGTCGGACGCTCGCCCTACCTTCAGCCCGTCCACGCCGACGGCGCTGCCGATCTTGTCGGTCGCATCATTCCGGTGGAAATCTCGCAGGCCGGGCCGAACAGTCTGGTTGGTGTCATACGCGCAGCGTGAATCTCTGCAAAGTCTGCGGCTTGTGTGCCTAGTGTAGCGCACCCGATATCGATTTACGCGTGCGGACTCTCTCTCGACGCAAAACTCGAGTGCGAAAGCTACATTGGAATCATAGAGTTGCTAGATTCCTTGCGGTTCTCTCATTTGCTCCGTAATTCGCCGCACAGGGAAGCAGATGTCAGAGTCGGAACTCTGGTATGAGATGCAACCAGTTGCAGCGATGCGATGTTTGCTCCAACAATGCCGCCCGGGAAGTGTGAAAGCGAGACGGAACAGGCTGATGGGAGTCCTCTAATTTGCCAGCTTTTCGCGGTCAACCTATGACCGGCCAGGGGCGCCCTGCGAAGCCCCAAATGTCGAACGCACGCATTGTCGTTCCCTTCGAGGACAATCGCCATCTAACGCATTTGCTCGGCGAGTTCGACGCTCACTTGGCTCTCATCGAGGATCGGCTCGGCATTGAGGCGCACGCCCATGGTAACGTCATCATCCTGACCGGCTCTGACTCGCAGTGCGCGTTGGCCCGCCAGGTTCTCGAAGAACTCTACAAACGCATCTCCAAGGGCGAAGCGATCGGGCCGGGCGATTTCGATGGGCTTATCCGCCATGCTCGCCACGAAGTTCCATCCGACGGAACCCAGTCCCAGATTGCGACCCGCCGCCGCGTCATCAAGGCCCGTACGCCGACCCAAAGCACCTATATGCGGGCCCTGCAGGAAGTCGACCTGGTCTTCGGCGTCGGCCCGGCGGGCACAGGCAAGACTTACATTGCCGTCGCCATGGCAGCTCATTGCCTGGAAAAGGGGCTCGTCGAGCGCATTATTCTTTCCCGTCCGGCCGTCGAAGCCGGCGAGCGGCTTGGGTTCCTGCCAGGCGACATGAAGGAAAAGGTCGACCCCTATCTGCGGCCGCTCTACGACGCTCTCTATGATGTGCTTCCGCCCGAAAAGGTCGAGCGCGATCTTGAGCTTGGCGTAATTGAAATAGCGCCGCTCGCCTTCATGCGCGGCCGCACGCTGGCCAATGCCTTCGTCATCCTCGATGAAGCGCAAAACACCACCAGCATGCAGATGAAGATGTTCCTCACCCGGCTTGGCGAAAACGCCAAGATGGTCGTGACGGGCGATCCCTCCCAGATCGACCTGCCGCCTGGTATGACATCGGGCCTCGATGAGGCGGTGCGGCTCCTGGCAGGCGTTCAGGGGATCGAAGCGGTCCGCTTCACCGGTTCCGATGTTGTGCGCCGAGACCTTGTCGCCAAGATCGTCGCCGCCTATGATGGGGCAGAGGCAAAGAAATAACCTTTAAGATGAGCGACGACAGCGACAGGTGCCCCTCCGGGTCCGACGACGAGCCTCCACAGACCGGGCCAAGCCCAACACCGGCTTGCCGAGTGTTGGCGGATGACGGCCTGATAAGCGTGGATGTCTTGGAAAACGGGGGCGATTGGACGGCCATTGCGGATGCAGCAGCGGCCGTGCGGGAAGCCGCGCGCGCCGCAGCCGGCATTCCGGAGACGGGTCTTACCGGAACTAGCGCGGCCATCGCGCTGGCCGGCGACGCCGAGGTCGCAGCCCTCAACGCAAGCTATCGCGGCAAACCCGCTCCAACCAACGTCCTGTCGTTTCCAGCCCCCGAAATGCCGGCCGCCTTCGAAAACGGCGAGCGCTTTCTTGGCGACATCATCCTGGCTGCCGAGACGGTCACTCGTGAAGCCGCCGAGATGGGCATTCCGACAGAACATCACCTGCAGCACCTTGTCGTACACGGTTTATTGCATCTTTCCGGCTTCGATCATGACAACGACGAAGCCGCACACCACATGGAAGCCCTGGAGACGCGCATCCTTGCAACCCTGGCGATTCCGGACCCCTACGAGCACGCCTGCGAACCGGCAGCAACCTGAAGTGGCCCGCTGTCGGACATCAAGGACCGGCCCGGCCTGCAATTGGACATGACAATCGACAACCCAAGCGACACCAACGACACCGTCCTTAACGATGAGGCTCGAAGCAGTCCGGCGCTGGGCTGGTTCGCCACGATCCGTTCCCGACTGGGATTGGGCGAGGCACCGAGCCTGCGCGAAGCCCTCGAGGACGCTCTCCGGCAGGATGCTGGGGAAAACGCGTCCTTCAGCGCCGAAGAACGCCAGATGCTGCTGCGCTTGTTGCACTTTGGCGGTAGCCGCGTCGAGGACATCATGGTCCCGCGAGCAGATATCATCGCGATCGAAGAGGATGCTCCCGTCTCCGTATTGCTGCACGCATTCGAAGAGGCCGGCGTCTCTCGCATGCCGATCTTTCGCGATACGCTCGATGATCCGCGCGGCATGGTCCACATCAAGGATCTGTTTCGCTGGCTGATGTCGCAGGCCCGCGCCGAGGGCCCGAACGGGTCTGGCGGTAACGGCGACAAGCGCTCCAGCAAGGCGAAGACACAGACGACCGCCGACTCCCCGCCGTCGGCCCCGGAGTGCCTGACATTCGACCTTTCGCGGCCCGTTGCTATGGCCCGTATCAAGCGTCAGGTGCTTTACGTGCCGCCCTCGATGCCGGCCATGAACCTGCTCATCAAGATGCAGTCGACCCGCATTCACATGGCCCTTGTCGTCGACGAATACGGGGGCACCGACGGCCTCGTCACCATCGAGGATCTCGTCGAGCAGATCGTCGGCGACATCGAGGATGAGCACGACGAAGCCGAAGTCGCCCATATCATCGAGGACCAGAAGCTCGGGCTGGTCGCCTCCGCTCGCACGCCCGTTTCGGAATTGGAAGAACGCCTCGGCCGCAAGCTCCTCACCGAGGATGAGGAGGAGGATATCGATACACTCGGCGGCCTCGTCTTTGCGATTGTCGGCCGCGTGCCGGCGCGCGGCGAACTCGTTCGCCATCACTCCGGCATAGAGTTCGAGGTGCTGGATGCCGACCCCCGCCGCATCAAGAAGCTGAAGATCCATAACGCCCCGACCAGGAAACCGGGAACCGCCAGCGGCGAGACAAATGCAGCGCGATCCTGATGATCGCACGCCCGCTTTCGCGGCTCTGTCCGGCAAAGCGGTCGGCGACGCTGCACCTTTGGTTGGGGCAGCCCGGACTTCAGCCGCACGCCTTCGCCAGTACATAAGTTCGCAGACCGGCTGGCGGCGCAGGGGTTTGGCCTGCGCGGCCGGATCGTTGTCCGTGCTCGCAATGGCCCCGTTCTTTCTCTGGCCGGTGCTGTTCTTGACGCTACCGGTCCTGGTCTGGTTGATCGACGCGCCCGCCCCCGGCCAAAGCCCGCTTCGCGCGGCCACCCACGACGGCTGGTGGTACGGCTTCGGCTACTTCTTTTTCGGTTTGTTCTGGATCGGCGAGGCCTTCCTTGTCGAAGCCGATATTTTCGCCTGGATGATTCCCTTCGCCATAACCCTGATGCCAGCGGGACTTGCAGTCTTCACTGCCGCAGCATGCGCCGCTGCGAAGCTGGCGTGGAGGCCCGGACTGTCGCGCATTCTTGTTCTCGCGGTAACGATGGCGCTCGCCGAGTACCTGCGCGGCCACGTCTTCACCGGTTTTCCCTGGAATATTCTCGGCTACGCACTGACCGGCGACGATATCGCCATGCAGGCCGCCGGCATTTTCGGCATCTACGGCCTCACGCTCTGGACCGTCGTTATTTGCGCGACCCCACTGGTGATGCTTGCCACGGTTGCCCCGCCCCGAGACGTGACAACTGCAATCGTGTCGCTGACGGTTCTGCCCCTCGCCGCCCTTTATGCATACGGTTTCGCCATCCTGCCGGTTACGCCCCTCGAAACCGTCGAAGGCGTCAAGATTCGCATCGTGCAGCCGAGTGTTCCCCAGCACCATAAGTGGGCGCGTGAAAAACAGGGCGAAATTTTCAACGACCACCTAATTCTGTCGCGCACCAACGAAGCTGGTCAATCCTTTGGTCTGGCTGGCATTACCCATGTCGTCTGGCCTGAAGCAGCTATGCCGTTTCTGCCGCTGGCCACGCCTCAGGCAATCAGCGCGATCGGCGAGCTGTTGCCTCCCTCGGCGCATTTGGTAGCCGGTGCCTTGCGCCTTGAGAATTCCAATATCGGTGACGAGGTCCGCCCCGGCGTCCGGGCCAAAAACAAAGTTTTCAATTCAATGATCGTATTCGGTCCGGACGGCCAAGCCGAAGCAATTTATGACAAGGTTCACCTTGTGCCGTTCGGCGAATATCTTCCCTTCTCCGAAACCCTGGAACAGATCGGCCTCGAAGCTCTCACCCGAATTCGCGGCGGTTTTGCAGTCGGTCCGCGCCCGAGGCCGCTACTGGCGGTGCCCGGCCTTCCCGCCGTCGGCCCCCTCATCTGCTATGAAGCGATCTTCCCTGGCGCCGTCATCCAGGGAAACGAGAGGCCCGATCTCCTGATCAATGTCACGAATGACGGCTGGTTCGGCAACACGACCGGGCCCTACCAGCACATGCATCAATCGCGCCTTCGCGCCGTCGAGGAAGGTCTGCCGCTTGTTCGCGCCGCCAATAACGGCGTCTCCGCAATGATCGATCCCTATGGCCGTCTCACCAGGTCGATCGCCCTCAACGTGCGCGGCGTCATTGATGTTTCTCTCCCCAAACCCCGGCCGATGCCGGTTTATGCGCGATATGGTGAATTGAGCTTTCTTGTGACATTGATGCTGTTCGCACTTGCTGCTCAGTGCCTTTTGTCATACCCATTTTCGCGAGTGAATATCGGAAGTTGACGATTCTTCGAACGATTTCGCGCCGGAGGGAGGGCCGGTTTACGGCCACGGAGAGAAGCAATGGCCAAGCAAGTGAAACGCCGGTTGGACGGTGTCGAAGAACGCAATGCCCGCAGTCCGGATCCTATGGATATCCACGTCGGCAGCCGCGTGCGACTCCGCCGGATGCTGCTTGGCATGAGCCAGGAAAAACTCGGCGATCAGCTGGGGCTGACCTTTCAGCAGGTCCAGAAGTACGAAAAGGGTGTCAATCGTATCGGGGCTAGCCGCCTCTTCGATCTGTCGAAGACGCTTGGAGTTCCGATCGACTATTTCTACGAAGAAGCACCGTTGCCGGCATTGGGGTTGGCCGAAGATCAAGAAGGCTACGGCACTAAATCCGACGACCACCCGGTATTCGATTTTCTCTCGACACGCGAGGGCCTGGAACTCAACAAAGCGTTCGTCAAAATCAACGAACCCCGGATCCGCCGCTCGATTGTCGAACTGGTGCGCAGTCTCGCCGGCGAGAGCCAGGGCTCGTAAGCCGGTTCTGTCGTCGCACTTGACCGGTCCGCTAAACCTTGCGAGAACGCGGCGACTTCCTAAGGCCCGAATCCGGATGCTTGCAGCGATCGAGTTCGTTGCGCGACCGGTCGTATGTGGGCCGCTCCTGCTTGGCAAGGAGTAAAAAGGGTGTGGTGGCAAGACAGCTGCCCCCCGCAACATAAATGAGGACTAGATTGGCACGCACTTCGTATCTCTTCACCAGTGAATCAGTTTCTGAAGGCCATCCCGACAAGGTCTCCGACCGCATCTCCGACGAAATTGTCGACCTGTTCTATGTCGAAGGTCCCAAGGCAGGCATCGACCCGTGGGCGATCCGTGCCGCCTGCGAAACGATGACCACTACGAACCAGGTGATTGTCGCTGGCGAAACGCGCGGTCCTGACACCGTCACCGTCGAGATGATGAGCGCGAAAATTCGCGAGGCCATCAAGGATATCGGCTACGAGCAGGACGGCTTCCACTGGGCTAACTGCAACATCGACGTGCTTTTGCACCCGCAGTCCGCTGACATTGCCCAGGGCGTCGACGCCTCCGGCAACAAGGACGAAGGCGCCGGCGACCAGGGGATCATGTTCGGATACGCCTGCAACGAAACGCCCGAGCTGATGCCGGCACCTATCTATTATTCCCATAAGATCCTCGAGAACCTCGCCCATGCCCGTAAGGCCAAGGAAGGCGCGGCTGCCAAGCTCGGACCCGATTCCAAAAGCCAGGTCACCTGCCGCTACGAGAACGGTAAGCCGGTCTCCGTCACCCAGATCGTGCTGTCGACCCAGCACATCGATCCCGACCTCTCGTCGGCTGACGTACGCGCCATCGTCGAGCCTTACATCCGCAAGACGCTTCCCGCCGACTGGGTTTCCGACGACACCGTCTGGCACGTCAATCCGACCGGCAAGTTCGTCATCGGCGGTCCCGATGGTGACTGCGGTCTGACCGGACGCAAGATCATCGTTGATACTTATGGCGGCGCAGCCCCGCATGGCGGTGGTGCGTTCTCCGGCAAGGACCCAACCAAGGTCGACCGTTCGGCAGCCTATGCTTCGCGGTATCTGGCAAAGAACGTCATCGCCGCTGGCCTCGCCGACAAATGCACCATCCAGCTCGCATACGCGATTGGCGTCGCCGAGCCGCTGTCGATCTATGTCGACACCCACGGCACCGGCAAAGTCGATGAGGCCCGTCTCGAGAAGGTGCTGCGCGACGTCATGAAGCTGACCCCGCGCGGCATCCGTGAGCATCTGGACCTCAATCGCCCGATCTATGCCCGTACCGCAGCCTATGGCCATTTCGGCCGCGCCCCGGTTGATGGCGGCTTCCCCTGGGAGAAGACCGATCTGGCCGAGAAGCTGAAATCCGCTGTCGGCTGAGGTTGGACGTTGAGGTGTGTAACGAGCATGGGGCGGCTGCCGACGAGGTCGCCGCCCATTTGCATTCGGCGGACAGTGAAGCAGCCGAGCCGCGAATCTTGAACGACAAAGACCCGTCTTGAACGACAAAGATAAGCCACCAGGAGATTGGGACGGCCCGGCCGAATTACGCTCATTCGGGCGTCGTCGCGGACGAAACGTCAGTCCTCGCCAGCAACGGCTTATCGAGGACCTCCTGCCCCGACTTCGGCCGGATTTGACCAAAGCACCGCCGCCGCAGATTGGAAGGCTTTACGCCCCGCCTGTCAAAACCGTGTGGCTGGAAATCGGCTTTGGTGGTGCCGAGCATCTCATCTGGCAGGCCGAGCACAACCCCGCCATCGGCCTCATCGGCTGCGAGCCCTTCGAGGACGGCGTGGCAAAGGCGTTGACCGCGATCGACGAGAAGGCCCTTCGCAACGTCCTTCTGCACCCCGACGACGCCCGCGATTTACTCCGCTGGCTTCCCGAATCGAGCATCGGTCGCGCCTTCATCCTATTCCCCGACCCCTGGCCCAAGAAACGCCACGTCAAGCGCCGTTTGATTTCGCCGCATCTTCTGGACCTTCTCGCCCGCGTTTTGCGCCCCGGCGCCGAGCTCAGGATCGGCACCGATATCGGCGATTATCTGCGCACCATTCTCATTGCATTTCATGGTGAACGGCGCTTCCGGTGGACCGCACGAGGCCCCGCCGATTGGCGTCACAGGCCGGCCGACTGGCCGCAGACCCGGTATGAACAAAAGGCCGTCCGTCACGGGCGCCGCTGCTATTATCTTTCGTTCGTTCGAGAATCCGACGTCGCCTGATGCTCTCCATCACGGCAAATCGCTTAAAAAACTTTCACAATTGAGCTTGAAACGCGCTTGAAGCTCACATATTGTCACAAGTGCTCATGATCATCTCAACTCAGTGAGTGGGTCCCCCCGGGTCCACTCTTTTTGTTTTTGAGCGCTCCATGATGCCCTGACGATCCGGGCATTGTGGCGGCGGAATTCAATACGCGAGGACATCTGTGACAGAGGGTGCGGTCGCTCGCAGCGAGCGCTTCGTCCGGGAAACGGGGCTGGCGGCAACGCTGGCCGAGGTTGTCGAACCAGTGCTGCATGACTTGGGGTTCCGGCTCGTCCGCGCCAAGGTCGATGGCCGCGGCGAGATGACTGTACAGATCATGGCCGAACGGCCCGACGGAACCATATCGATCGACGATTGCGAGTTGATTTCCCGACAGCTTTCGCCTCTTCTCGATGTGCACGACCTGGTTCCTGGTGCCTACCGCCTTGAGATTTCATCGCCGGGGATAGACCGCCCCTTGGTCAGGCCCTCCGACTTCGAGGATTGGGCCGGTCACGAGGCGAAGATCGAACTGAGCGAGATGGTCGATGGCCGCAAGCGTTTTCGCGGCCGGCTTGAAGGATACGAAGACGGCGAGATCCGCATCGAGGTGGACCTGCCGGAAGTTGGCGCGACCGTTCTCGGTCTGCCGCTGGATCTTATAGGGGACGCCAAGCTCGTCCTGACCGACGACCTGATCCGCGAGGCTTTGACCCGCGCGAAGAAGGGTAAAAAAGGCGAAGACCCCGAGGGCTCGTTGGGCGCGGGTGACGAAGTGGACTTGGAGGACTGAGCGATATGAGCATGGCCGGCGTCAGCGCCAACCGTCTCGAACTCCTGCAGATCGCCAACGCGGTCGCACGCGAGAAACTCATCGACCCCGCGATCGTGCTCCATGCGATGCAGGACGCGATTCAGAAGGCTGCGAAATCGCGCTACGGACCCGAGAACGATATTCGCTGCGAGATCGATCCGAAAACTGGCGAAACCAAACTCGTGCGTGTCGTTACGATTGTCGAGAACGTCGAAAACGACTCGACCGAGATCAGCCTCGAAGAGGCCCGCCGCTCCGATCCCGAAGCCCAGCTCGGCGGCGAGATCGTCGAACATCTGCCACCTCTGGAATTCGGTCGCGTCGCCGCCCAGAACGCCAAGCAGGTCATCGTCCAGAAGGTCCGCGAAGCCGAGCGCGACCAGCAGTTCGACGAATACAAGGACCGTATCGGCGAGGTCGTCAACGGCACCGTAAAGCGCGTCGAATACGGCAATGTCGTCGTTGACCTTGGCCGCGCCGAAGCCATCATCCGCCGCGATGAGACGATCCCGCGCGAGAACTTCCGCTACGGCGACCGCGTTCGCGCCTACATCTACGACGTCCGCCGCGAACAGCGCGGCCCCCAGTTGTTCCTGTCGCGCGCCCGCCCCGAGTTCATGGCCAAGCTGTTTGCCGCCGAAGTGCCCGAAATCTACGACGGCATTGTCGAAATCAAGTCGGTTGCCCGCGATCCCGGCTCGCGCGCCAAAATCGCTGTGATCTCCAAGGACTCCTCGATTGATCCTGTCGGTGCCTGCGTCGGTATGCGCGGCAGCCGCGTTCAGGCGGTCGTCAACGAACTGCAGGGCGAGAAGGTTGACATTATCCAGTGGCGTGAAGATCCCGCCGAGTTCATCGTCAACGCCCTGGCGCCCGCTGAAGTTTCTAAGGTTGTTCTCGACGAGGACAACGACAAGATCGAAGTCGTGGTGCCCGAAAGCCAGCTGTCCCTCGCCATCGGCCGTCGCGGCCAGAATGTGCGGCTCGCCTCCCAGCTGACCGGTTGGGACATCGACATCATGACGGAAACGGAAGAAAGCGAACGCCGCCAGAAAGAGTTCAACGAGCGCTCGCAGATGTTCATGGAACAGCTCGACGTCGACGAGGTGATCGCCCAGTTGCTCGCTACAGAAGGGTTTGCCTCGATTGAGGAAGTAGCTTTCGTTGAACTCGGCGAAGTCGCCCAGATTGAAGGTTTCGACGACGATACGGCGCACGAAATCCAGGAGCGGGCCCGCGAACATTTGGGCCGGATCGAAGCCGAGCGCGACGCTGAGCGCCGCGAACTGGGCGTTCAGGATGAACTCGCCGAGGTCGCTGGCGTGACGACGGCGATGCTGGTTGCCTTTGGCCGCGGCGGCGTCAAGACCGTCGAGGATCTGGCCGACTGCGCCACCGACGATCTCATCGGATGGGTCGAGCGCAAGAAGGACAAGGCCAGCGAGCCGGTGCGCCATCCAGGCATTCTCGAAGGGATGGACATTTCGCGCACCGAAGCTGAGAATTTGATCATGTCGGCCCGCGTCGCGGCCGGATGGATCACCGAAGAAGACCTCGCTCCCAAGCCTGAAGATGGTGAAGAAGCCGGCGAGGATCAGGAAGCCACAGGTGGCGATGAACTCGCCGCCGAGGCAGATGAAACCCCCGACAGCGCGTCCTGACGTGGACCAGCTTACAAGGAGAATGCGTGCGGGAAGCGGCGTCGATCGACGACGAAACGAGCACTGGCTTCGCGGCAAAGGGTCCGCGGGACGACCGTCGCGCTAGCGCGACGGCGCAGCGTACGTGCGCACTCACCCGCCGCGAGCGTCCAATCAGCGATCTCATCCGCTTCGTTTCCGGTCCCGGTGACCGCATCTACCTTGATCTGTCCCGGAAGTTGCCGGGCCGCGGCGTCTGGATCACGGCTGACCATGCCAGCATAGCCGCAGCGGTCAAGTCCGGCGCTTTCGCCCGCAGCCTGAAGCGCAAGGTCAGCGTCTCGCCCGATCTTGCCGACGAGACCGAAGCGCAGCTCCGTCGGCGCCTGGCGCAGGCCGTATCGCTGGCGAACAAGGCGGGACTGCTTGTCACAGGGTTTGACAAGGTCAACGCCGCTATTGAACGTGGCGAAGCCGCTGTCCTGTTGCATGGTTCAAACGCCGCTGCGGGCGGCCGTCAGAAACTGGATGCCAAGTCCCGCGCCATCAGCCGGGCCGGTGAAGAGCAGGCCTTGATCGTCGATTGCATGACGATCGACGAATTGAGCTTGGCCATTGGCCGTCCAAATGTGGTACACGCTGCCCTCAAAGCTGGTGGAGCAACCGAACGCTTCGCCCAAGAGGCAGTTCGGCTGGCCCGGTTCAACCGGGGAATGGAAGCTGCCGAAGAAATCGACGTGTATGATCGGCAGGCGGACGGCTCGCCACTTCGCGAACCTTCCGACGGGGAGGCGCCGTCCTGACGCTGGTCTCAGACTGATAACGAGCGCCCATCAAGGGCCAATTTAGAACGGAAGGCATGTCGACATGCCAAATTAACACAGCAAGGGTTCGCGGCACTGCCGATGAGAACCCGTTGAATCGGAATTGAACGGATAACGAATGTCGGAAACTAAGGACTCAGACTCGAAGAACACTGGCGGCGGCCGCAAACCGTTGTCGCTCCAGCGCACGGTCGAGTCCGGTCACGTCAAGCAGAACTTCAGTCACGGCCGCTCGAAATCGGTGGTCGTCGAAAAGCGCAAGTCGCGCAAACTGGTTCAGCCAGGCGCTGCCGGCGAAGAGCAGGCACCTGCGCGCGGCGTCGAGAAGAAGGGCACCGTTGGCGGCCGCAATCTTTCCGAAAGCGAACAGCAGGCCCGGCTGCAGGCCCTCGAAGAGGCGCGCAAGAATGAAGCTGAGCGCGCTCAGGAAGAGGCTGAAGCCGCAGCGCTGAAGGCCAAGGAGCCGCCGCCCGCGCCTGAGCCGCCGACGCCGGAGCCCCCACCGACCGCAACGCCTGAAGCGG
>LOEV01000156.1 GCA_001516065.1 Alphaproteobacteria bacterium BRH_c36
CGACCGCACGCCGACGCCGACAATGCGCGCCAACCAGCTCCGGCTCTGGCTGTCGTCGCTGGCCTACGTCCTCATGTGCGCGGTGCGCCGCATCGGGCTTGCCGGCACCAGGCTTGCCGTTGCGACCTGCGGCACGATCCGGCTGAAGCTCCTGAAGATCGGCGCGCGGGTGACGATCTCGGTCCGGCGCGTCAAGCTCGCATTCGCGTCGAGTTGTCCGGATCGGGAAGTCTTCGCAACAGCCGCCCGACGATTGTGCGCCTGAACGGCAGCGGCCGTTCGCGATCCCAAGGATCAACGACAGAGGATCAGCGCTGACCGGACGGGCCGCCAGATGGGCGGCAACGATGGCGCTCGGCCTGTCCTCCGACACCAAAAACCCTGCCGCCAACTTCAGGCGAAACGCCGTTCATATGGCGCCCCGTGAGAAAGCCAGGCTAGGCGGGGTAGGGTTTGGTTCGTGTCCTGAATTGAAATCGCGTGGATGCTGGATTCCCCAATCCAGGCCGCTCTTAATCGTTCTGTGAGCCTCATCTGGATCTTTGCAGCGCTGGGCGGCGGCCGCCTCAAGCCTGCTCTCAGCCTCCGAGCGTTCCAGCCAACCGGCACCGACCATCGAGCCAATTCTGTAAGCAGCATTGTGAAGTGTTCCATTCGATGTGCCTTCTGCAGCCGATAGGATAGCGGCACATTCCGAGTCCAACGCGCGCTCGATATATTTTGGGGATGGTCGTCGGCTCGAATTGAACGCATCGCCATTCACGCAGCTCATTTCGCGGCTCCGCAATCCGAAGTGGAACGGCGCCGGTTTTCTTCCAGCCATTTGTTGAGATCGGCGGGATCGTAAACAACGCGCCGCCCAAGCTTGACGTACTGAGGCCCGCCACCGAACACGCGAAGCTTCTCAAAAGTGGAAACGCTAGAGCCGCAGTAGTCGGCCGCCTCGGAAGTGCGCAACATCTTGCGCTGGAGAGGGGTAGCATTCTGCATCGTCTTGCCAGCTCTTCTGAAACCGGGAAACGCCCGGACCGTGAAGGCAAGCTAAAAGAGTTTCTGTGGGAATGCGGTCAGTAATGATCAGTAACTGTCAGAAACCTATGCGTTGCACTCTTTCTTCAAGCCAGCCAGCCATTTCGCAAATCTAGGCTTAATGGCATTGATCGACGGTGCCGAGGACCACTCAACCTCTGCCCACTCCATCAAGCGTCTCGGCAGCTGCTGTTCAGTTTCGTAATCCGGAATGCCTTCAACATGTATTATCCGAAAGAGTTCCCCGGCCATCTCGTCCCACGGATACTTGTCAGGCCGTCCACCGCTTGAACGCCTTTGTCGTACCTGTTCAATTTCCTTCTTCACCGCATCTTCGTTCTGCTCAGGACTGCCGGCATGATCCTTCTTCTCACAGAATTTATCAAAATCTGCAGCATGTAAGAAAAGCCAGTGCCCGTCCGCCGTCGGCAAGGTCTTGGAATAGGGAGCATCAGGCATTAAGCGGCAGGTATCAAACCTCGTCCAGCCCCCTTCCAAGTTCCATAAGTGCCATTCGCATTCATTGAAAGCACCGCCTTCGGGTGCACGTATCGCCGATCTCATTACATTCGCCCTGCAAGCGAGCGCGATACGACGTGCAGTGTAGACGTAGGGCATAAATCGATCCCAACTTTCGTCTGCCAACTGTTTGATAATCGCACGAGCCTTCGCCCATTCGATCTGTGTGGGAAACTCATCCCTCACACCAAAAGAGGCCAAGCCGCCCATCCCGTTGTTGGGCTGATCAAGCACAGATACTGCGCGCATGACATCTGAATGAGGGGTATACAGGGTCAGTGTCTCGGGCAATTCCCAAGCCAACTCAGTCATTGGCGAGCTATCGGACCAGTTATCACCGTGTTGGATTCGTCCCAGACGAAGCAAAGCGCGAGCTGCAAAGATATGGTCGCCTGCATCATCGGGCCAATTTTGTGGCGACATCCAAAATGCGATGCGTGGCTCTTTGGCTCCCATCAATGCGTTCAGAAGCCTGTTGTGCGGCGGGTTCATTCCAGCTGCCTCCAAAGTCGATCGATTCAGCCCTGTCTCATTTCATCACGAATGAGAAGTTCCAGGCAACACGATGACCGTTTAGACTGTGCGGCGTGGTTCTTCACATTTGTCGGTAACAGCCGGAATGACTAATTGGGATCAGTGATTGTTGTCTGTGCTCAGCGGGGAGGATCGAGGCCGGTGGATTGCTCGGACAACGATGACCAATCGGACCAGCAGGAGAACGTTGGCGCGAAGCTTCAAGCCGCGAGGCGGGCTGCTCGTGAGCGCTATCAGCTCATCGCCGAAGCTTTGAAAGCGGAAGCAGGAATCAAGCGACATTACACCCACAAGCTCATTGCGGGTCTCGCATGGTCCGACGAGGCAAAGATTCTGGCACCACAAGGAGTAACCCGACGCCAGCTCTATGTGCTCGCGCATGAGTGCGCACACGTCGTGCTTCACACCGGCCCGAATGCGGTATGGAAGCCTGGTCATATCAAGGAACATGAAGCGGAGACTTATGCGCACCGGGCATTCGAGCGATACGGATTAGCGGTTCCGCCGCAATCCGCACGATGGGCACGCGATTACGTGGGAGAATGGATTATGAAGGATCAGGCAGACGGAATTGCGATCTGCCCTATGGCAACCGAGTTTGCTGCTGGAAAGCGATCCCCTCTTGACCCGCTGCCCGCGGTCGATGGGATGCCACCGCGCGATTTTTCCAATCGCCTTGATCGCTTCATCGCGAAAGGTAGCCAGACGATGATTGAGCAGGAGGCCGCCAGGCTTGAGGAAGAAGGTCTTTCCGTCGGCTCAGATAATCTGCCGAATGCATGCGCTACCTGTTGGTTCTTCGAAGCCAAAAGTACTGAAGGTTGGCATCACGGAACATGCAAAGCTTTTGCTATAGGCACAAACTTTGCGAGGTTCGATGAAAATCACTGCGGCAATGGGCGGGCGTGGCGTCCCCATCCGGGCCTACTGGTCAAATACAGCTACGCTCATCACCAGAGAGGTGGCTTCTGGTCCCGCTTAGGTAACGCGATCATTGACCGGATTTCCGGCCGCTACCGCCATCAGCAAAGCCCTGAAGGCCAGTCTAGGATTAAGGCCATCGAGTACCGGACTAAAAGCGATTGAAGACAGGAGCCTATCTTGAAAAGCTAAAACGCTCCTTTCCGGTCCTAGTAGTCCTAGTAAGGCGTTGCCTCTGGCGTTCGCCGTGATGCATCTTCCAACAGGGGAAGAAATCTAATTAAGGCATACCGTGATTGCAGTGTTGAGGGGGCCAATGTGAAATCGTCAGACCAAACGTGCGCGTTCGAATTACGATTACTCGCTGATGGAATGGATGCCACAGCTCATCGAATGCGGGTTCCGGATGTAGTGGACGCTTTGCAAGCAACATCAAACATCGCGCGTCGAGCAGCAATATTTTCGACTACGAGCCGGACTCAGATCGGGCCAAATGATTCGCGCAACTGTGAAGTGCATGTAAGCGCACCGCGCGATGGCTCAATCTTCTTCGATTTTTCAGTGATGGTCGGGCAAGCCTTGCTCGTTGATCTTACCGCAGACGGTGTGAAGGCAACAATAAAAAATGCCTTCGAGCTGGCTACGGGGCGTTTTAGAGGTCCCATCGAACCTGAGGATCCGCAAAATGACTTGAGCGAGGTGCTTCACGCTTCATTCGTTCAGATGGCAAACGTGATCGGAAGAAGTGCGGGCCGTGTAACGGTCAGCGTGAGAGGGGCCAATGAGCAGTGGGAAAGAGTATTTCTGATTGACTCTGATGCAAAGCGGAGTCTGACCGCTGACAACGTGGGTGACGGCCTAGTAACAATCAGTGGGGTTGTCAGCGCGCTGAACGACGAGACAGGCAAAGGCATCTTCGAGATTTCAAGTCTCCCCGAGAACATCCAGACTGCTTCTCGAAGAGTCAGGTTTTGGACAAGTCAGACGAGCGAGGCTCGTGATTTGCTCGGCCAAGACGCTCAGAAAGTAATCCCGGGCCTTTCAACCAACCTCATGCTGAACAATCAAGGGACATTCAACGGTCAAAAGACCATCGACGTCAAAGCGCGGCCAATTCTGGCCTCAAACGGACGGCTAAAGCGCCTCATCATTGAAAGCTTACTCTAGTTTTCTGCAGAGCCGCTGAAATTGCCCCAGCTACCCGTTCAGAACTCGCTCTCAGCGGATCGGCCGACAAGTGCGCATAGCGTTGCGTGGTTTGCATATTAGAATGGCTGAGGAGCCCCTGGATCATCTGTAGCGGCAGGCCGTCGATAGCGCCCCAGGACGCAAAAGTATGCCGTAAGTCGTGAAGGCGGACGTCATCGAGTCCGGCAGCTTTGCGGATGCGCCGCCAAGGCTTCTGCAGATTCACGAGATGAGCGCCCGGCTTCTCGCCGCAGATCACATATGGGTTGCCTGCCAGTCTAGGGAGGTTCGCCAGCACTTCAACGGCCGGCGGATTGAGATAGATGCTTTTGCGGCCAGTCTTTGAATCGGAAAGCCTCAAGTGCTGACGTTCAAGGTCGACCATCGACCATTCGAGTTCGAGCATCTCCGATAGCCGCGCTCCCGTCAGCGCAAAGAGCCGGATAGCAGCCACGACGAAGGGAGAGCTGACCGTGAAGCGCTGTTCGGCCGGCACGAGATGTTTTGCGGTTGGCCGCGATTCATCGACCTGCCAAGGCAGACCATCGGTTTCAGCCTGTTCCAAAACCGCCCCCAAGCGAGCCAGCTCATCAGCGGACAGAAAGCGCTCTCGCCCCTTTTCGGCGAACTTCTGCACATGCCTGCAGGGGTTTGAGTTGTCCGGTCGAAGGCCCAGCGACTCGCACCAATTAAAGAACTTGGAGAGGACTGAGAGGAACCGGTTCGCTTGATAGGGGTGCTGCTTCATTTCGTAATGCAGACGAGAAATGTTAGCACGGCTGATGTCCGTCACCAGCCGGTTCCGGAGCGCGCTGGGCAGATGCAACTTGATAACGCGACGATATTCGATGGCAGTCTTCTGCTTGAGCTTGGCATCGGCATATTCGCAAAGAAATTTGTCAATCGAATTCCCGAAGGTCTCGGCAGCCCGGACCTTGTCACGCTGAAAAGCCGGGTCGCTGCCTGCCTGTGCCTCTCCCAACAGGATCTTGGCTTCTTTGCGGGCTTCGTGCTCGGTCTTTAATCCATGCTGGCCAATCGTGATCCGTCTCGTTCTGCCCTTTCGGCCTCCGACACGATATTGGGCCAGATAAACGCGCTTGCCGGCCGGCGTAACCTTGACGCCGTAGCCTGGCAGCTTGTCGTCCCACAAGTATGTGTCGTGGTCGGCAGCGGCAATGGCCTCAACCGAAGCCTTCGAAATCCGCCCCTTGGCCATCTGCGCTCCCCGTGCTTACTAGAGCTTCCAGTAAGCACATAGTAAGCACGCAGAGAGGAAGCTACAAGAAGCATCAGGAAGCCACTGGCGAAAAAACGTATAAAAAACAGTCAGTAATGCAGGGGGAGGAAATCGGAGGAAACCGGGAGAACCTAAGAACTCGAAATTTGTAATCAGGGGGTCGGGAGTTCAAGTCTCTCCGGGGGCACCAATAATTTCAATGACTTAGCGTGATTACAGGTTGGTCCCTGCGGGGTGCAAGGGCTGCCTTAGGGCTGCGTAGTTGCCTCAGAACACTTTAAAAACGTTTAGGAGCAAGACCTCCAAGTGGTGTGCGACCGTGTTCGTACCGAGCTTCAATGAATTAGGGTGACCGCATCCGTTGCGACGGTCGAGACAGTTCCTCAGCTCTGTTTTAACGTTCTTCTGTAGTACGGAGATGTTTACCAAGCGGTCGAGGAAATCCCCTTCCTTCATCCGCCCGAGGTCATCGGCGGTCTTCGCCGGTTTCCAACGAACATCTGCAGCCAAGGCTGCCGAATTAAACGCCGTCAGATGATATGCCACGACGTGCTTTTGCAGAACGTCGACCGCCGCTAACCAAGACATGACGATTGCAGAACGGTAGAGTTCCGCCTCATAGCACTTGATCGCCTCTTCTGCGAATGCACGCGTGTCCGGATCGGCAATTGAAGGCAGTTCGGCCCGTAGGTCATTAGCCACCTGAATGGCAGCAGGGCTCAGCTGTTGCACTCCGAGGTTGCGCAGGTGCTGCTTGCCGACCTCGGTGAGCGTCCAGCCGTTGCCGTCATGGATGGCCAGACCGTTCGACTTACTGAGTGTACCCGAGGGATTCCAACTGTCCTTGATGCGCAGCCCTCCTTCGAGGGCTCGGCTTCGTATGTCCTTTACTGCGCAAGGGGCATCGAAGGTCGCCAGAACCAGCAGAAGCTTGTCTAGCTGCCGCAGGTTTTTCTGATGGAGCCACGTCCTCAGATCATCCGGCTTCAGCAAACCGGGTCTCCAGGTCTTGGCGCCAACTTGGCGTCAACGCATAGTTTCCGTCGTGGCTCTCCCTAAGTACGCCGGACTTCACAAGCGACTGAAGCGTCTTCGAAAAATTATTGGCGTCGCTCTTTTTATAGAAGCCGGTCGCTTCCTTCATGGCATCATGGAGGTCGTTCCGGCTGAAACGATCAGTCCCCTTCACCAGCGTCAGGAAGGCGGTACCTGCGATCATCAGGTCGCGACCGCTTTTCGCGCCGAGCAGCATAGCAGTATTACGCATCGAGTGGTCGAGTTGCCTTGCAGGATCCGCGTGATCTGCGAATTTATTCTCGATCCCAATAAATCACAGCAAATCCCGCGCAATCACTCGACTGGTTAATGCCGGTCCGGGGTGCCATTGCGCGTGGCTTTTGGCATGGGCATGTTCCGGTTATCGGCAATCGGGCCGGCGGCCTGATTGCCGCCGCTGGCGCGCTCCCCAGCGGCACGACGGATAATGTCCGTCTAACCATTCTTGCGATATTGCTCCGTGCCGTCGGGCTTCCCGAGCAGTACCCCCAAGCTCGTTTCAGTCTTTGGCTCCAGTCGGAGGGAGTGTTCGATAACGTCAGGGCAGCGATCGAAGCCGGCGGGAAGTCATTCGAACGGGAACTCAACAACCTCTATGTCAGCGGTCCTATTGCGCGGGCGGACATGGCATGCGACAGCCAGTTCGCCGCAAGCGAGGCCGAAGCAGTTGCTCAAGGCGCAGTTTCCACCGCAGACCTCTGACATCACGACCGACGACTTCCTTCGCGTGACGAAGGAGGTGCTACATCTTGCGGGGCGTGATGGTCGTATGTCCTTGCGCGCTACTCGTGCTCGACGAAGTGCAGCAATACATTGGAGAGTCGAACGACCAGGTCAGCAGTCGATAAGTTCAACAGCCTGTTAAAGGGGATCGCTATTGCGATCGAGGGTCGCGAAGCGGTTTATCTACCTCGATCTGCCTTATTACACTAAGCTTTTGATCTCCCAAACTGAAGGATCAGCGTCAATGACTGAGAAGCCAACGGACGTCCAGGAGTACGATGCCATAGTGTCGGTTATCCAGCACTACATCAACGGCGCCAAGTCCGGCAAAGGTGCGGAGATGAAGCCGGCATTCCACGAGGATGCGACGATTTTCGGATACGTGGGTCCAGATTTGTTCGCTGGACCGATCCAGAAGCTCTACGAGTGGAATGACCAAAACGGACCAGCCCCGGATATTCAATCCCGTATCACAAGCGTTGACGTAACCGAGACGATCGCCACTGTTCGGCTTGAAAGCGATGATTGGACCGGCTACCGGTTCACAGATATGTTTACACTTTTAAAGTTCGATGGTCAGTGGAAGATCATGAATAAGGTCTTTCACCTGCACGGTTGAGATCCGTTTCAACCCGATCTTGTTGACCCATTTTGAAGAAGAGGTCGCTCCGCGCGATGGAAGCGATAGCCAGGCCGGAATAGGCCCTGGCCGAAAGAGTCGCGGTGTCAGTCGGTACCCGGACCGCGTTCGATCGCTTCCATGTCTTCGTCCGAAAACCCAAAATGGTGGCCGATTTCGTGTACGAGGACATGGCGAACGACATCCCTCACAGGCATGCCATTCGACTTCGCGTATTCCAGGATCGGTAGCCTATAGATCAGTATCGTGTCGGGACGAGTGGGAAGATCGTAGATGCTTCTCCGAGTAAGGCTGACGCCGTGGTAGAGCCCCAGGAGCTCAAGCGGCTCCGACAGATAAAGCGCTTTCAGCGTGTCTTCGTCGGGCAGTGTCGACGCTACGATGGACACTCCCTGACAAGCCTCCCGAAATTGTGTCGGCAGATCCAGCAAGGCGGCTTCAACACAAGCTGTGAACTCGTTCTCATCCATGTTTCAGCTATCTGGGTTTCAAACCGGGCGTCAAGCGCTCGCTCGTGTAACCGTTCCGCCATAAATCTCTGTTGAGAGCTGTCGACGGCTCCTCAAGGGACTCATGGCCTGACAAGTCCACTGGAGTGGACGGGGGTTCACGGCCTGCCGGATTGTCACACACGGGTTCCGCCTCCTCTGGTGCTTGGACGGCGGCGAAGCGATCCTCTAGAGCCGCTGCACCGAAGAGAGCGGTCGAAACGCTTTTCGAAATCCGAGAGGACGGAACCAAACAGGTTGAAGTTGCGGAGACAGGCGCTCCAGGACCTTCTCGTGTTAGCCGCCCAGGTACCTGCCTGCCTGTTCCGGCGCCAGGCTGTCGATGTAGCCAAGCAGGTCCCGAACATCGTTGAGGGAGAAATCGAAGCCTGCCATCTCATCGTGGCCTTCGATGGTTCCGGTTTTGGCTGCATCGGTAAGCATGTTGATCGGGAATCTGCGATGAAGATCCCGAAACGCCGTATCGGCATTGGCTCTGGTGGGAATTTGATCGTCTCTGGCAATGGCGTGGCATTCCGCGCAATTGGCCTGGGCGATTGCCCGCCCGTTTTCCAGGTTCACTACCGCTGCTCCGTCTTCTGCCGCGGCCATGACCGCAGCAGTCAGAAGAAAGCCGCACAGCGCCGCCTGCAGCGCAGTCCAGTAGTGAAGGCCTGCCATCAGCTCCGCTTGCCCAGTTAACTTCGCCCACGTTGACCCGCGTCTCTCCCGACGCGGGTCCCTTCCAAGTGCGCCTGCGACATCCACGATGACAGAATTCGTCATGTGCGCAAGCGAGGACCTGCATGCCATTTCCAGCGTTAGAACCCGATGCGTTGCTGGCTCGTTACTTCTCCTGGATGCTCTCCAGATAAAGCGCCAGTTCAAAAATCAATGCACTGACCATGACCGGCTCTTCGTGATCGCGAAACGCTTCCCCCCATGCGGGCATGTCGCGCGACCCATGACCTGCGACCTGGCCCCCATTGCGGATGATGTCGGCAACCTTGCCCAGTGGAAAGCCGCCGTTGTTACGCTTCGAGATCTGCCCGTCTCAAGATCTGAGACGAATAGTTGTTTGTTCCAGCGATCATAGGCGATGTTGCCGAGTGCCGCGCCGGTATTGTCGCGGCTGCCGAGCCTGATGGTCGCAAAGATCTCAGGTTTGTAGTCGTTGGCCGCGCTGAGCGTGTAAACGGTCCCAGGACCGCCGCTTTCTCCCCACATGCCGTCCATCCAGCCGCCGCCACTCGCGGCGCGATGCAGCCCGAAAGCGGACGTTGAGGTAACATAGATGTTAGGGGCTCCGGCATCGTCCAGCGCAACGCCGAAAATCTGTCCGACCTGCGCGGCAGTGACGGGATTTCGCTGCGGTTCATTAAGCCAATGCTGACCCTGCGGCGGCTGGCCTGGACTGCGAAGATCGACGATGCTCCCGACCGTCCCGTCCGGGTCGATTGCGGTGGCGGCACCCGCGCCGGTCGCCCCTGAGAAGCGGGTCACGAAACCCTCGCCTGGACTGAGTCCCTTTTCCTCCGCGCTTGGCATCTCGCTGAAGCCGGTGAAAATCAAACAGGCCAATGTAAGGCTCGCCAGCGATCTCTAAAGACTGCGGGCTTTCGATTGAGAGAAGGGAAATAGTTCGGCAGGAGGCAGGGTCGACGAGGACATAATGGGACTCGCTTGTTCAGTGGAGTGCATACTGAACGGAAATCGAACCGCGATTGGCATTGATGCACATCAATTGGACGTCGGATTTAATCATGGTGATATCTAATTCGAGAAAACGTTGACATGAGTCGCATTTATCTCAATTTCGCCTGATTGCAGGTCGCCTCCGCAAACGTGATGTCTGCAAGAATTCTCGGTTGCACACTGGAGGTAGCACCACAAGTCGGTCAGAGCGAGTTCAAGAACTGCAGGAGTGAACATTGCTCCTGCTTTGGAAGCGCCGCCTGATGCGAAGGGGCGATAGTTTGGGATTATTCTAATTAAAAGGTGTGCGATTTGAAGTGGTTGATGCCTTTTTGCTAATTGACTTGTCGGCTGCTCTGCGATTTTTATGCTGCAAGGGTCAAGCAATGATCCGAGTCCGATGTCGGGGCTTTGAACCCCTTCGATTGGAGTTAACATGACCATGAATACTACGGCTCACAGCGTGCCGGGAGCAGACACGTCCGGCGAACGCCCGACTTCAGAGCCGTCTGTCTCCGAGATCCTCGTCGGCCACGGTTTTCGCGGCTGGATTGCCGGTTATCAAACCGGCGACGTTGGCTGCTGGGAGCGCGTATGGAGACTCTATTCCAACACGATGAGCCCGGCTTCGGCCCGCGTCGTTGTCGGGTGCTTGGCTGCCTTCGCGAAGTCGGTGAACTGCTGCAGCCGGCGCAAGGTTGAAGTCGGGGCGGCCGGACAGTGCGGCTTCTGCCGCGACGAGGTTTTGGCGGTCTCAATGGTCGCTGCCAGCCAGCACAACACATGCCCCGCCATGCGGGCTTGTGCGTTTGCACTCGTGGAAACGGCCTTACTGGATGACGTCCTGCATCACGCAGACACGTTCGCCATAACGCTGCGCAGCCAGCAATACGTGATATCGCCGCGATGGATCGTCAACGCCAACGCATACGTCGATCCGTCGCCGATGCTGCCGCACTGATGGGGGAACTATCGTGATCGTTTGTTCCTGCGCGCGGGTCACCGATCATGACATTGAGCTTGCCTTGCTCGAAATCATGATCGAAGAGAATGCCCCCCTTCCGACCCCCGGCGTCGTCTGGCGTCACCTCCAGAAGCGGCTGGACTGCTGCGGCTGCGCGCCGCTTGCCGTGCACATCATCTATGAGAAGCTCGAGGCTCTGGAGGCTAAGGGACTCGTCTGTCCTTGCGCCTGCGCCAACGCGAAGGATCGAAAGCGCCGGAGCGATGAGCGCAGCGCCGCAAAAGCCAGGCTCGAAGGCGATGTCGTGACAAGCAAAGATCCTTGTGAAGCTTGATTGCCGGGGCCATACTGACCGTACTTTCGCAAACTGATTGCCGGTGCTCGTAGTACGAAAAACCCCCCACGGTGACCAAGGAGGAAATCCCATGAAAGGTGATCAGGCGGTCATCGACGCCTTGAACGAGGCTCTGAAACTGGAGCTTGGCGCAGTCAACCAGTACTGGCTCCACTACCGTCTGCTCGAAGACTGGGGCTTCACCAAGCTTGCCAAGAAGGAGCGCGCGGAATCGATCGAGGAAATGCAGCACGCCGACAAGATTGTCGCGCGGATCATCTTCCTTGAAGGCCATCCCAATCTTCAGCACGTCGCCCCACTGATGATCGGGCAGAACGTCGGCGAAGTGCTCGATTGCGACCTGAAGGGCGAGTGCGTCGCCAGGGAGCATTACATGAAGGGTAGGGAACTCTGCCGCTCGAAGGAAGACTATGTCTCGATGGCGCTCTTCGAGGAGTTACTCGCGGACGAGGAGGGGCACATCGACTTCCTCGAAACCCAGATCGACCTGCTGAAAAAGATCGGCTTCGAGAACTATGGAGCTTTGAACGCGGATTCGGCCGACGAGGTTGATTGACCGCAAGCCACACACGTCTGCAAAGGTCAATTTGCAGACTGGTTTCAATCGCCTCTCTCGCCATGTCTGCGGTTGCGTGCGACGGGGAGAGCTACCCCGAGATGACGCCGAGGTGCCGATCCTGCGGAGCTGGCTCCCGGTAGAGTTAATTTCTCGGTAAGAGCTGTCGGAGAGGCTGGCGGGATGAAAACCACTCCCGACTCGGAAGAAATGAAACGTCGTACGGGCTGGACCAAAGCTCAGCGCGCTGAAGCCCATGGCTGGCCGTCGGTTGAGGTTTATAGCCAGTATCGGGACCCCGCAACGCGGCGCAACGCTGTCGTAGAGCCGGTGATAAAGACGGAAAGATTGCCGCTAAGAAGCTCTATCGCTCCATCTCGAAGGAGCACTTGGAATATCGCAAGCCCAATCACGCCGAGTGGCAGGCGCTGATCGGCTATTTTAGCCCGAGCGAGAAGAAGCGTCGCGGCGGCTAACCGCCCGCGTACTTCGCTTCCAGCGTGGCAACGGCCGTGTCCACTTCGGCTGCCGGATGCGTCTTGCTTTCCAGGATGGCAGTAAAAATCATCATCCAGAGCGCGCCAATCGGTGCCGACTTGCTTGAAGGGTAGTTCTCGAACATGCCCCGGAACGCCACGACCGAGAAAGCATCAATGCGCTCGGCCAGCGGGGCGTTGGGAGCGACCGGCAATTGCTCATGGAACTTGAGCCACGTTGGGCCAAGCACCTTCAGTATTGCGTCGGTGTCAGCGTTGACTTGATCCTCAGGCGATTTGTGCTTCTTCCAGAACTTTAAACCCTCGCTCTGTTGCGGGGCGTCCCTTCGACTATGTCGTCCGTGCTGGTATCACGCTCAACGGCAGGTACGCCCGGCAGAGGCTGATGATAGCGACTCTCTGACAAGCAAGAAAAAATTTGGTCGGAGCGGGGAGATTTGAACTCCCGACCCCCAGTCCCCCAGACTGGTGCGCTAACCAGGCTGCGCTACGCTCCGATCATCCCGCGATGCAGGAAACCTGTTTTGCCTGTTTCACAGGCCAGGGTCAATGTCTGTCGTAACAGGAGCAACAAGGGATCTGGCGGAATCGGCAATGGCGAGATCCGGGTCGGATATGGATTCGGCCATCAGCCTTAGCCGGAAGCGCGCGCGCGGCCGCGCTTGGCAGGCGGTGTACCGAGCAGCGCCGAACGGCAGGCCTGCAACTCATTGATGGCGCGGTTGATGGCATCCACGATCGAGCCTTCCGCATCGCGGGCCGCAGGTTCCTTGCGCGCGCGCAAAGGGGCCTTGGAAGCAGTCGGTTTGCCGATTCCTTCGCCGGTTTTTCCTGCCGTGGCCTTTGCGGGGGCTGGGCGCGCCGCAGCCCTCCCAGCGGCAGCCTTTGCGGCCGTGCGGGATTTGGCGCCGGTCTTTTTGCCCGGCTTGCGCTCACCCATTTCCTTGACCGTGTCGACGCCACGTTCGCGCAAGATCTTTTGAACGCCCTTTATGGTGTAGGCCTCGGCGTGCAGCAGGTGGCAAATGCCCTTCAGCAGCGCCATGTCCTCGGGTCGGTAATAGCGGCGGCCGCCGCCGCGTTTCATCGGTTTGATCTGGGGGAACTTCATCTCCCAGAACCGCAGCACATGCTTGGGCACATCGAGTTCGTCGGAAACTTCGCTGATCGTGCGGAAGGCCGTGGGTGCCTTGCTCATGTTGCTTCCTGCCTGGGCATTGGAGTTTGCGGTTGTTTGAGTAGCCCGCTTATACGCGCCGACCGACCTGAATTCCGGGCCATGACGCCGTACGGCATCGCCCCGCCGGAGGCGCGCGGCCGGTCGCGAAAGCGGCATGCCAAGTGTTCGCGGGCAAGTACGACTCAAGCAACAACCTCGTCAGATTAAACCACGATCAAACCCACCATGAACAAGGGGTTGGAAAGTATTCCTCAGAAATATTTTAAAATCGGGGCGGCGAAGCGGCAGAAGCCATCCTGCCGCGCTCATATCGGCGCAGCAACAGTCATTCGATGAAAAGTCGGGTGCTCAATGTGAGGTTATTCAGCGGCCTTGGGGCGCTGCATGCCGGTATTTATACGGTCTTTCATAATGTTGCTTGGCCGGAACACCAAAACCTTGCGCGGGGTGATCGGCACCTCCTTTCCGGTCTTCGGATTGCGCCCGACGCGCTCGCCCTTTTCACGAATGCCGAAGGAGCCGAATGAAGAGAGTTTCACCGGTTCGCCGCTTGCCAGGCAGTTTGAAATTTCCTTGAGAACGAGTTCGACGAGTTCTTGCGACTCGTTGCGTGGTAACCCGACCTGGCGCACGACGGCTTCCGCCAGATCGGCTCGCGTTAAAGTCTTTACTGTCATGGGTTGGCCTCCCCAGCACTACCAATCGTCGAGGATGCTAGATCGGAAGCGCAGCGCGGTCAATGGCTGTTTTCTGCAAGCGCCTGATATTGCGCGAGAATTCGGTGTAGTAGAGATGCCATTGCGGGTTTCGGTGCTGGACCCGGATTCGCCGATGATGGCGGCTATTGCGGTCTATTACCAGCGTGCAAGCAGGGCGCCCCATGTCAGCCCGCCGCCCATCGCTTCCATGAGGACGAGCTTGCCTTCGCTGATGCGGTGGTGCTCGAAGGCGTGATTGAGGGCCAGCGGGATCGAGGCAGCCGACGTGTTGCCGTGCTTGTCGAGAGTAATGACGATGCGCTCTGCGGGAACATTCAGCTTCTTGGCGATGCCGTCGAGAATGCGTTTGTTGGCCTGATGGGGCACGAACAGATCGATCTCGTCGGCAGCATATCCCGTCGCAAGCAGCGTCTCTTCGATGACGCCCGAAATCTTTTGTACGGCATGGCGGAAAACCTCCCGCCCGTTCATGCGCAGGTGGCCGACGGTCTTGGTCGTCGACGGGCCGCCGTCGACGTAGAGGAGATCCTCAAAGCGACCATCGGAACGCAGGCGCGTCGAGATGATGCCGCGGTCGTTGCGGTCGCCGTGCTGCGGCTGGGCTTCGAGTACGACCGCTCCCGCGCCGTCTCCAAACAGGACGCACGTGCCGCGGTCCTCCCAGTCGAGAATTCGTGAAAACGTTTCCGCGCCGACGACGAGGGCGCGCCGCGACTGACCGGCTTTCAGGAAGTTGTCGGCGCAGGCCATCGCGAAGATGAAACCGGAACACACGGCCTGGATGTCGAAAGCGGCGCCCTTGGTGACGCCTAGAAGGTTCTGGATGTGCACCGCGGTCGAGGGGAAGGTGCGGTTGGGAGTTGCGGTGGCGCAGATGATGAGATCGATGTCGACGGGGTCGATGCCCGAGCGGATAAGCGCCTGACGCGCAGCGGCGGCCCCAAGATCGGCGGTCGTCTCACCCTCGGCGGCGATGTGGCGCTGTTGAATCCCGGTGCGCTCGACGATCCACTCATTGCTGGTGTCGAGGAATTTCGCAAGGTCATGGTTGGTCATGACCTTTGCGGGAACATAACCTCCGACGCCTCTGATCATCGAGCGAATGACTGCCACTTCGTCCTCTTTGAGTTTTTGACCGGCGAAGCCGGCTGGAGATGAGCCGGTGCTGCCAACCGCCGCCGGCCGCAGCACCGCGTTGGGCGCTGCTTAAAGAGTGCGCCCATCAATCAGGCAGCTGGCGCAAATGCAAGAGCTTCGCACTCCATAATCTACCGTGCCGGCTTATTCTGCGGCGTTTTGCCCAATACGATGATGGAACGCCTCAAGATCGGCCGCAAGACGTTCGATGAGACCGGTTTGCGCCATCTCGTAGCCGAGATCAACGGCACTGGCAAAGCCCAGCGGATCCGTGCCGCCGTGGCTTTTTATGGCGATTCCGTTGAGCCCGAGAAAAGTTCCACCATTGACCCGGCGCGGATCCATTTTGTGACGAAGCACCTTGAATCCGCCACGAGCCAGCAGTGCGCCGGCTTTCGCCAACAAGGTGCGGCTCATGGCGTCCTTCAGGTATTGTCCGATCTGCCGGGCAGTGCCTTCGGCAGTCTTCAACGCGATGTTGCCGGCGAAACCTTCAACGACGACGACGTCGACGACGCCCTGACCAATCTGGTCGCCTTCGATGAAGCCGCGGTAATCTAGGGGCAGGCCGATGGTCTGTTTGAGCCACGCATGCGCTTGGCGCACCTCTTCGTCACCCTTTATTTCCTCGACGCCGACATTGAGGAGGCCGACGCTCGGGTTCTCGAGGTGGAAGAGCACCCGCGCCATGGCCGCGCCCATGAGGGCGAAATCACAAAGCTGGCGGGCATCGGCGCCGATGTTGGCGCCGACGTCGAGGACGATCGATTCCGAATTGATGGTCGGCCACAATGCCGCAATCGCCGGCCGCTCGATCGCCGCCATCGGCCGAAGGATGAGCTTCGACATGGCCATAAGTGCGCCGGTGTTGCCCGCAGAAACGGCAACATGGGCCTCGCCGTTTTTCACCGCCTGGATGGCTTCCCACATGCTGGAACCCTTGCCGCGGCGCAGAGCCTGGCTCGGCTTGGCATCCATGGCGATGACGATGTCGGTGTGGACGACGCGGCTTGAGGCGGCGAGTTCCGCATGGTTCTCGAGCTGGGCGGAAATTGCGGCCTTGTCGCCGTAGAAAATGAAATTCATGGCCGGATGCCGGGTGCGCGAAATGGCGGCTCCGGGCACGACGATACCTGGGCCGTGGTCACCGCCCATTGCGTCAAGCGCGATCGTCCGCTGCGCTACCATGCGGTTTCCTGGCCTCTCGAAAGTTTTATTAGTGGGGACGTGCGAAGCTTGATCATCGGCGATTTTTCACGCGCGCAGGGTGGTGCCCCCGGGGCGGCTGGGAACATAGCCGATCAGGGGCGGGAAACAACAGGTTTGTCAGGCGGGATCGGCATCGGAGTCTTTCAGTCTGGCGAGCGCTGCGAACGGATGCGGGTTTTGATCGTCGTCGGCTGCCGGTTCGCACGGCGTATCGAGCGCGGCATCGGGGGCGCGCGGATAGGGGTCAATGCTGGCGGCGATGGTCTCGTAAATGATGCGCCCGGCTTCGATTTTATCGTGGCGGATCGGCTCCAGATCCTCGAGGGATAGGGCTTCTTCTTCATCGGCTTGGCTGGCGGGCAGCAGATCAGGGGGAACGAAAGCGCAATCGAGCGGTTCCTCGACGGTTTCCTCGATGAGCTCCAGGGTTACGACGCACGTGCGGGTAAATTTCGCCCTGACGTATCCGCTCATTTCGAAGCGGCCCCCGCCGGCGTTGTGTATGCGGTAATCGGCGATCAGTTGATGGCAGCCGGGAACGTCAAGCTCCCTTGCGATTTCGGCGCACAGTTCGGGAGAGGCTTCGCGGTGCTGCTTGATGCCGGTGCGCGGTATTTCATGGACCTTGTGAAACCAGCGGTTCAACGCGCTCATGGCGATATCTCCATCGTTCGGCAATCGCTCTTGAATAATCGCTCAATGTTGGCTGCGGAGTGCGACTTCGAGTGGCGCAAAGAGTGGCTTTTCCGACAGCATATCTTCGAGGGATAGTCCGGCAAGGGACTTCGCGGACGCGGACAAGTAGGCGGCGAAGATATGATCTGTGTCGCGCGCACTCCCGCACGCATCTTGATCTTCACTATCTTCAATGTTGGTCCTGATCGCCTGGGCGATGGCCGCTGGCCCCGCCGCGAGCGCTTCCCGGTAACGGGCCGTGCGCTCGACCAGTCCGGCGGCTGCCCGCTTCACCTTCTTGGGCACACCGGTGTCGCCGATCCCCAGTTCCCGCATGGAATCGTCCATATCGGTCACGAAACGTTCGACCAGTGTGCGGGCAAGCTCCCGGTGCATGTCGCCGTCCGCGCGCAGGCGCTCGATCACCAGGACGAGATGTGCGACAACCATTTCGTAGCGACCTTCCAGGCTGTCCTCGATGCCCAGTTTGTCATAAAACTCCGGCGTGCGGGCCTGCGCCACGATCCGGCCATAGAGGTCTTCCGCAACACGACGATGGTTTTTGCGCTGTTTGATCCAGGCGAACATTTTCTTGCCTCCGAGGCGCTTTATTGCGTCAACTGCCACCGGATTGGGCACAGTTCGGTGGATTTGCTATGTTTGTCGTTTGCCTTCAAGCGGGTTAAGCGGACACATTCGGCTCAACGTCAAGCGATTCGGACCGGGATCAGATCAAGATGCTGCGGGCAGACAGACAAGTCGGCAATGAACGTCCCGATCTTCACGGGGGCCCTGAGGGGTCGCTGGGCAGGTCGAGCGGGCGCGCGGCAACTCTTCGTTGGGTTGGCCTCGTCGGCGCCGCCATGCTACTGGCGGCCGGCTGCAGCGAGCAAGTTCTTAAACACGGTCAGCATTTCAGTCAGGGCGATCTTCAGCAGATCCAACCTGGAATGAGCCGCGAGCAGGTCAAGTTGACGCTGGGTACGCCTTCCACAACCACGACGGCAAGCGCGACGGGCGGCGATATCTATTACTACATCTCCAGTATGGCCAAGCAGGCAGCGTTCTTCAAGCCGACCGAAGTCGACCGGCAGATCGTGGCCGTCTACTTCAACCCGCTCGGTACTGTGGAGCGGATTGCCAATTACGGCATGCAGGACGGCAAGGTGTTCGACTTCATCTCGCGCACGACGCCGGCGCCCGGCGGCAACGAAGATGGCCTCCTGAAGCAGCTGTTCCGCAATCTCGGCACCAAGCAGATCTTTGGCGACGGGTAGTTTTTTTGCTCTTTACAGCGGCAATCGCATGAAAAAAGGCCCCGCTCACGCGGGGCCTTTTCGTCATTTGGGCTATCAATCCTTGTCAGCTTACTGGTGCGCAAGCACGGCCAGCAGCAGCAACGCGACGATGTTGGTGATCTTGATGGCCGGGTTGACGGCGGGACCCGCGGTGTCCTTGTAGGGATCGCCGACGGTGTCGCCGGTCACCGAGGCCTTGTGGGCTTCCGATCCCTTCATGTGCTTGTTGCCGTCCTTGTCGACGAAGCCGTCTTCGAAGGATTTCTTGGCGTTGTCCCAGGCACCGCCGCCCGACGTCATCGAGATAGCGACGAAGAGGCCCGTCACTATAACGCCGAGCAGCATGGCGCCGACTGCGGAGAATGCAGCACCCTTGCCGCCGATGGCGCTGATCACGAAAAACAGCACGATCGGAGATAGCACCGGCAACAGCGAAGGAAGGATCATTTCCTTGATCGCAGCTTTCGTCAGCAGGTCGACAGCCGCCGCATAGTCGGGGCGGTCCTTGCCTTCCATGATGCCGGGCTTCTCGCGGAACTGACGGCGGACTTCCTCGACGATGGCGCTACCGGCGCGACCCACAGCCGTCATCGCCATGCCGCTGAACAGGTAGGGAATGAGGCCGCCGAGCAGCAGGCCGACCACGACGTAAGGATTATCGAGGCCGAAGTCGATCTGCACGTCCCTGAAGTAGGGGAACTTGTCCGGGTTCGCGGCGAAGTACTTGAGGTCGTAGTTGAAGGCGGCAAACAGCACCAGCGCACCCAGACCGGCCGAGCCGATGGCGTAACCCTTGGTGACGGCCTTGGTCGTGTTGCCGACGGCGTCGAGAGCATCGGTCGATTTGCGGACTTCACTGGGGAGCCCGGCCATTTCGGCGATGCCGCCGGCGTTGTCGGTGACGGGACCAAAAGCGTCGAGGGCGACGATCATGCCGGCGAGGCCGAGCATGGTGGTCGTGGCGATCGCGGTCCCGAAGAGACCGGCGAGATTAAATGTGGCGAGGATGCCGGCGACGATCACGAAAGTTGGCAGGGCGGTCGACTCAAGCGAGACGGCAAGACCCTGGATGACGTTGGTGCCGTGGCCGGTGACGGAGGCTTGCGAGATGGAGCGCACCGGGCGGAAGCCGATACCGGTGTAATACTCTGTGATCCAGACGATAGCCCCTGTCACACCGAGGCCGACAAGACCGCAGAAGAACAGGTTCAGGCCGGTGATTTCGACGCCGGTTGTCGTGGTCGCAATGACGCCGAAGCCGTTGTCGCGGTCCCCGAAGATGACGTAGTTGGCAAGTGCCAGGCCCGCGACGGTAAAAACGCCGGTGGCGATCAGCCCGCGATAGAGCGCGCCCATGATCGAGTTATTGGACCCGAGTTTAACGAAGAATGTGCCGATGATCGAGGTCACGAGGCAAACTGCGCCGATGGCCAGCGGATAGACCATGAGTGCAGGGAGTTCGGGTTGGTCGAGGAAGAAGATCGACGCCAGAACCATGGTCGCAACGACCGTCACGGCATAGGTTTCGAACAGGTCGGCGGCCATGCCGGCGCAATCGCCGACGTTGTCGCCAACGTTGTCGGCAATCGTTGCCGGGTTGCGCGGATCGTCCTCGGGGATCCCGGCTTCGACCTTGCCGACGAGGTCGCCGCCGACGTCAGCACCCTTGGTGAAGATGCCGCCGCCTAGACGAGCGAAAATGGATATCAGGGAGGCACCGAAGCCCAGCGCCACCAGTGCATCGATGACGGTGCGCGAGGATGGCGAAAGGCCAAGCGAGCCGGTTAGGAGGAAGTAGTAGACCGAGACACCGAGTAGCGCGAGACCGGCAACCAGCATCCCGGTGACGGCGCCGGACTTGAAGGCGATGTCGAGGCCGGCGGCGAGCGACTGGGATGAGGCCTGCGCGGTGCGGACGTTGGCGCGCACGGAGACGTACATGCCGATGTAGCCGGCAGCACCCGAGAGCACAGCGCCGACGAGGAAACCGAGAGCAACAAGGCCGCCGAGCAAGACCCAGGCGAGAACGAAGATGACCGCGCCAACCATGGCGATCGTCGTATACTGGCGATTGAGGTAGGCTTGGGCACCCTCACGGATGGCACCGGCGATTTCCTGCATCCGTGCGCTGCCGGCATTCGCCGACATGACGCTTTGGATGGTGTAGGCGGCGTAGAGTATCGAGAGAGCACCGCAAGCGATGATCCCCCAGAGTATCTCGTTCATGGACCTGGTCCCTCCCGGAAGGAGTTGATGGCGGGTAAATGCGGCTGTGCGCGTTTTCGCAGCACAGCCGTCCCGGGCGCCGAGAGGCGCTCGAGTCGGGCGGACCATGCCAAATTGAGTTCCCGCTTGCAACAAAGCCGCTTCGGCAATTCGTCCTATAGCGGCCTGAAGCGGTGGATGAACAATGGAGGTATCAGCAACACGGCTTGCGCGCTGGCGAACAGCCAAGCCAAGGTGCGATTGACGCGGGCATTCGCATCTACCGGTCACACATCCCAGCAAGAGAAAACAGCTCGCTCAGCGCCGGTTGCAGGGCATCGCTTCGACTGTGCAACTCCAGCCCGAAGTTTCCCGGGTGCAGGATTTTCCAGAGCCTTGGGCGTTCTTGAAGTAGGCCCAGTCGGTGCCGTACTCGAATGCGGTAAACTCCTGCCAATCCTTGACGGCTGCGGCGACGGCAGCTTTCTCGGACTTCTGACCGCTGGACGTTCCAGTGTGGGTGTGGTCGGTAAAACAGGTCTTTTTGCCGACTTTCTTCCAGGCGTGGATGCTGGCCATTCCGGTGTCGTCAGCGTGGACCGCCTAAACGAAAATGGCCATGCATGCTAGAGCGGCCGCGGAAATGACAAGCTTGCTGTCAGGTGTCATCTCTTAGTCCTTCAATCGACGGATTATGAATGTAGGACGCCGACTCTGGCAGAGTCCCAGGACCATCGCATCGGGAAAAAACGCCGCCGATGCAAATGGCATGGCGGCGCTGCAAAATCATCACAACGATTGATATTTGTCGGACAGGAGTGTGTGCAAAACTGCGCAACCGATAGCCTTCAAATCTCGTGGCGAGACCTCAACGCTTGCAGGGTCGCGCTTCGACGTTGCAGGTCCAGCCTTCGCCACGCGTGCTGGATGATGGCTTGCAGTCGAACTTCTGATCAGCGGCGCGGCGGAAATCTGCCCAGTGGTCGCCGTACTCGATGCGGGTGAAGCCGGACCAGGATTTGACCGCAGAGGCCTTCGCCTCTTGCAGCGTCGGCCAGCTGCCGGTTTGACCGAAATGGGGGTGGTCACTCATGCAAAGACGGCCGCCTTCGACACCCAGTTTATGGATTGCGGCAAGACCGCCGACTTCTCGGTCGTAATTTGCGAAGGCGGCGTATGGCAGTGCAGCCACCGCTGCTGATACGAGAATGGACGCAACAAGGATGCGGATCACGACGGTTAACCTCTTGGACGCTATACGATTGCAACGCGGTTCGGCAGCGATATGCCGCCGGAGCCTCTTTCGAATAGAGTCTGCAATAGGTTAGTTTTCGGTTAAGGGGCGTGCGGTTGCACGGCCGAAACAACTGCAAACGGTGTCAGCTCCAGCGGCGGTTCGACCACATCCATTGCTCGGGCGCATCGCGGATCCATTCCTCGAACTGCTGCTGCATTTCCTTCATGACCCAGTGAATATCCGCCGACTGGTTGGCCGACCGGGGAACGCGCAATTCGCGCAGTTCGATCTCGAACCGGCTGGATGTGCCGATGCGCTTGCAGCGCGACAGCCAGACACGCGCGCCAACGCGCCGCGCGATCATGGCGCCGATCGCCTGGGTACGGGCTGGTTCGCCGAAGAACGGAATCGGAATTCCGGTGCGGTCGTAGAGATCGCAGACCATGCCGAGGCGTCCGCCGCGGCGGACGAAATCGGTGATGACGCGGGCAGTCTTGCGGTCGTCGCCGTGGTCGCCGACCTTGCCGCGTCCGAACAGGCCGCCGGGATACAGGTTCTTGCGCTGGTCGCGCAGGTACTGGTCAACGTAGGGGTTGGTCACCGAGCGGTAGATCGCAGCCGGATTTGCGCCGGCATGCGTCAACGGCCAGATCGCCAGTTCCCAATTGCCCATATGCAGCGAGATGCCAATGGCGGACCCGAGTTTGCTGCTATAGCGCTTGAACATGGCTTCCGGCGTGATTCTGATGCGACCGGGGTCTTTGAGAATCGTGTCGATCTGCATCGTCTCGGCCATGACACGGCCGAGATTTTCCCAGTGGCGGCGGCGGATCTCCTTGAGTTCGGCGGTGGTTTTCTCGGGAAATGCAATGCGCAGGTTGTCGAGCGCGCGCTGATGTCGCTTGGGATTGAGGATGGGCGCAAGCCTTGCCCAGGTCCAGGCCGACACCGCAGCGGAAGTCTCCAGGGGAAACAGGCGAACGGTCGCGACGACGGCACGCAGGAAGTAGTATTCCAGGCGGTATTGGATATCGAGAAGGCGCGCAGCTGTCGTCATGGCCTGCTTTGCATGGGTTTGTAACTGCGGGCGGGAAACGCCCTGACGAGTGGTCGAATTCTGTTCGACCGCGGACGACAGCAGCGTGCTGGTTCCGAGTGCGAACGAAGCCTTTACAGCCTCAATTGGCGGGCGGCAAATCGCTGACTGCTCTCAGTCGGGGAAATCGATTTATTGGAGGGCAGGGGACTGTTGTCGCCCGTCCCGGCCTCACGAAGCGGGCGGCTGCATCAGCACGGGAAGCGGAGCGGCGGGCGCCATCCCAAGATGCATCAGGGCGCGGCGAAGCGGGGCGAACGCGTTGATGACGTGAAGACTTGCGCTGCGGACAAGTTGAACCGGCGCCAAGTCCGACAGCAGCGCCCCGTTGAGTGATCCAACGGCAAAGGCGCGTTCGCGGGCATCTGCAAGGCGGGCCCGATCGTAGGCCTGCAGCACTGCCTTCGATCCCGGGTCATCGCCTGTTCGCCTTGCGTTTGCGGCAAGTTCCGCAATCACCGCGCAATCGCGAAACGACAGGTTGAGCCCTTGCGCGCCAATCGGCGGCATGGCGTGGGCTGCTTCGCCAATCAAGGCGACGCGGTTCCTGCCCATGGTTCGGGTGGTCATATGCGAGAGCGGAAAGAGGGCGCGCGGGCCCGTTCGCGTGACGATTCCGAGCAGGCCAAGGAGATTGCGCTCCAAAGTCTGCGAGAATTCGCCGTCACTGAGCGCACCCAGGCGCTCTACGACTTCAGGGCGTTCGACCCAGACGAGGCTTGATTGCCGGCCCGGCATCGGGACCACGGTCATGGGGCCGGCGCGCCGGTGGAGCTCTGTGGAAATGCAACGATGGTCGCGGGTGTGGGTGAAGGTGCAGACGAGTGCTGTCTGGCCGCAAGGCTTTTCCTCAACGGCTATTCCAGCCGACCGCCGGGACAGTGAATTGCGGCCATCGGCTGCAATCACGAGCTTCGCTTCGACGCTGCTTTGGTCGGCCAGATGCAGCGTTACGCTATGCGCCCCGAAGCTGAAGTCGCGCACCCCTTCGCTCTCGACAACACGGATCAGCGGTTCGTTGTCGGCGGCGTGGCGAAGGGCGGCCATCAACGGACCTTGCGGAACATTGAAGCCGAACACGCGCTCGCGGATTTCCTTGGCCTCGAATATGACCTCCGGGGCCCGAAACAACCCGCCGGTGTCGTCGATCAGGCGGATGGCCGCAAGGGGGGCGCAGTCGGGCGCAACGGCATCCCAGACGCCAAGGTTGGTAAGTAGCTGAATTGAAGGGTTGAACAGCGCCGCCGTGCGGGTGTCGGGGCGGTCTCCGGCAGGGCGGTGAGGAGCGGCAATGATGCTGCTGGCGACGCCATGCTGTGCGAGGGCGAGGCAAGCACATAACCCAGCGGGTCCAGCACCAACGACGACAATTTCATCCATGACGTAATTCTGCTCCTGCCGACGACAACTTTCCAGCTGCGTTTTCCCCGCCTTACTTCGAGCGGTGGTGGGGCATTATCGTGGCGCAATGTGGAAAACGACGGATTTCCAGGCTGGACTTGAGCCCACCAGGCGCGATCGTGGTGTCGCGCCGCAAATTTTTTTCAGCTTTCGGAACGTCAGTTTAGCACATTGAAATTGCATACATTATTTCTGCGGCGATGGGAGGGTCACTCGGATCGGGCCTGCGGACTTGACAGCGTGTTGTTGCGCACGGGTCACGTCTGATTCGCGAATGCAGCCACAATGGCGTTTGGTGTTTACGGGCGCTCGATGGTTAGGCTAACTGTCTCCAAGCCAGACTGACGGAGGCCATTGTGCTGCTGTGGATCAGGCTGACGTGGAATTCTGATCTCGGTGTTCAGTCCGTAAGGGTTTGGGTGCCAGCTGGGTAGTAAACAGGAGAAGTTCAGTATGTTCGGGGGACTCAATAAGTCGACCAGCATTTTCGCACTTGCTGCGGTTGCCGGTCTTGCAATGGGCGGCGTATCCGCCAAGGCAGCTGATTTGGGCGGCGATTGCTGCGCAGATCTCGAGGAGCGCGTAGCCGAGCTCGAAGCCACGACGGCTCGCAAGGGCAACCGCAAGGTTTCGCTGACCATTTACGGTCAGGTCACGACCGCCGTCATGTTCTGGGATGCCGACGGTCCATTCGTCGACGAAAGCAACACCTACGTTGTCGACCCGCAGACGTCGGGCACCCGCTTTGGCTTCAAGGGCAGCGCCAACATCACCTCCGACTGGTCGGCTGGTTACAACATCGAACTGCAGTGGCAGGCCGCTGATGCGACGATAGTGTCCTCCACCAGCGATGAAGGCCCGGATCTTCCTGAATTCCGTCAGGCGCATTGGTACGTGAAGAGCAAGACCCTCGGTAAGTTCCGCATGGGTCTGGCTGACACCGCCAACTCGGGCATCGCTGAAATCAGCGTCGCCAACGAACTCATCGCAGACGCAATGACGTCTTCGCAGGCCGGCCAGGTGATCATCAAGGAAAACGGCGGCCCTGGTAGCTTCGGTTCTAACTTCGAGTTCAACCGCCAGAACATCGTTCGCTACGACACGCCGGAATTTGCTGGCTTCATCCTCAGCGCCGCTTGGGGTGAAGACGACATCTGGGACGTTGCTCTGCGTTATGCAGGCGAATTCGTCGGCTTCAAGCTGGCAGCAGGTATCGCATACGGTGAGAACACCGACAGCAGCAACGGTATCGGTGCTGATCGGACGATCGAGCAAGTCAACGGTAGTGCGTCCATCATGCACGTCGCAACGGGCTTGTTCGCAACGGGTTCGGCCGGCCAGCGCGACGACCCCTTCCGTGCGAAGGAAGAGGAATTCTGGCACGTTAACGCCGGTATCGAGCAGAAGTGGTCGTCATTCGGCAAGTCCACTCTCTTTGGTATGGTTGGTGAATTCGAAGACGATAACGACGCGTCCACTCAGTACTACGGCGGTGGCTTCGTTCAGAAGATCGACGCCGCGGCGATGGACCTCTTCATCTCCTATCGTCACTATGACGCCGATAACGGTGCCGGCCTTGAATCTGACTTTGACGTCGTCGTCGGCGGTGGCCGCGTCAGGTTCTGATCTGATTGGCGAGTTTAACGACAAAAGTTCAAGGGGCCGCTCTTCGGAGCGGCCCTTTTCTGTTCGGATGACGAATTCCGCAGCCAGCTGGTTAGGTGCAGGGGGCGGCGCCGACGAAAATGGGCTTGGCAACTGGATCATTCGGACGATATCGGATGATTCGTCGCTTCGGGTGCTTTGCAATTTTTTTCGGCTGGCTTGGAGTGCCGCCATCGACTGCCGCGCAGGCAGTCCAGGTGGACAAATGGTGCCGATAAGCCTTGTTCACAGTTGATTTTGTGGCGTGCGGGCAACTCTAGGCGGTCAAACCTGGGTGAATCCCGTCAAGGGTATTTGCGTCGGCGGCTGGTAGGACTAGCTTCACGTCAACGTCGCGAGTCGCTTGGTTTGGCTCAGCGGCCGCACCTTCGGGTGCCAGTTTCAGCTTAGTTCCCTTGTTTGTGTTTGTTGTGTCCGGCGTAGGTGCCTTCGGCCCGGCGTATGCGCATTTATTTGCGCGTTCAGTCGATCCCGAGCGCCCCGTGACCGGCTGTGCGCGCTGTGCGGTGCTCCGGCTCAAATATGTCAAACTGACCATGGATTTGGGGGACTTATGAATAGAATCTCTCTAGTCGCCATGACGGCAGTAGCCGGGCTGTTCTCAACGAACGTGCTCGCAGCCGATCTTGGTGGCGATTGCTGCGCCGATCTCGAAGAGCGGGTTGCAGAACTCGAAGCAACGACTGCCCGCAAGGGCAACCGCAAAGTTTCTCTGACCATCTACGGTCAGGTGACGACAGCAGTGATGTTCTGGGACGCCGAGGGTCCCAACGTCAACGAAAGCAATGTCTACGTCGTCGACCCGCAGACCTCTGGTACGCGTTTCGGCTTCAAGGGCAAAGCATCGATCAATTCGGAATGGTCGGCCGGCTATAACATCGAGCTGCAGTGGCAGGCCGCTGACGCCACTCGAGTGTCGTCATTTAGCGACGAAGGTCCAGACCTGCCAGAGTTCCGGCAGGCTCACTGGTACCTCCAGAGCAGCACATTGGGTAAGGTCCGCGTCGGTCTTGCTGACACGGCCAACTCAGGCATCGCTGAAATCAGCGTCGCCAACGAACTCATCGCCGACGCGATGACGTCGTCTCAGGCCGGGCAGGTGATCATCAAGGAAAATGGTGGTCCTGGGAGCTTCGGTGCGAACTTCGAGTTTAACCGCCAGAATATCGTTCGTTACGACACTCCAACGTATGCAGGCTTCGTTTTCAGCGCCGCCTGGGGTGAAGACGATATCTGGGACGTCGCCCTGCGCTATGCAGGTGAAATCGGCGGGTTCAAGGTCGCAGCCGGCATCGCCTACGGTGAGAACACCGACAGCAGTAACGGCATCGGTGCAGATCGGACGATTGAGCAGGTCAACGGCAGCATCTCGGCCATGCACATGCCAACGGGTCTTTTCGCAACCGCAAACGCCGGTCAGCGTGACGATCCATTCGCAGCCAAGGAAGAGGAATTCTGGCACGTTAACGCCGGTCTCGAGCAGAAGTACGTGGCTCTCGGCAAGACGACATTGTTCGGCATGGTCGGCGAGTTCGAGGACGACAACGACGCGTCTGCGCAGTACTGGGGTCTTGGTGCGGTGCAGAAGGTCGACGCCGCTGCAATGGACCTGTACATCTCATACCGGAACTATGAGATCGACAACGGCGCCGGCGTTGATTCGGACTTCGATGTCGTGGTCGGCGGTGGCCGCGTCAGGTTCTGATGCTTGCAGACTACAGAATGAATTTGGGGGTGGCATGTGCCGCCCCCATTTTCTATCGGGTAGAAGCATGTTCAGCAAAAGGCCTGCCCTCGCGAAGGCGAGTGTCTAGGCGGGGTTTTGCTGAAGGCGAGCATCACAGATGCGGTTCGAACATGCGACAAAACAGAGGCTTTGAGCGCGACCGCGAGTCCATGAAAAGTGAAAGCGCTCTAAAGAAGGTGCCTAAGAGTTTGCCATGTGGATACTGGGTCACAGTGCAGCAGGAACACAGGTCTTTGAAGAAACGTTCATGCGGGCTTAACCGGCGTCGAAACATCCTTGTCTTCGCACGTGCGTGACCGCATGCTGGTAGTCGAAGATTATATCGCGGGGCGATGAGACAATGAAGTTAACGAAGTTCGCAGGTCTGTGCGTTGCTGTGGCGATTGCCAGCAGCCAGGCCTTCGCGTTCGAAGAACAGCAAGGAGCAGGTAGCGCGCCTGCCAGTCCGGCTCCCGGCATTGTGATCGACAATTCGAAGCCGGCAGTACCGGCTGGCGAAATGGACTTCAGTACGCCTGCACCGGCCAGCGAATCGGGTGCGAAGGTCTTCCTGCCGGGTCTTGGCACCCTTGGTGTTCTTCCGAAACTCGATTTCGGTCTCGAGCTGCTCTACGGGGCGGCAGATACGCCCGATAAGACACCACAGGCCAACGATCTCATTCCCGGTGAAGAAGACCTGATGATCCGCGGACGGGTCAAGCACCGGTTCTGAGCCGGGCGGCCATCACCCACCAGTCGAATAATGCTGCAGGCGCACCTCTTGGGTCGCGCCTGTTTCAATTCGCCGTACGGGTGAATGGCCATTCCTCATTCACAATGCGCGCGTCTTGTCATCAGCGCTGCCGGGCAGCTTGCAGAATCCCTGGGACGGTACGGCGAGTGCACTGTTGAACTTGCTGGACATGTTTTGGAAGCCGATCAGGCCCGTCAACTCGATAATTCCATCCTCGGCGAAGTGGGCTCGGAGTCGATCCACAGTGGCATCCTCGACCCTCTGGTCCGATCTCGTCATCGTCTCGGTATACTCTAGCACCGCCCGCTCGCGCTCATCGAACAGTAGGCTTTCGCGCCAGACGTGAAGAGCTTCGACTTTTTCCGCGCTGACGCCGCGTTTCAGCAATGTTGCCGAATTGATGTCGACACAAAATGGACAATCGTTGATTTGCGAGACCCTGACGGTCACGAGGGATCTCAAAGCCGGATCGATCGGCGACGAACGACGGTCAATCATGCCGTATAGAACAGCAACGCCGATAAAAAGTTTCGGAGACCTCGCCCACAAGAGAGCGGCCTGCAGCACTTGGCCATACTTGCGGCGCTGATTCCAGAAGAACGGGCGCAGGTAGAACGGATAGCGGCCAATTGGTTTTGCGGACACTCTCATCTTGAACCTCACGCATCGTGATGTGAATAGCCATTGTACCTGCTGTTGTTAGAGCTGCCGCATATGCAGACCTCCTTACTGGCCCTTATGACATCCGTGCAGCGGCAAGTGCGTAGCCTCTGCGCCGAATTGAAGCGGTGATCTCATCCTCCGGATACGCAAACGCATCCTATCTGCGGCCAGATGCGGCAATTGCGACCACCAGCACTAAGCACAAGTCTCTCGAGCCCGGTGACTCGCATACCTGTTCACCACAAGGCTCTGCGCCCTTTAATTTCCCCCGTCGCGCAAATTTTTTAGCCGCGACCGGAACTAGCTTGCCGTCCACGTTGTTCTTTCGCTCAGGGGCAGGGCAACTTCGCCCTGCCTAAACGACTTGAATTGGAGAACACCATGAAAAGCATTATTGGTCCAAGTATATTGGCACTGGCGATCGCAGGTGGCAGCACGTTCGCAATGGCGCAGGGCACCCAGCCTGACACGGCTGGTCAGCCGCCCGCCGCATCAGAAAACCAGCCCGCTCTCCCAGCGGGATCGGCCGACCAGATGAGCCCCAGCGAGAGCGCCGGCTCGACCGCGGCAAACGATGCCAAGTTGGAGAAGACCTATACCAAGGCTGAGGTCGAGGACTGGGTCGGCAAGAGGATTTATTCGTCCGACGGCAACGACATCGGTGAAATAGCGGCTATCGAAGAAGGCAGCGATGGCAAAGTCAACGCTTTCCATGCCGACATCGGTGGCTTCCTGGGCCTGGGTGAAACTAGGGTTCGCGTCAAGCCTTCCCAGTTGTCGCAGGTCGACGACAAGCTGACGCTTCCCATGACCGGTGAAGAAGCCAAGAACCTGCCACGCGTGGCGCAGTGATAGACAAGACGGATTGCTCTTAGGCGCAATTGCAGCCGCTGGCCCGCACGGTCGGCGGCTGTCGTCCGAGTCGGCAACTAGCTGTTTGTTGTATTGCTTGCCCCGCCGACTGCGACGCTGCATGTGGGATAGTGTGCAAGTGCATCCGATGCGGGCGGTCGAGCTTCACCTGTTCTGATCGTCGCCACGCGAACGGTTCTGCAATCGTTGGTATGCGCTATCGAACCTGTCGGAAACTTTTGACCAGGCCCGGCTCACTCCGTGGCCGACTTCCTGCGCGCCTTGTTTCCACTTAGCCGTTCTTTCCTCGTTGGTCGCGTAGTCCTTGAAATCGTTATAGGCGGTGGAAAATCGATTCTTGGCGCCCTTCAAAGCTTCCGCCGCCTTGCCGGAGAACTGGCCAGATGACCCTCCAGCAGATTTGAACTCATCGAATTCTCTGCGCAACTCTGCGTACCGCTCTTCGAGTTCAGTCGCGATTTCGGCGTCCTCGGCCTCGTGTTCGTTTTTCAATTTCAGGATCGCGGCGCCGAGCTCCGTAATGGATTGCTCCAACTGCGCCTTGTGGTCGTCAAGCTCGTTGACGGGCCGACTTTCGCTGGACTTCGGTTTCATGGCTCGTCTCTCTCAAATTGTCGAAGCACTCGTCCGGTTGCTAAGTCACGAACGCGGGCGCATCCGAAATGTTCCGGATGGCCGGCCGATCGGATTTCGCGCCAGCATGCGATCCGTAGTTCGGTACAAGAGGGCGATTGCTGGGTTAAGCTTTAGCCTTTGCGTTGAGCTTGTCTTCGGCAAGGCGGGTCAGTTTGCTGTCTTCGTCTTTTTCCTCGCCGAGAGTATCGCGGAGAATATTCTTGGCTTCTTCCATCCCTAATTGTTGGGCCCAGGAAACAAGTGCCCCGTAGCGGGCAATCTCGTAATGCTCGGCCGCCTGAGCAGCCGCAATGATCGCGGCATCGCGGGTCTTCTCGTCCTTGACCTCCTTCATGACCGATTCAGCTTCCTTGATGATGCCGTCGATCCCGTCACACTTTTCGCCGGTAGGCTTCACGTCACACAGCCCAAAAACTTTCTCGAGGCGTTTGACGTGGTTTTCCGTCTGCTTGAGGTGAGCCTTGAAGCCCTTTTTCAACGATGCGTCTGATGCCTGCTCTTCCATTTTCGGAAGCGCTTTAACCAGCTGCTGCTCAGCGTAGTAAATGTCCTTCAGCGTGTGAATGAACAGGTCCGTGAGGTTTTGTGTACCGGCCATGGGACTACCTTTCGAGAGGTGAGACACGTTGGAAGGCAACCGATCTGGCCGGAAAAAGTTCCTGCAAGACCCATTGGTAGGTCATGTGGCGACGTTGCCCACCGGCCGCGCGCAGCTGCTAATTCGCCCACTACTTTTGCGCATTCTCACCAGCAGCTGCTTCATCCATGCCGATGCACTCGCCTGTTTTGGTGATTTTCTTATCGGCCGGGCATGGTGAAAGCCACTGTTCTCGTGGCTTGGGTTCGACCCCATTGGGGTGGACGGTGCCGTCCTCTGTCGGCTTGGCGGTTTCCACGTAGTCATTGGATTTTTCCGTAGTCGTCTTTCCTTGCTGAGGGTTCGCTTGCTCGCCGGCCGAGGCGGGACTTGACAGCAGCAGCGCGATCAAGACGCATCCAGCCAGCACTATCCCTGAGAGCGAAAGGCCAGTCCGGTCAAAGATGGGATGATATTTCATAACGAGATTCCCCTGTGATGCTGTCTCGCTGCCACCATTGGCAGGCCAGCCATTACTCAACGACAACTGGCCACCGACAGGTCGGTTCCATAGCAGGCCGAAACCTCCACACACGTCCGCTCCGCTTTGGAACAATCGAGACGCTGAAATGTTCGGAGCCGACTGGGCTGGTTTAAGCGATGAAACGCAGTTCCCTTGAAAGAATTAGGCTATAGTTGATGAGTAGCTCTCAACATTTTCATTCAGGAATTGGCATGAACCTGACCTACACGCCGGCAGAGCGAATTGCAGATGGCATTGTCCATGTGATCGGCGTTTGTGCGGGTCTTGCTGCAGTGGTTGCGATGATGATGCTGGCCATACCCGCTGCCGCTCTCCTCCACGGTGAGTAGTTGGCAGGTAATGCCCCAGGCGCGACCCTTGTCCATCCACTCGGGAACGAAGCATCGAACTGCCGGGTCAGCCGTTGCACCGGAGTCGCCAGCTGTTGCGCTGGCAGCCGCGTGCACCTCTGGTTGCGGCGTTGAGGCCAGGCCGGCAAGACTTTCGCGAACAGCTTCATCATCCCCAGAGGGAACGCCGAGGGCGCAAAGGAGCGCGCGCTTGCCCGTCTCAGTAACGCTGCGCGCCTCGCCCGTCTCGCTGACAGAGGTCGTTGCGATGCCGTGTGCTTCAGCTAATCGGTCGAGGTCGCCGCCAGCACCCGAGCCAGCGTCACACGTGGGCTCTCCATCAACCCGATTATTCATGACTTGAGGAGCCACCATCAGCCCCGTTTCCCGCACTGTGGCGCTTGTGATCTTCGCAAGAAAGACAAGGCGCAGCGCCTCGTCTGGCATGAAAGCGTCGGCCTGCGCCGGGTGCTGTTGCGGTTTTTCGTTTGCAAGTATCACTGCCGGGGTTGCGGCAAGTATTTCCGCCAGCGCCTGGACGGGATCATGCCCTGGCAGCGCTCGAGCGAGGCGCTCAAGAAGCAGGTCTACCGCCAGCACACGCATGGCATTTCGCGCAAGAGCTTAGGCCGCAATTTCCGCAAATCCGACAGCACCCTCGCGCGCTACTACGATCACATGTACGAGGTTGAAAACCGCAAGCTGCTCACCTTGCAAATCCCGCGCGTGCTCGGCATCGACGAACACTTCTTCTCGCGCCAGACGCGGTTTGCAACGACCTTGTGCGATTTGAAGCGCCGCCGCGTGTTCGATGTGGCGCCGGGCCAATCGAATGCGTCGCTCGCCCCGTATCTATCTGAGTTGAAGGGATCGCTCGATTGCCCGGAACTACTATCCGGGAGCCCTTGTCGTGGCAGATCGTTTCCATGTGGTGCGCCTGGCGCTGCATCATCTCATGAAAACCTGCCGCACGATTGACCCGGATCTCGCAGGCGGACGGGGCATGAACAGGCTTTTGCAAAAGCATGCCCGCAATCTCACCGGCAGACAGGAGAATCGCCTGTCGGATTATCTCAGCCGCCAACCTGCAATTGCCGGGATCTACCGTTTCAAGGAAGAGCTGATAGCGCTCCTGACTGCCAAAAACCGGACCAAGGCGCAGTGCCGCTTGCTTATTTACCGGATGCTGGAGGCAATCACCGAACTCAAGCAAAGCGGCTTCGAGGAATGCCGCAAGGTCGGCCGCACGCTGGAGAATTGGCAGGCGGAGATCGGGCGGATGTGGCGGTTCTCACGATCGAACGGCATCACCGAAGGCTTCCACCGAAAGATGAAGCTGATCCAGCGCCGGGCCTTCGGCTTCCGCAATTTCGAAAACTACCGTCGACGCGTGCGGGCACTATGCGTCTGACGAAAAACACCATGAAAGATGAGGAGGAAGTCTGATAGGCGATGAGCCTGTCGTCGGTCTCGGTGATCACCAACGCCTTGCGGCTCAGGCAGGTAGACCTCTGACCTGCACCCACACATCAAACCTCGAAAGGAGAATCAGATGACCCGAGACACGTTTTCCCGCCGCACGCTGCTTATCGGCGCTGCTGCGCTGCTGGCTGCGTCGCCCGTGAGGGTTCTGGCGCAAGGCGCCGGACCGGCGATCCACGTGATGAAGGATCCCAGTTGCGGCTGCTGCTCGGCTTGGATCGAGATCCTCGAGAACGACGGTTTCGCCGTCACGACCGAGGCGAGCGCCGGAACGTTTCTGATGCGCTACAAGCTCGATAACGGCATCCCGCAGGAGATGGCCTCCTGCCATACCGGCCGCATCGACGGCTACATGATCGAGGGCCACGTCCCCACTGCCGACATTCGGCGCATGTTGGCCGAGCGCCCGGACGCGGTTGGCCTTGCAGTGCCTGGCATGCCCTACGGCTCGCCCGGAATGGGACCTGAAAGCGAGCGTGAGGCCTACGACGTGTTCCTGATCCGACGCGATGGCGGCACCGAGGTATTTTCTCACCATGCTGCGGCGTGATACGCCCGGGCCGTCGTTTGATCGCGGAATTTCCCACTAGCCTTCCAGGGCATCTGTCAACTGTGGCCCTACCGGAACGATCCCGGTCGGGTTCAGAGCCTTGATCGAGTAGTAGCCACGTTTGATGTGGTCGATGCTGACGGTGTCGCGCACGCCGGGGATGGCGAGGATACGGGCCTGGTAACGGCTCAGGGCGGGATAATCCGCGATGCGGCGCAGGTTGCACTTGAAGAGGCCGTGATAGGCCGCGTCGAAGCGCACCAGCGTCACGAAGAGACGTACGTCCGCTTCGTTGAAGCGGTCGCCCAGCAGGAAGTCACGGCCGTCGCCGAGGCGCCCCTCAAGCTCGTCGAGCATGGCGAAGACGTCGTGGAACGCCTCCTCGTAGGCGGCTTGCGTGGTGGCGAAGCCTGCGCGGTAGACGCCGTTGTTGAGGCGCGGATAAATGCGGGCTTTCAGCGCGTCGATCTCCTCGCGGAGGTCGGCCGGATAGAGGTCGAAGGTGGGGTCCGCGAAGTCGCCGAACCCGGAGTTCAGCATCCGCAGGATGTCGGCAGATTCGTTGTTTACGATGGTGCCGCGCTGCTTGTCCCACAGCACCGGCACCGTCGCGCGGCCCGAAATGGCGGGGTCGGCCCGAGTGTAGATCTCGTGCAGGAAATTGGCGCCGTTCAGCGTGTCGAGGTCGGCCCCGCCAGTGTCGCCGAAGCGCCAGCCCTGGTCGGAGAGTTCGGGCTCGACGACGGAGACCGAGATCGCGTCCTCGAGCCCCTTCAGCTTGCGACCGATCAGCGTGCGCGACGCCCATGGGCAGATCAGCGCGACATAGAGATGGTAGCGTGCGGGCTCGGCCTTGAAGCCGCCTTCGCCGGTCGGCCCGGCGCTGCCGTCAGGGGTGATCCAGTTGCGGAAACTTGAGGTCTGGCGAACAAAGCCGCCCTTCTCGTCCTTGGCCTGGACGGGCTGCCAGTCCGCAACCCATTTCCCGTTCATCAGCATGGTCGTCTCCTCAATTCCTCAGCGTGATTGCGGTGCCCCAGGGGTCGCGCAGGGTCAGGCCATCGGCGTTCCTGGTGCTTGCAATGCCGGCGCTGTCGGCGCGTGCGGCAATGGCGGTGATGTTCATGGCGTCCCGGACAAGGATCTCGACGGCCTCGAGACCTGCCATGCCCTCGGGGCGCTTTCCGGCGCGGCGGCTGTTCCAGACGTTGCCGGCCAGCTGGTGGTGATAGCCGCCGCTGCCGTAGAAGCTGGCGCCGGGATAGCGCGCCGCGATATCGAGGCCGAGCACGTCGCGGTAGAAGCGATCGGCATCCGCAGTATCCCCCACCTGCATGTGGACATGGCCGACGCTGCCGGCCTCCGGGAAGCCCGACCATTCGGTGCCCTCGGCGCTTTGCAGCAGGTCCTGCAGATCGAGCGGATCGGTGCTCATCCGGATCTCGCCGCTCTCTCCGTGCCAGTCCGAGACCGGGCGGTCGGCATAGACCTCGATGCCATTGCCCTCGAGATCGGCGAGATAGAGCGCCTCGCTGACGATGTGGTCCGACGCGCCCTGAAGCGGCA
>LOEV01000157.1 GCA_001516065.1 Alphaproteobacteria bacterium BRH_c36
GGCGCGACGGGCCACTCGTGAGGCGTCGCGCCTTAATTGACCGACGGTGCGGCGAGGCCGGTGTCAATTAAGGCGTGATAAACGCCTCACTAAGTCATTGATGTTGCTAGTGGCCCTCATGTCGCGCCTAAATCGAACGAGGTTGCGGCTATGATGCGATTTAGGCGCGACGGGCCACTAGGTGCCGTCGCGTTCTCCGAAGACATAGCCGGCGCCGCGAACGGTGCGGATCGGATCCCGTTCATTGCCACGATTTAACGCCTTGCGGAGGCGGCCGATGTGTACATCGACGGTGCGCTCGTCGACGAAAGCATCCCGTCCCCAGACCCCGTCGAGAAGCTGGGTGCGCGAGAGCACGCGGCCGGGACTTTCCATCAGGTACTCGAGAAGGCGGAACTCGGTGGGGCCGAGGTGAACCTCGCGAAGTCCGCGGGTGACCTGGTGGGCGGCCCGATCCAACTCGATATCGGACACCTTCAGCACCTCGGCCAAGCGTTCAGGGGAGGCCCGGCGCAGGATCGCCTTCACGCGGGCGATCAACTCGGGCACGGAAAACGGCTTGACGACATAGTCGTCGGCCCCGGTTTCAAGCCCGCGGACCTTATCGGTTTCCTCGCTGCGGGCCGTCAGGAGGATGATCGGGATGTTGCGCGTTTCCGGCTTGGAGCGGAGACGGCGGCAAAGCTCGATTCCGGAGACCGATGGCAGCATCCAATCGAGCAGAATGATGTCGGGCAATTCTTCGGAAACCGTCAGCTCGGCATCTTCACCGGACTCGCAAACGGTGACCAGGTAGCCTTCAGATTCGAAATTGTAACGCAACAACTCGCTCAGCGCCTGGTCGTCCTCGACAATGAGAAGCTTAGCGGTCATCCGGTCGTGTCCCATGTGTTGCGCTCGCATCGGGGCACCGCTCAGACCTTATTGTCCCAGTCCGGGCTGATAAGCGTCGTGCTCGTCTGGTCGCCCTTGGGGCGGTCGTCGGTCAGGTTCTGTCCGGTGACGAGGAAATGGACGGTTTCGGCGATATTGGTCGTATGGTCGCCGACCCGCTCGATGTTCTTGGCGCCGAACAGGAGGTGCGTCGAGAGCCCGATATTGCGCGGATCCTCCATCATGTAGGTGAGGAGTTCGCGGAAGATCGAATTGTAGAGATTGTCGAGCTTGCTGTCGGCGTGCCAGACGGCAACAGCACGCTCGGCGTTGCGCGTGGCGTAGGCGTCAAGCACGTCCTTGAGCTGGTGGGAAGCCAGTTCCACCATGTGGTTCAGACCGGTGATGATCGGCTTGGGATGGGACTCGGGCGCAATTGCAAGCGCACGTTTGGCCATGTTTTTCGCCAAGTCACCGACGCGCTCGAGATCGCCGCTGATATTCAGGACGGCCATAATCTGGCGCAGGTCGATGGCGATCGGCTGGCGTCGGGCGATAATGGCGATGACTTGTTCCTGCACTTCCCGCTCGAGCGCATCGATCCTTACGTCGCTGGCAATGACCTGCTCGGCGAGACGCGGGTCGCGGCGCTCCAGAGCGTCGAAGGATTCAGCAAGCTGACGTTCGGCAAGTCCGCCCATTTGCGCGATCTTCCTGTCGAGGAGTTTCAACTCGTCCTCGTACGATTTGACCGTATGTTCCAGCATGACAAGTGCCTCGTGTTGCATAATTAATCGCGTCTTCCGGGCAGCGAAATCCGGGCTCAGCCAAAGCGCCCGGTAATGTAATCCTGTGTCCGCGGATCCGCCGGATTGGTGAAGATGGTGTTCGTCTCGCTCTCTTCGACCAGCTTGCCGAGGTGGAAGAAAGCGGTTCGCTGGGAAACGCGCGCCGCCTGCTGCATCGAGTGCGTGACAATGATGATCGTAAGCGTTTCTCGAAGTTCGTCGATGAGTTCCTCGACGCGGGCCGTGGCGATAGGATCGAGCGCCGAGCAAGGTTCGTCCATGAGGATCACATCGGGGCTCGTTGCGATCGCGCGGGCGATACACAGTCTCTGTTGCTGACCACCTGACAGTCCGGTACCAGGTTCGTTCATGCGGTCCTGAACCTCTTTCATGAGACCGGCCCTGCGAAGGCTGTTCTCAACGATCCCGTCAAGTTCGCTTTTCGAGTTGGCAAGACCGTGAATCCGCGGCCCGTATGCGACGTTCTCATAGATCGATTTCGGGAACGGGTTCGGCTTCTGGAAGACCATGCCGACGCGGGCACGCAACTCAACGACGTCGAGTTCGGGATCGTTGATGTCACGGCCGTCGATCGAAATCGTGCCTTCGACCCGTGCGATGGGAATGGTGTCGTTCATGCGGTTGATGCAGCGCAGGAACGTGGACTTACCGCAACCCGATGGACCGATGAAGGCCATCACGGAGTTTTTCGGTATGTCGACGTCGACATCGAACAATGCCTGCTTTTCGCCGTAGAACACGGAGATGCCGCGAGCAGTGATCTTCGTCTCCGCTACTGATTCGGCGAGCGACGGCTTGACGGTCGATAGCATTTCTGAGGCGCCTATGCGTAGCTGTTGCATCGTTTGCGTTCCTACCTCACCATTTTCGTTCAAGCTTGCTGCGCAAGTAAACTGCAATCAAATTCATCAAGATCAGAAAGCCGAGCAGCACCAGGATCGCCGCAGAGGTTCGGCTTACGAAACCGCGCTCCGGACTGTCCGCCCAAGAAAAGATCTGGGTCGGCAGAGCCATTGCCGGCTGAGTGAGGCCGATATTCTCGACGCTGGGAATAAAGGCGTTCATCCCTATCAGGAGAAGGGGTGCTGTCTCGCCGAGCGCCTGCGCCAAACCGATGATCGTGCCGGTCAGGATGCCAGGCATTGCCAATGGCAGAACATGGTGCATCGTCACCTGCTGTTTGGAGGCTCCGACGCCGAGTGCGGCTTCGCGGATTGACGGCGGGACGGCCTTCAGGGCGGCACGCGTGGCGACAATGATCGTTGGCAATGTCATCAGTGCTAGAACCATGCCGCCGACCAGCGGAGCCGAACGCGGCATGCCGAACGTGTTCAGGAACAACGCTAGGCCCAAAAGACCAAACACCACCGATGGGACGGCCGCCAGATTGTTGATATTGACCTCGATGATATCGGTGATCCGGTTCTTCGGGGCGAATTCTTCGAGGTAGACCGCCGTTGCGATACCGATCGGGAAACTCAACAGGAAGCACACGAGAAGCGCCAGGAACGAGCCTGACAACGCGCCCATCAGGCCAGCGAGTTCAGGGAAACGGCTATCCGCGTTGAAGAAGAGTTCCCAAGTAAACGGATTGGCGATCAGGCCGCGCTCCTCAAGGGAATCGAACCAAGCGAACTCGTCGTCCGAGCTGAAGCGCGGGTTGCGCATCGTCGCCTGTCCGGCCAAAAGGAGATTATCGTAATTGGCAGCCAGTGGCAGCTCTACGTCGATCGTCTTGCCGACGAGAGAAGGATCGGACGCGACAAGGGCTTTCAGGTTGCCGGCCGCAGCATCCGAAATGATTTCCTCGTAGGACCGGCTGTACTCGTTGAGGAACAGGGAGCGTAGCCCTTCCTTGACCATTGCATCATAGTCGGCGGCTTCTAGGCCGCCTTCCAAAGGAACCTTTGATGGATCGATGTAAACGGTGGTTTTGGCCACACCTGAACCGTCAACGACGCTGAGGACGCCCTGCTGTTTGAGCGCCTCGAAGAGTATGATGCGGTCGTTCGACAAAGCGTCGATCTGGCGGGGGATGATCCGCTTGTACAGCTGGTCGAAGGGATCGGAAACGGGGACAAGTAACTTCACCGTCTGCCCGATCTTATCGGTGTTTGCGACGACGTAATCGCGAACGATGTAGTCGGCGCCGTTGCTCAAGATCTTGTAGAGCTCGCGTTCCTGCGAACGACCCGTCACATCCGGAAAATAGGCCTTGAACGCGCCGCGCACGAGCTTGCGGTAATTCGCCTCTGCGGGTTTTTCCCGGTCGATCTGCGTCGGGTCGAGGAAGATAGCCAGTTCGACCTTGGTGGTCGTGAATGCCGCAATACCGGCATGAATCAGCGACGTGAACAGGATTGCGAGCAACGCCATTGCCGTACCGATTGCCGCAATCCCATAGAACTGGAGGCGACGGTCAGCAGCATAGCGGCGCTTGACGCGGCGGCGCGCGGCTTGCGAGCTCCAGTCGTGTGTCGCACGCATCGATTCGGCTGCTATTTCAGTCATATTGCTCTCGGTATCTACGGACGATGGTCAGAGCGATCACGTTCAAGACCAGCGTTGCGATGAAGAGGACAAGGCCCAAAGCGAAAGCTGCAAGTGTCTTCGGGTTATCGAATTCGGTGTCGCCAATCAGGAGCGTCACGATTTGAACGGTGACAGTCGTAACCGGCTCGAAGGGATTCAGCGTCAAGGCGGCGATAATGCCGGCGGCCATGACGACGATCATCGTTTCGCCGATGGCGCGGCTGACGGCCAGCAGAATGCCACCCATGATGCCAGGCAGCGCCGCTGGCAACAGGACCCTGGTTATAGTCTCACCCTTTGTCGCGCCAAGGCCGTAGGACCCGTCGCGGAGGGATTGTGGGACTGCGTTCAACGCATCGTCCGACAGCGATGAGATGAAGGGTATCAGCATAATCCCCATGACTCCGCCCGCGGCAAGCGCGCTGTTGGGTGCAATCGAGAACCCTAACAACTCGCCGAATTCGCGCATGGCCGGAGCAACGGTGAGGACGGCGAAAAACCCATACACAACCGTTGGAATGCCGGCCAGGATTTCAAGCAGCGGCTTGACAACCGCGCGCAAACGGTCGGAGGCGTATTCGGTCAGATAGATTGCGGAATACAATCCGATGGGTGTCGCGACCATCATGGCGATGAGCGCAATCAGCAGCGTGCCGATGTAGACGGGAATGGCACCGAATGCGCCGCCGGCCGTCACCTGGTCGTCCCGCATTGCGATTTGCGGCTCCCAGTTAAGGCCAAAGAAAAATTCGAGCGGCGAGACCATCGAGAAGAAGCGCATCGTTTCGTAGAGCAGTGACGTGACGATGCCGACCGTGGTCAAAATTGCGATGAGCGAGCATGTGATCATCAAGATCGTAGTGATCGACTCGACGTGATTGCGCGCACGAAAGCGCGGGGCAAGCATCGAGCGGGCAACAAACAGTGCGACAACCGTCAGGCTCAACACGGAAGCAACCATTGCCCATGACGCGATCGCGTTCCAGGAATTGTAGCGCTCCGCGGCGGCAAGAACGACTTCATCGGGTTCGCCGAATATATTGCCCTTGGCGACCGACTTTATCTCGCTGACAAGAAGATTGAGCTGGCCCGCATCGAGGTTCTGTATGCGCTCGACAGGCAGGCTGGCAATCAACAGCTGATCGACAACAGGCCCCTGAAACAGCAGCCAGAGTACGACCAAAAGAAACGACGGGATGCCCGCCCACGCCGCCACGAAGGCACCGTGATAGCCGGCCAGTGAATGATGGGATTTATGGGGGCCCGTTGCGGCAGCAAAGGATCGAGCCTTGGCTAAGCCGGCATAGTAAGCCGCTATCGTCAAAACCAGCAGCGCCAGGAGAAGATAGGACAGCATTGTTGTCGTCGGCCCCTAGGGTTTAACGGTGACTGTTAGGACGATGCCGATCGGCCCAGTGAGGCGTCGCGCCTTAATTGACCGGCGGTGCGGCGAGGCCGGTGTCAAATAAGGCGTGTAAACGCCTCACGAAGTCATTGATGTTGCTAGTGGCCCTCATGTCGCGCCTAAATCG
>LOEV01000158.1 GCA_001516065.1 Alphaproteobacteria bacterium BRH_c36
CGTCATCGCCTGGCGACCATCCTGCGGCCTGCGAAGACGCCTGGCGGGCGCGAGGTGTGCACCGTGATCAAGCATGTGACGAAGCGGCTGCGAAGGACGTGGAGACAAGCGAACATCGTCTGGCGCGGTGATAGCCACTACGCCCGCGCCGAGGCGATGGCCTGGTGCGACGACAACGGCGCCGGCTACATCTTCGGGCTCGCCGGCAATGCGGCGCTCGACCGGGAAGTTGCCGAGATATCCGATCATCTGCGCTTCTGGCACGCGTGGTCAGTTCAGTCGAAGATGCGCTGCTATACGTCCTTCGAGCATCGGGCCGGCAGCTGGTCGCGCACGCGCCGCGTCATTGCACGCATCGAAGCGTCGATGCAGCCAGCGCCGACGCCTGAGAACGCGCAAGCGATGCGACAAGAGATCGACGTGCGCTATGTCGTGACCTCGCTTGAGGGCGATGCCGAGCGGCTTTACGAAGGCGTCTACTGCCAGCGCGGACAGGCGGAAAACCTGATCAAGCTGCACAAGGCGCAATTGGCGTCGGACCGCACGTCGTGCCATTCGGCGATCGCCAATCAGATCCGCCAGATGCTGACGACGGCGGCGTTCTGGCTGATGCATACCGTGCGCGCGGCGATCCCCGAAGGCCATGCGCTGGCGCGCGCCGAGTTCCACACCATCCGCCTCAAGCTCTTGAAGATCGCCGTCCGCGTCATCGAGCATGCCACCCGCATCCGCGCGAATCTGCCGACGAGCATGACTGAAAAAGTCTTGTTTCGGGCCATTGCGCTCGGCCTCTCGCCGTCGGGGCCATGAGCGCCGGGGCATGTGCCCCGAGCCGCCGCCAATCAAGGCACATCAACCACCAACGCGTTGCATAGCGAGTTCATCCCGACGGCTCATGCGAGCTGGACGATGCCGCATGCCTCGCCAATTACGCTGCCACCGGCCAACCCCGACGCATGATCCGGGTTAGTCAGAGTGTTGAAGAGTGGCTGAAGAAGGGAATTGGAACGACGTGCCAAAAAAAGAGCGGGTCGATTGACCCGGTAGGAGAACGGCGATGGCGAAGAAAGCTAAAAAGCTGGCGGAACCGGCATCGCGGGCAAACCTAAAGCGTCATGACAGTCTGCCGGTGCCCCACGTGGCGACCTGGGTTGACGGCCGGCCACTGCTAGATACACCCGATGCAAAACTGGTGGTGCAGGCGGTTGCAGATCATCGTTGTCACCTGTGTGGGCAGTCCCTCGGGAATGAGGTTTGGGTTGTAATCGTGTCGCCGCAAGCGCTTCGTTTTGGCTTCGCTGGGGAACCATCGGGTCACTTTGAGTGCTTGCAGTACGCGACAGCGATCTGCCCATATCTGAGGCGGCGTCCGGTCAACCTAATTGTCTCGTGCCAAGACATAGCGGTTGTGGAGCGACCGCATTTGGACTTGTCTAAGCAGGGCCGCAGTCACGATCCTTGGCACCGTCGCGCACCTGGCCTGGGTGAAAGAGGGCAAGGTCATTGATTATGCTGTGCCGGACGAGGACATGAGTTACGAAGATATTGTGGTCGTTGCAGCGGACGTACTGGAAAACTCAACCAGCATAAAGGTGCGGTGGTGGGGAGCTCCGGTGGGTTGGCATGGTCAGAAGCTGAGACACGTTATCGGAGTGTAATTTATGGCGCGAAAGAAACCTCGAACTTCCACCGACCGCGATGAATTACCCCAGTTGATCCAATGGTATCTGCGGGGCTTGGAGGGCGTCATTTCGATAGAGGATTTGCGGGTGCTCTTGCAGCCTGACGTTTGTTGGTCTCGGGATGGTAAGACGTGGGTCGAAGGACGAGAAGCTGTTAGCCAGCAAATCAAAGAATGGCGATCGACCGTGGTAGACACGACCATCAAGATGCAACGCATGCAGGAGTACGATGACGGCTGCGTGAAGGTGGACTTCTTCGTGGATACACATGTGCGAGATGGGGACGGAAACCTGACTATGGTTCGGTTGGGCGTCATAGCTGCGTACATGGTTGAAGATCAAAAACTTCACGAAATCCTAGAGTACTGGCAAGCCGTTCCGCCTGAGGCACGCAATTATCAGTAAGCTAGCTTTCTCGGTCAGGTCACACTCGAGCTGATGGACGGAGGTCGACTAACGTGATGCGCCTAATCCGTAGCGCTTGGCGATAATCTTGGCAGCTTCAACCAACGAACATTTCTCAAGAGCGCGCACAAGATCGAGCACAGTGCCGCCACGCTTACAGTCACCAAAGCAGTGCCAGGCGCGGTGATCAGTTGAGACCACGAAGGCGCGTTTGTTCGTGCCATCGTGAATGGGGCAGCAGCCAACCAGGCGAGGACCGCTGACCTTGAGCGTGATGCCGTAGTGCGCGAGCGCGATATCGATCGGCAGCGCGTTTTTGATCTTCGTGAAGTCAATCTTCGGTTTCATGGTCCGCTCCATATCATTTTGATGATGGTGTCCCGGCACGGCGTCCGCGCAGCCGGTCAAGGGCTTGGCGCAGCGAACCCTTGACGGGCAAGCAGCCGTGGCAGGGTGCCGATCAGCAAAGGAGAGAGTGATGAGATTAAGCGGACGATGAGGATGCGCTATGCAACTGAACATCATCGCCGGCGAGGTTCTTGTGGTGATGGTCGGGATGGTACGGATTGTTGTCGTACTGCGTGAGAGTGTTGCGGTCAGTAAAGAGGAAGAAGTTCGGGTGGATGTGAAGGGGATCGCGCGTGAGGATGGCGTGCAGCTTATCAATGATCTGCGAGACGCGACGGGGTGTGGTTGTGACGGTAATCACTTGAAACGACGGGATGCCGAATTGTTTTACATGCGCTCGTTTGCGAAAGGCAGCGATGTAGACGAGGTATTTGGCGAAGAGGGACGTGTCGTAGAAGAGCTGCATCGAATGGCGGGTTGATTTCCCGGGCAGGATCGTCTCGGTGCCTTCGTCACTTTCAAGGAAGAAGAAGTCGGTGCGAGCGTGGTGCTGGGCGAAATATCCGTCGGGTTGTGTGCGGGCGTAGATCGGGGTGGTGCTGAGCCCGGCTTGGCCAGGAATGTGAACTGGCCACTCAAGATGAGCGGATAACTGTAAGGGGATCTTGGCGGAGCGGCCGCGAACTTCCGGCGGGTTGGCGATGAAATCGTGGGCCATGAGTTTGCGGGTGTCTTCGAGGCGGAGCGTCGGTTGGTTGATCACGTTGTTGGGTGCGTAGCGGTTCCAGAGGTCTGGTTCGGAAAGGAACGAAAAGTTGGGGACGGTTTGGGCGCCGGTTTGATAGTTGATGAGGGTGGTCGTGGTCGTGTGTTGGTGGCGCATATAGCCCCAGGTCATTCGGTTGTTGTCTTGCGAGTATTTTGGCGTTGCGACGGGATCAGTGAAGAATGCTGAGTGAAGGTGAACGCCGCGGCGATCGGGCGTGAGGTACGTCGGTAATGATCCGTTGACTTGATTGTGGAGTTCTTGTTGCTGGCGTGGCCTGGCGATGAAGCCGTTATGGAAAAGATTACTGATGATTTGATCGAAGGGACGATCGCTGATTTCGGGGAAAAGATTGCGGAGTTGGTCTTTTCGAATAAGCGGACGGCGGCAGACTTCGGTGTTGATGCGGATGGCCCGTTCGGTGAGCTCGAAGTTTGGCGGGTTGTCGCGTCGAATGTATCGCTTGGCGTAATGTCTCCTAGGGGTGGTGGTACTCATATACATATATTATCGCACGTCGCTCAGGCCGCCGGGCGGCGTTTGCGGCGGCGTGTGGGTTTTCCAAAGGCATCATGACGTGGGGGGTTGGCGAGAGTTTTACGATCCGCCTTGCGGACAATTTCGTTGATTTTTTTGAGGGCGATCTGGCCGCGTTCGCTGATGGTGCCGTCTTCGGGCGGAGAAGGCGGTAGCGTGACCGGACGGGCGGCTCGTTGTTTTCTCTTTTCGGAGAGTGCGTAACGTTGGGTGCGTATGACAGCGGGATCAGTGAGGAGTTTTCGTATCCAGCGGCCATAGTCATGTTCAACGTCCGTGCGGGTCTTGGTGTAGCGCTCACGATTATAGTGTCGGATCTGTGCGGATTTATTGACCGGCGTGAGGTGCTCAATGTCGGTGGTCGCGCGAAACGGCACTTGCGGCGAACCTGCTGTGATGAGGCGGACGCGAACCTGGCCGAGACCGAGCTGGGTGTACTGGTGGGCAGGGAATTCACCAATTTGATGTTCGAACCGATGCGCGTCATTCGCGGACGAGCGAAAGGCGATGATGGTGCCGATGTTGCCAAACATGGATTTGAGAACATCGTCTGGCATCTGGTCGGTGTATTGCGTCGATGAGACGATGCCGAGCTTGTATTTTCTGAGTTCCGAGTAAGCGCTGGTGAGCGCCGTCGTGTTGAGGTTGTGTTGCTCGTCGATGAAGAGAAAGTGGGGAACGCGGTCGTGGTAGTCGCGGTCAGCCTGTTCAAGGGCGGCGTTGATGATGGTTGAGACGATGAGTGAGCCGAGGAGTTTGGCCGGCGTCGAGCCAATGGTGCCTTTGGGCAGACGCACGATGACGATAGAGCGGTCGACGATGGCGTTTTTGAATTGAAACGATGGACGGTAGGGCGCGAGGACATTGTGCACGAACGGGTTGGCGATGATTTTTCCGATCTTGTTCTCGATCGGCATGATGAATTCGGAACGCTTGTTGGCACTGTAGCGGTCGAATTCGTGGTCGAAGAAGCGGACAACTTCCAAGTCTTGAACGTGTCTGATGATTTGCTCGCGGTAATGCTGGACGGTCAACAGAGCCGGGATCGATAGAATGGTCGGTCGCAGTTTTTCGGGCGCGTGTAGGATGGCGGCGACGACGTTGTAGAGGATCCAGTCCATCCGTTCGCCCCAGCTGTCCGCCCAAATATGCCGGCAGGCGTCGGTGAAGTCAGCGGCGACGATCGCTCGTTTGTCGATCGGGATTTGATAGAACGGATTGATCGGCAGCACGTGGTCGGCATCGGACGGGTCACAAATGACGACATCGTCACGGCGAGCGAGAGGGATAGCATCGAGCACTTCGTTGGCCAGGTCGCCGTTGAGATCGACGAGCGTGCAGCCATGACCATTAGCGACCGCCTGGGCAAACATGGAACGCATAAGGGCGGATTTTCCGACGCCGGTTTGGCCGTTGAGCCAGACGTGTTGAAAGACATCATCGACGTTTAAGCCGAACGGTGTTGTGGCACCGCCCCAGAGCTCTCGTGTCCCGATGTGAATATCGAAGTTGCTTGCCATAAGGCAAAGCCAGCCTCGCGCCGCAGCGAGCCGGTGCATCTTTGGATAGAGATTGCACCGGGCTTGGCACCTGCGTGTCCCCACGCTGGTGCAGCACACTCTGTCGAGGTCGAGCACACGATCAAAACAACCGACCGGAGCTTGGCGGAGTGATCGTGCCGTTGATAACCACAGAGCGAAGCAAAGAAAGTTGATTGATGAGCTCAAAACCCAAACCCGAAACCGAGCTTGGAAGAGTGAGTGAAGCGGGGCTGGCTTTGACCCACAGCCGCAGAAAGAGCAAAAGAGCTATGTCTTCAGTATATACACTAAGTGTCTGATACGGCTTCTTTTTGTCCACCGTCGATTTGTTCTGCTTGGCGCGAAATGGTAGTCTGCACACGGACTATCAATGAGTTCCACAGCATTTTGACAGGAGACAATCGATGACGAAATTCGATGTGGACTACCCGCATGTGCGGGAGAACGCCGATATCGTGGCGGTACTCGCTCACTACCAAGTGGAGCTGAATGGGGAAGGGGAACAGCGCAAAGGGCTGTGTCCATTCCACGATGGCGAACGTGCTTCACTGAACGTGAACGTGAGCCGGAATTTGTTCAAGTGCCACGCCTGTGGCAGTGGCGGCAACATCATCAAACTGGTGCAGTTGCTCGATCCAGAACTGAAAAATCCACGGCTTGCGGCGCTGCAGGTTGCGATGTTGAGCGGGATTTCACCGAAGCCAAACGGCACAGCGGTACCGGCAAGAAAGACGGTACCAAAAGAGCCGGTAGTCGCCGGGGAAAACGGTGAACCGGTCAGTGGCGGAAACGATGCGGAGCATGGCGACGGTCGGGTTTATAATCGACCGTTGACATTCGCGCTCCAACTTTCACCCGTCGTTGCTGGTGAAGATAGTATGGCGAACCGGTTTATCGAGAAGCACGGGATATCATACGAGCGCTTGCCTGATCTTGGGATCGGGATGGCTGTGCGGGGAAGTATGGGAAAGCGGTTAGCAATTCCCATTCGGAACCAGGACAACGAACTCGTCGCCTACTGCGGCCTTGATATCGGGTTGCTCGAGGATACGAGCGAGCCGACGTACAAATTTCCGCCAAAGTTCCATAAAGAGCTGGAGCTTTACGGCTGGGATGTCGCGCAGTACTTCGATCGCGTCGTGCTTGTTGCGGATGTGCTGCCGGTCATCAAGTATGGCGGCGCGTCGAGCAAGTACGGTGACACCGGTTTTGGTGTCGCGTCGATCATGGGCACGAATATTTCCGATGAGCAACTCGCGTTGTTAGCGGAAGCTGCATCACAGGTGATCGTTGCGTTTGACGGTGATGAAGCTGGCCGGGAAACGGCACCACAAGTCGCCGGGCGGATCGCGGAAAGCGGTCTGTGGGTGAAGGTGCACCGGCACGCTGACGGCCACAAGTCGCATGAGGATGACATCGAGACCTTCTGCCGACGTTTTGGCGAGGTCTAAAACGGCACCCTTCGGCCGGCCTTCTATGGCCGGCCGAATTTGTTGCCCACCTTTGCGTGGGCAGAACGCGATCATGCTAACGAGCACAAGCCGCAGGTCTGCGGCAGTCGCCCCACGGGTGGTCGGCTAGGCCGACTGCATTCGATCTGGCGCTGGCCCGTCACGTCGTGGCGGGATGAGCCCGAGGCGGCGCCGCTCTCCCGTTCTGCATTGCAGGGAGAGTAGTGAAGCCGAAGCCTCAAGCGATGACAAACAATGTTTGTCTAAGAGCGGGGAGAGCGGATGCAGTCGGGCTTTGCCCGGCCACACGTGGGGTATCGGTTGAGCCATATTTGGCGATCCAACCCCTTCAAATCGATGAATTGAGGGGGTTGTTTTTTGCGTCTTCTGTGACGCAAGCAGCCGATAGGCGGTATGCAGCGGGAGTAGGAAAACGGCTGTCCTTTATAAAGGACAGCCATTTGAGGTTTAGTGAGATGGGTGGCTTTCACCAGAAGGTTCTTCCAGCCCAGATGCGTCTACCGTTTTTGTAGGCGCGGTTTGATTTGATAGCCTTCTTTTGTTGGCGGGCGGAACTACCACTGAGTTTCCGTCTGCGTCGACGCTGAGAGCTCGATAAGAATAGATGACCATCTCGAGCGCGTCGTCGCGGTTTTCGTCCTGTCCAACCCATATTTGCTGTCTCCTTTGTTTGATCGAAAAGGCTCTCGCGGTGAGAGTGAGTTCAATAAGGGGTAGCGAAACAGGTTTGTCAGCGTTCGGGGTGTTCTCGATAGTCACAATGGCTGCGAAGTTCAGAATGTTTCAGCATCACATTTTGCAGAAAAAACATGTCGGCTACTTCGAGGAGAACTTCTGGATCTTTCCTATTGGGCGGGTCGGTTTAGGAGCAGTGGGTGTTTAGGGGAGTATTCAGGTACCGCCGCCCAGGCGGTTATGAGAGGGTGACGTCGAAAGGGGCTCAGGACGAGGGTTCACGTATTGATAGAGGCGTGAAGTCGGAGGGTGGCCTTGTTCGGGATTAAGTCGATTAGACGACTGAAGCGTGGTCGCTTTTGAGATCGACTAGGTCTGGCTTTTAAGTTCCCGGGGTCAATCCCGTGTTTAAGGACGGGGTTTCAGTTCAACGGAGAAGTTGACGGGGTTGGTCTCGATGTAGAGCCAGCCGTGGCGCGCTAGCGCCGACCGGAATTTTGGCTTGAGGTCTTTGACGTTGCCGCGCCGGAGGACCTGCCACGGGCCACGGTGGCGGATCTCCGTTGGGACGAAGATGTAGAAGGCGCCTTCACGACAGAGAACGTGACGGTCTTTGTGGATTGATCCGCGAGAGAGTACGTAACGCATGGAAGTGCCGGTCGCAGCCATCGGTAGGGGGTACGGTCGCTCGTAGCAGGAAATCGCAAAGAGAACAAATAAAGAACTAGCCTCTCGAGGTGACTGCCAAAGAGCTGCCAAATTCTGGACAGCATGGAGAGAATTTTCGGTAACCCATTGAAAGTATTGGTGCCCCCGGAGAGACTTGAACTCCCGACCCCCTGATTACAAATCCTACGCCTTGCTTATGCAGGCTTTGTCATAACGTTGTAGAATATGCGCTTTTTCAGAAACTTACAGACTCGGCAACCTCACCCTTTGCTCACATTTGCCACGATTGTGGTCGCTAATTGGTCGCTAATTAGAACCCAAGACTTTCAGCGACCATCATGCCCACAGCCACTTCGAACCGCCGACGCATCACCCTAACCGTGGTGCAAAACCTGGCTCCCAACAGCATCGTCTGGGACGCAGACCTCAAAGGATTCTGTGCCCGCCGCCAATCCGGCACCACGGTGAGCTATCTGGTCAAGACTCGCGTGGCAGGACGCATCCGCTGGATCGCGATCGGCCGGCATGGTCAACCCTGGACGCCTGAGACCGCACGTAAGCGCGCTTTGAAGATCTTGGCCGATCCCTTGGCCGCAGAGACCGCTGCCCCCTCCCCGCTTCCAGCTGTGATGACCGTGGCGGACGCCGCCCAACAGTTTTTTGCGACCCACGGGCGCAAGCTCAAACCACGCACCATCGAGGGCTATCAGCGGCACCACCGCATTTACATCATGCCGGCCCTTGGCCGGGAACCCATCACCGCGCTCACCCGGGCCCAAATCAGCAAGCACCACGCCGCCTGGTCTGCGCATCCCCGTGCCGCCAACCACGCCCTCGCCTATTTATCCAAGCTGTTGAATTGGGCGGAAGCTCAAGGCTACCGACCGGAAGGTTCCAACCCAGTGCCCCGCATCGAGCGCTACCACGAGAACCGCCGGGAACGCTTCTTGACCAGTGAAGAACTTGGCCGGCTCGGCACCGCTCTTGTCCAGGCGGACACCGAATGCCTGGTCAGCCCCTCGGCGCTGGCTGCAATCCGCCTGCTCATCTTCACCGGCGCCCGCCTCAACGAGATCCTGACCCTCAAATGGAGCTACGTGGACCTCGAACGCCGCATGATCTTTTTGCCCGACAGCAAAACCGGCCAGAAACCCATCATCCTCAATGATGCAGCCCTGGAAGTGCTTGCTGCCCGACCGCGCCTGGTTGGAAATCCTTATGTGATCACGGGTCACCGCGACGGCGCCAGTCTGGTCAATCTGCAAAAGCCGTGGCGGGCCATCCGTGCCAAGGCTGGATTGGACGACGTCCGCCTGCATGATCTGCGTCACACGTTTGCCAGCATCGCGGTGGCCTCGGGTGGTTCACTACCCATTCTCGGGCGCCAGCTTGGCCATTCGCAACCGCAGACCACGCAACGTTACGCGCATCTGGCCGATGATCCCGTGCGACAGCTGACAGAGACAACGGGACAAACGCTCGCGCAGGCCCTCAAACCTCTTGGCAGTCCGTAACAACCCTTATCGTAAAACCGGAAATGCGCTTTTCTGCACCGGCGATGGATCACATCCCCGATACCCCGATCGTCTCATTCATCGTTTTTCCGTAAATACGACCATCTGCCTATTATGATTTTTACATAAACGCTCAGCCGATGAAGCGCTGACTCGCAATTCTTCAAAAGCGCATTTCTTGATGTGGTGATATCCGCCTTTGCGAGCCTGTTATTTGCTGCATATCCGCAACAGCGCACGCGCGCTTTTGGTGAAACGCGATTGACCGCATCTCATCATTTGCACAAAGCTGACATTTACAGAAGTTCGGCGCGTTACATCTGCGACGAGTTACATTTCAAGTTATAAAGAAAGTCGTAAATCATGATTATCGGGGTTTTACAACAGAAGGGCGGCGTTGGTAAAACGACCCTGGCCCTTAATATCGCCGCTGCCTACGCGAAAGAAGGGCTGAAGGTGCTGTTGGTCGATGCCGATCCGCAGGGCAGCGCTCTCACGTGGTCCAGTGTTCGGGAAGCGCCACCTTTGTTCGCGGTGGTCGGCATGCCCAAACCGACCCTGCATAAGGAATTGCCCGCTGTCGCAGCCGACTACGACCTCGTCATCATCGATGGCGCACCGCAAGTGAAGGAACTGGTGCGCTCCGCTATTTTGGCGAGTGATTACGTGCTGATTCCGGTGCAGCCGTCGCCCTTCGACGTGTGGTCATGTGCTGACATCGTGGCCTTGGTGTCCGAGGCGCAGCAGTTCAAACCCAGCATCGCCGCCGGCTTTGTGATTAATCGTAAAATCGGGAATACGGCGATCGGTCGTGACGTGAAAAAGGCCTTTGGCCAATTCCCGTATCCGCTTCTGAAGACCAGCATCAGCCAACGCGTGTCCTTTGCCGAAGCGGCCGCCCAAGGTTTGACCGTCATCGAGACCGCGCCCAGCTCGCCGGCTGCGTGGGAGATTTACGAGCTTACGGAAATACTGAAAACCACAACCCATGAAAGGACTGCCGCATGAGCACCAAGACCGTCGCGTTTAAACAACCGACCGCACTTCCCAAACCAGCCGATGCGTGGGTTGGCACCAGCCAACCTGTTCCGCTGAAAGAGCCTAAACTTGAGGGGCCCACCAAGCGGCTGACCGTTGATATTCCCGAAGAGCTTCACCGTCGCATCAAAGTGGACTGCGCAGGGAAGGGGATTCAGATCTCAGACGTGGTTCGCGATCTTTTAGCCAGCGCCTTTCCTGGATCGGATGCCGCTCTTAAGTAGCTGAAAGAGATAAGTTGTATCGGGAACAGGCGTCACACTTTTCGGAGGGTGAAAACGGGAACGGACGTCACAGAATTGAACATCTTATATTGAAATAACCGGCCAAAGGCCGCCCATCTGTGGTGTTTTATGATGGATATCCGCCGCAAACGACAGGATGCAACCGAACGCGACCAACACCATTGTGTTGTTTACCCCCCAACCTTTAATAGCCTCTTTTGGCGTTTCCTTTATCCGGACTTATCCCCAGAACCCCGGTCTTTCTTAGTCTCTTTAAGTCTCTAAACAGTCTCTAGGGACGCCTAACCTTTTTGGCCATAACAGTTATTTGGCGCCTGTGTGCCGGGCTTTCCTGTTTATGTGCTCGGCCCTCCCGGATATGTGCTTTCGTTTCCTGATTCTGTGATCGCGTTTCCCAGACTGGTGATCTTATCCCCAGCCTGGCGCCACGGGCAGGGAAGGGGGCTCGATCACCTCCTGCCCGAAACCACCAATAAAACGACGTAAGTCCCACGTTTCTCGCGGTTGGCGTGAGATTATTCGGGCGATTTACCCGTTCGATGCATGTCGCCCATATGTGACCGCTGTTCCGTAAATTGTGGCGGTTGTTCCCACTTTATGTCGCCGCTGTTCCCGTTATTGTGGTTTTTGTTCCCGTGGCAACATCCCCACACACCACTGCTCAAAAATGTGGCGTCTGTTCCGAAAACTGTTGCCGCTGTTCCCGATTGCCCCGTACTCTGACGGTATGACCTCACAGGTAATCCCGAAGGAACTCACCGACGCCGAAAAGAAACGGCTCGAACGGGTGCGGGGCCGACGCGGCCGTAATCGCCCCTCCAAGGTCCCCGCCCGCCTCGTGCGTACCAGCGCCTTCGCGCCGAAGAGAAGGGGGCTCATCACCGACTCGTCGTTCGAACGCCTGTACGTGGTCCGTGGTCACTCGGTGGTAAGGGTCAGCGGGCGCGAACTCGGGTCCCAACATCGCGACGCGCTCTATGCCGTCTTCCGCTTGAGCCACGAACACGAAGTGATCCGCGACGCGTCCGAACCCATCGGCTTTAAGCGCTACATGAAAGTGGAAACCACCTGGCGCGAACTCTTGAAGTGCATGGGGCTTACCCAACACGTCAACAACATCGCAGCGCTGCACTTCACCTTCGAGGATATCAAGAAGGTGGTTGTGACGGTGTACGAGGGGGATGAAGCCCAACTGCTTGCCCAGTACCGTGCCGGCAAGCTGCCGAAGTCCGGCGGCAAGATGGGCAACATGCTCCACGACGTGGAGTGGGAAGGCCTCGGCCTCGACAACCGTGTGCGCGTCTACTACGGCGAATGGAGCGCGGCGATGGTCATGTCGGCCAAGCTGGTCAGTCTCAATGCCGATGTGCAGTTTGCGTTGGCGTCCGATTACGCGAAATCGTTCTGGCCCTACATCGACAGCTTCCAACGCCATACCTGGGTCGATGAAGATCGCCTGGCCGAACTTGTGGGCCGTGACCTATGGGCGGACACCGAATCAGCCCAGACCCGCCGCGATTTCCGCAGCAAATGCCGTAAAGCGTTTGACGACATGGTGCGCTCGAACGGACTCCGCAGCTGGCGCGTGGAGGTGAGGGGGGATGGACGCCGCAAATCGCACCGCTACCACTACGACCATGCTCTCAGCACGCAGCTGGAATTGCCGATCGGTACGTCTAACCCCAAGGAAGCGATCTCTACGGCTGGCTGCCCTGTATAATTCATTCCATACAAAAAGTTGAATTGCCCAGTTCGGCCGGTCTTTTGCCAACGGCTTGGGGTCAGAATGGGGACTTGCACACTGCGAACCCGTTTCGAATAGGCCCTAAACTACTCGAAACAATTTGATGAACATTTTTCGAAAGTCGTCGCGTTCATGTTCGCGGGAAGGTAGCGTGAATATTCGTTAATTCTTGCCAGAATTCGATCTTCAATTAAGAAAACTCTCGTTCATCGCGGGAGTATGAAGCATATGTCGTCCTTATCGTTGCAACACGTATGCACTTCACTGCGCTTATCGGAGGCGTTGCAAAGCGTGGATATCGAGATTGAAATCGATAGCCCTCAGTTCGTTTCAGTCACGAGGAGGGGGCACCTCGTCGGCGTCTGGCGACTTCGCAACGGGAAACTCGAATGGCTGCCGGCGGGGTACGCCACCTGCCAGTACGCAGCGGGCTCAACAAGCGAGGCGGTTGCGCTAATGGAATTGCATTTCACTAGG
>LOEV01000159.1 GCA_001516065.1 Alphaproteobacteria bacterium BRH_c36
GGCGCTGCGCGCAGTGGCGTCGGTCGTCGCATTGTCGCCGGCGGTGGCGATGCAGCCACCGGCGCCGCCCCGCTACCGGCAACTGTGGACGGAACGGCTGGGCCTGTTCCGGCATCTTTCCCAGCTCACCATGATCTCGCTGCGCCACATCATCCGCTGGCCGATGCGTGCGGCGCTGACGACCCTTGGGATTTCGCTGGCGGGTGCGCTCTGGTCGTTTCCCTCTTCTCCTTCGATTCGGTCGAGCACATGATCGACGTCAGCTTTTTCCTGTCGCAGCGCCAGGACGCGACGTTGAGCCTTGCCGACGAGCGCCATGTCCGGGTGGTGCAGGATGCTGGAAACCTGCCCGGCGTGATGCGCGTCGAACCGTTCCGGAGCATCCTCGTCAGGATGCGCAACGGTCAGTACGAAAAGAAGCTGCCGATCCAGGGAATGCCGACTGACCCGACTCTTTTTCGACTGATCGACAGCGCGCTGCAGCCGGTATCGCTGCCCGAGGTCGGGCTTGTCGTCGACTAGCGCGTTGCCGAACTTCTGCATCTGCGGCTTGGCGATGTCGTTGAACTTGAAATTCTTGGCGGATGGCGGGGAGCCGAGCGCGCGGTCGAAATTCCCCTCGTGCGCACCGAGACCTTGGTGAAGCCAGAGGATCAGCGCGGCGCGCTGCTGGCGCCGCTGTCGTCATCCTGCATCCAAGCGACAGGGTTCTCGACGGGGTCCGGATCGTCGAGCGGGCAGAACTCTATTAGGTTGAGCGGTGTCGGGGCAGTGGTCGTTCAGGAGCTGAAGCGCCGCTTTCGCAGGGCGGGCTTTTGTTGAACACGCTTTAATCGAATTCAGCGACAACGCAGGCGTGGTAGGAACCCACCGGACGATCGACACGCGCATAGCCGACGGCTTCGTCGCTGAGTGCTTCGTTGTGGACTTTTATGCCGCGGAACTTGCCATAGAGCGAACGACTGCAAAGGATGTGGTCGAGCATCTGCGGGCGGCCCTGGTGGACAACCGAAAAGCGCCGGTCGGCGGGGATTGCACGGTCGAGGACGATCAGGGAGGCCGCAGCCAGCGAACCATTGCCGGTATCCTGCTCGGCGCCGACGAGAATTCGTAAGGGCGACTCGTAATCCTCGGCGTTGAAATCGCCGGCCACGACGATGGCGGCCTGCTGGTCGTCTTCAAGCAGCCGGTCGGCCAGGAGACGGACTTCGAGGGCCTGCGCGTTACGCTTGATGGAGGAGATGCAAAATCCTTCGGCCCAGCCCGAAATCGATTTCCAGACGAAAGGCGTCTGCTTCTGGCCGGGGATCGTCGATGCCAGAGGCGCGCGCAGATGACAGTTGATGATGTTGAGAGGCGAGCCGGCGCCCGTGTCGACCGCGGTCAGCAGCACCGGACGGTCGAAGGCTATTTCGCCGCCGTCCGCAGCATCCTTCGGTCCGGCCGTTACGGAGTCGTAGCGAATGGGAGGGATGAGTTCGTGGCGGACCGAGCGGGAGGTGCGGATCGGCCAGCGGGACAGCGTCACAAGGTTATGCACATCGGCAGGACCATGACCGCTTTGCGAGGTGGTCGCGGCACGGGCGAACGCGGCATAGGGCGTGCCTTCCAGCAGCTGGTCGAGGGCCGTCAGGATGCGCTCCTGCGAACCGGCAGCATGCTGGCTGTTGACCTCCTGAAGACACAGGATATCGGCGGCGGCGCGTTCGAGTTCAGGGCGTAGCAACGCAATGCGCGCCTCGATGGGGCGCGGAGCGCGAGGCGGGAGATCGAGGCTTTCGAGATTGAATGTCGCCAGTCTCATCATGCCTGCAGGATAGGACGAACCAGCGCGCAATTCGAGTCGGTGGAAGCTGATAAAGAACAGCCGGCGGTCGGTGCCGCCGGCTGTTGACGTGTCGAGTCTAAAAAAGACCTATTGCTTTTCGAAGATCTCGTTGCCTTCGCTATCGAGGGCGATGGTGTCGCTCTCGTTGGCGAGAAGCGGGGTGATCCGGCGGATGGCAACGCGGCGGTTGCGCTGGTCCGGGCCGCTCGTCTCAACTTTGAGGAACTGTTCCCCGTAACCTTGCGTGACAAGGTTTTCGGGCGGGATGTCGTAGTACTGCGTCAGGGCGTTTGCCACCGCTGTCGAGCGTTCGTCGGAGAGGATGAGATTCTCCTGATCGTCGCCGGATGCGTCGGTGTGACCCTCGATGAGGTAGACTTCGTCAGGGTTCTCCTTGATCGCTGCTTCCATGGCCGCACCGACGGCATCGAGGCGATCGAGTTCACTGTCAGGGATTTCCGCTGAACCTAATGCGAAGTTGATCGTGTCGAGATCGATGCGAGGCATGTAATCGCGCAGGTTACGGTTGACCAGGATCTGCTGCAGGGTGTAAGTCCGGCCGATTTCGTCGACCGGGTCGGCGATCACGGCATCGTAGACGTCGTCGATGCTGGCCTCGCTCGGTTCGATGATGTAGCTGGAACGGGGCCCACTGTAGCGAACCGGGGCAACCTCAACTGCGAGATCGCCTTCGTCCCACCAGCTCGGACGGTTGTCATACAGCATCACGACGCGGTTGCCCGGATAGACCCGATAGCGGCGAACGATGAAGCCGTCGACGTCACGGATCGTGACGACGCGGATGCCGTCGACACGAATGACAACGTTGCGGGTCCAGCCGTTGTCGAGATCGTCGACGTAGGCGTCGCGTGCCCTCCAGCTGTAAATGCGGTCGCTGTCATTGTGGTAGACGTAGTACGTACCCACAATGGCGGCTCCGACAGCGGCACCGGCCAGTGCCGTGAAGATGGTGCGGTCGCGGCGGCTGTCAACGATACGGGCTCGTTCACGCCACGCGAAGTTGCGGCGGAATGAGCGGCGATCATTGCGGCGCTGTGCCTGCAGCCAGTTGCGCTGGCGCTCAAGGCGGTTGTTGCGCCGCTGGAGGCGAGCCCTCTGGTTGCGGTTGGTGTTGATCTGCTTGGCAAGAGCGTTCTGGCGCTGCTTTGCACGCTGAAGAGCCGCCTGGTTGCGTTGAACCTGGCGCGTCTGGATCTTACGGCGTGTTCTTGCCTGCTGGTTGACTTGCCGCTGGCGCGCATCAAGGTTCTGGTCGCGCCGGTTAAGCTGCCTGGCGCGCTGATCGAGGGCCTCGTCGCGCCGGTCGAGCTTGCGGTCCTGCGTCTTGAGCTGGTTTTGCTGCTGCTGGCGGCGCTTTTTCAAAGCGTCCAGATTCTGCAGCTGCTTTTGTCGCGCAGCCGAAGGTGCCTGCTGGTTGTAAACCTTTTGCTCGGCGTCGAGGTTACGGTTCTGCTTGAGCTGGCGCGCTTTCTGTTCGTTGATCGCACGCTGGCTGCGCTGCTTCTTGTTCTGGTTGGCTTTGAGCTGCTGGATCTTCTTGCGCTGGGCGGCACTGCCTGCTGCCGGGGAGTTGGGGCCAGCCTTCTTGGGACCCGCCTTGCGCGCATTCGGGTTCGCGTTCGGGTTGTTACCCTTTTTGTTGGCGCGGGCTTGCGGGTTATTGCCCTTCTTGTTGGCGCGGGCCTGCGGGTTATTGCCCTTTTTGTTGGCGCGGGCCTTCGGATTATTACCCTTCTTGTTGGCGCGAGCTTTCGGATTGTTGCCCTGGCGGTTCTGATTTGCGTTCCGCTTGGCTTTCGCGGCTTTTCGCTTGGCGATTTGCTCGGGTGTCAGGGCCTTCTGGGCGAGGACGATCGGCGCGTTTTGTGCTACCTTGCCGGATTCCTGGGCCGCGGCCGGATTGGCATAGACAATTGGCAGCGCCATCAGGCTGCCGGTGAGAAGTCGGAGAATAGCGTTCATATCGAGACCTTCGTTTGCGGCCCTCTGGTTGGATGGGCCTGATGTTAGTGAGTTATCATACGTATCTGGCGCGCCACCTGAACGTGCGATGAAAAACGGCCGAATTTCGCCGCTTTTTTTCGCGTCGCCAGCAACATAGACCCGCTTCTTAAGACACCTGCGGGCATCCAAAAGCTGGTATGACGCAGAATCAAGACAAATGCGTGTTGAGGAACGCCCGTTAGCACCGGTTGGTTGCATCTTGCGCTTGATGCCGGGAGCGAAGGCTGGCGAGTGGCCGTGCAGGAACCCTATGCATCGAACTCATCTGGTTCGTAGCGATATTTTTCGTTGCAAAATTCACAAGTCACAGTGACTGCGCCGTCTTCTTCGCGAAGGTCGTCAAGCCCCGTTGCGGCAAATTGCGTCAAAAACCCCGTGACGCGCTCACGCGAACAACGGCAATGGTCGCGCAGTGGAGAAGCGTCCTGCACGCGCACTCCTTCTTCGTGAAACAGCCGGTAGAGCAGCCGTTCCGGGGTAAGGCCGGGGTCGATCAGTTCGTGGTCTTCGACGGTCGCCGCCAAGACCTCGGTGCGCAGCCAGTCGTCGTCGTCTTCTCCGCTCAGGGGCAACGGGTGGCCTTCGATTTCGCTCGAGCGGGAGCCGCCCGCATGAGCGATGTGCTGGAGAAGCAGGCCGCCCGCGCGCCAACTCCATTTATCCCCCAAGGCGCCCGGCTCGCCGGGTTGATAGACACGAGCGACAGCAAGGCGGAGGAACGTCGGCAGCTGCTCGGACTGACGGAAGTAGGTCAACGCGGCGCTGGTAAGTGTTTCGTTGTCGATTGCGACGATGCCCTGGTAACGGTCCATGTCGCCGCCGGGATCGATGGTCATGGCAAGATGGCCGGAGCCGAGGAGAGCTGCTGTTTCGCAAAGAGCGGGAGGGGAGTTTTGCGGAATCCGGGACGCATCGAAGCTGGCGTAACCGCGCAGATGGCCGGGCGTGTCGTAATTCACAACAAGCAGGTCGAGGGCGCCGTCGGTCTTGGTCTGCAGGATCAGGCGACCTTCGAATTTCAAGGCGCTGCCGAGGAGCGACGTCAAAGCCAACGCCTGACCGAGCACCTCGCCGACGGCTTCGGGGTAATCGTGGCGGGAGAGGATGTGGTCGAGGCTTGGCCCGAGGCGGACAATGCGGCCGGAAATATTGGAGCGAACAGTCTGAAAGGGAATGACCACATCGTCGCCCAGCGGAGCTGGACTGCCGCCGTTCCGTTGGCTGTTGTCGTTTTCCGATGGCTCAGCCACGTGAACGCGTGCTCCTCAACTCATCAAGCGTGTCGGTAGGCTTTACGCGCCCAGGCACCAGGCGAGGATTGCCTTTTGAGCGTGCAAGCGGTTCTCGGCTTCGTCGAAGACCACAGACTGAGGACCCTCGAGGATCTGCTCGGTGACTTCATTGCCGCGATAGGCGGGCAGGCAATGCATGAAGATCGCATCCTTGCCGGCTTTCTTCATCAGCGCATCCGTCACGGCGTAGGGTTTGAGCAGCTTCTTGCGGCGGTCGGCATCCTTGTCGCCCATGGAGACCCAGGTGTCGGTGACGACGCAATCGGCGCCGCGCACGGCTTCCTCCGCGTCGTCGGTAATGAGCAGGCAGCCATTGTTGTTGCGGACCCATTTTTCAATTGTCGCATCGGGGCGGAGCAAACCGGGGGAGCCGATGCGCAATTCGAAGCCGAACTGTACGGCAGCATGCATCCACGATGCGGCGACATTGTTGCCATCGCCGACCCAGGCGATCGAGCGGCCGGCAATGGGTCCCTTCGCCTCCTCGAAGGTCATGATGTCGGCGATGATCTGGCAGGGATGGCTGCGGTCGGTCAGTCCGTTGATGATCGGGATCGTCGCGTGCCTGGCGAGTTCGTTCAGCGTGTCGTGGCCGTTGGCCCGGATCATTATGGCGTCGACGTAGCGCGACAAAACGCGTGCGGTATCTGCAATCGACTCGCCGCGGCCGATTTGCAGGTCGGTATGGTTGAGCATGATGGTCTGGCCGCCGAGTTGCCGCATGGCAACGTCAAAGGAAACGCGTGTGCGCGTCGACGGCTTCTCGAAGATCATGACGAGAACGGCCTCGGCGATGTCCTTTGGCAGCATCTTGGCCGGCACGCGCTTTCCAGCACGCTTCATGGCGTGCGCGGCATCAACGATCGAACGCAGGGTTGAGGCGTCAAGAACGTCGAGATCGAGAAAATGGCGGGGGGAGGCAGTGGGCAACCCGCGGCTCCATAGCTTGCTTGGGTTCAGGTTGAGGTGCGGCGCACGCCGGCGAGAGCGCGCTTCAACCGCGCGAGTCCCTCGGCGATCTCTTCTTGCGAGACGATGAGGGGAGGGAGAATTCGAACGACGTTGTCGCTGGCCCCGACCACAAGAAGGTTCTCGGCGAGGCTTGCGGAGACCACGGAGGCCGGCTTGACGTTGTCGCGCAGTTTGAGGCCGGTCAGCAGCCCGGCAACGCGGACTTCGGCGACGAGATCGGAATATTCGTCCTCGATCTCGGCGAGCCCCTGGCGCAGGCGGCCGGACTTGCGCGCGACCTCCTCAAGGAATCCGCCTGCGAGCACGATATCGAGGACCGCGTTGGCGACCGCCATGGCGAGAGAGTTGCCGCCGAAGGTCGAGCCGTGCGTGCCGGGAACCATGCCGGAAGCGGCGGCTTCCGTTGCCAGTATCGCGCCAAGCGGAAAGCCGCCGCCGATGCCTTTGGCAACAGCCATCAGGTCAGGCACGATGCCAGCCTGCTCGTGAGCGAAGAACGTGCCGGTGCGGCCGACGCCGGTTTGCACCTCGTCGAGGATGAGAAGCAGGCCGTGCTTGTCGCAAAGTTCGCGCAGGCCGGCGAGGCACTGCGGCGGCAAGATGCGGACGCCGCCTTCGCCCTGCACCGGCTCGATCATGATCGCCGCGGTCTCCTCGGTGATGGCGGCTTCGACAGCTTCATGATCGGCAAAGGCGACATGATCGAATCCGCCGGCCGGTTCGCCGAAGCCTTCGAGATACTGCGGATTGCCGGCAGCCGACAGCGCGGCCAGAGTCCGACCGTGAAAAGCGCCATGGAAGGTGATAATCCGCCAGCGCTCAGGGTTGCCCCTCGCGAAATGATAGCGGCGGGCCGCCTTGATGGCGCCCTCGCAGGCTTCCGCGCCGGAATTACAGAAGAAAACCTTGTCGGCGAACGTCGTCTGGCACAGGCGATCTGCCAAGCGCTCCTGGCCGGCGACCCGGTAGAGGTTCGAGGTGTGCCAAAGTTTTCCGGCTTGTTCGGTGAGGGCCGATACAAGGTGAGGATGGGCGTGGCCAAGCGCATTGACGGCGACGCCCGAGCCGAAGTCGAGGTATCGGTCGCCATTGGCGCTCGTCAGCCAGCAGCCTTCGCCGCGCTCGAAGACGATATTCTGGCGCGCGTATGTGGCCATGACGGCGGGGGATGGGCCGCTCGTCGGGGATGCTGCCGGTGCGGATGCCGCGTTCGGTTCAGCCATCGAAAACGTTCCAGTAGATCCGAAATCAAAAAAGCCGCCATTGCGGGCGGCCAGTTAGGAATAATGTGAATAGGCGGGGCGCGGCAAACTGTCAACGGCAGATCAGCAGCCTCTGCAACCTAGTGAGGCGTCGCGCCTAAGTTGACCGATGGTGCGGAGAGGTTTGAGTCAACTAAGGCGCGACGCCTTACTAGCGGAAACCTGAATACTTGCGGGTCCACCCCCTGGAACGAATGATCTGTGGACCGAATCGCGTCTGTGGCGAGGTGGCCACAAGTATTGTCAACGCCCGGTAAACGTTTCAGTTGGACTTGCGGTGGATGAGTCCGGTGTAGTATTTTGATCATGGTCTGGCACGACATGTTGTATCTTGTCGTCAGTTTTCCGCTTATCTCGGAGCCAGCACGCGTCGGCCGAAGTGTCTTCCGGCCCGTATTGTTCGCGTGAGTTTCGTTCAGCGTCCATCAGTGAAGTTCAGCAACCGATCGTCATCGGCCGAGCCCGTTTGAGCGCGCCTAGTCAGGCTGCGTCTCGATGCGCAAGCTCCTGTGTCGTCACGGTCGCCAGTAGGCTCGTGCTCCCCATCCCGGACGCGAAGCTATTGTGATTCTGTAAGGAGCGATAAGCATGTCCTGGACCGACGAGAGAGTGGAGCTGTTGAAAAAGCTCTGGTCCGAGGGTTTGAGCGCCAGCCAGATTGCCGGAAGACTCGGCAGTGTCACGCGCAATGCGGTGATCGGCAAGGTGCACCGGCTCGGGCTTTCGGGCCGTGCCACGACCTCGCGCGTGAAATCGCACCGGCCGCGCAAGCGCATCGCCACGAACGCGGTCAAGCGCACGGCGCGGGCACGCTTTCCTACGAACGGCAATCCGACCGTTCGCGAGCTCTACGCGACGGGTGAGCCTTACGTCGCCCCTGTCGAGGAAATGGATATTCCCGAAGCGCAGCGCAAATCGGTCGAGACGCTGGAAGCCTGCAGCTGCCGCTGGCCGGTCGGCGATCCGCAGAACCAGGACTTCTACTTCTGCGGCAGCAAGGCGGTTCCGGGACTGCCGTACTGCGAGCATCACGCGCGCCGTGCCTTCCAGGCCCCGGCACCGAAGCGGCGCGAACGGGAGAATGCAGAAGTCGTGCGCGCGGCGATGGCCCGCGTCGAAGGGGAAAGAAGAGCTCCGGTCAGCGAACCATCCGACGCGTAAAGCAGCGCGGTTCGTCAACCGGTAACAGTGCGCCAGCGCGCAAGCGCTCGGCAGCGGGGGGAAGACCGGATGCGGGAAACCGCGTCCGGTCTTTTTTGGTTTGGTCCACACTCGGCAAGCCGGTGTGGAGCTGCGTGACGATTCTCGGCGGCAACCTCATCATGCCGATCGCAGGTCACGCTATGCTCTAACCTACATGTCCTGTTTTGAGTCCGGTCTACTTGCTGAGGTTGTGCGTCATCCACCACCGTCATGCCCGCGGAGGCGGGAACCCAAGCATGTCCGAAATGGAACTCCAAGAGCAGCGTGCTTGGGTCCCCACCTTCGTGGGGATGACGTTGTGGGGCGGCGGGCGCTGCGTTTGTTCGTGGCGGTGGGGTTCGCTCGACGTGCCGACATTGGGTAAGCTTGCGGTGAAGTTCCTACGTCGCGTGGAGCCGGTCGCGATGTTCGCGCCATGACAATTCTCCGCAGCGGTCGTTTCTTTAGTTGCTTGCCGAAAGTGGCGCTCCGCATGGGGGGCGCTTTTTCGGCCAGGGTTGCGTTTGTTCCCAATACTCGGCAGGGCGCTTTGTTCTCGGAGCAGTCGGGGCGAGGGTGCAAAGCGCCTACTCAAACGCACCCGTCGTCCACACCCGCACTTTGCCGTCTTGGCCGGCGGTGGCGAAGGTGCGGCCGTCGGGGGAGAAGGCGAGGGCACTGACTGCTCCGACGTGATCGGGGAGCGTCTTTATGGTGCGCCAGCGTTTGGTTTCGCGAATGCGCACGGTGCCGTCCTTGCTTGCGGAGACGAGAAGTTCGCCGTCGGGTGAAAAAGCGAGCGAGGTGACTTCGCCGTCATGGTCTTTCAGGCGGCGCAGGCGCGAACGCGAATTCGTCCTGTAGACGGCGATGCTGCCACTCAGCGTGCCGGACGCGATCAGACTGTCGTCGGGCGAAAAGCCGACCGAGGTGACGAAGTCGCCTTGCTCGCGGTAGCTGCGCACTTCGTCGAGCGTGTTGAGGTTCCAGATCCGCACCTGCTTGTCAGCTCCGCCGGACGCCAGCAGATTGCCGTCGTTCGACAGGGTTACCGCCTGGACGGAATTTTCGTGACCGTTGAAGACGTGAATTGGCGCGTCGGGCTTGCGGATTTCCCAGAGGCTGACGGTCCAGTCGTGGCTGGCAACGGCGAGGCGGCCAGAGCGCGTGAAGGCCAGCGACCAGACGGCGGCTTCGTTGCGGCGCAAGTCGGCGATCTTGGTTCCGGCCTCGAGATCCCACACCGACGTCGTGCCGTCCTGATGGCCGGTCGCAGCGTAGCGGTTGTGAATGCTCAGCGCGGTTGGCGCGCCGTGGTCGAGGTTGATGATGCGCACGGCGTCGTTGGTCGCCGTTGACCAGACCCGTAGAGTTGCGTCCGAGCCGGCGGTGACGATCTCCTTGCCATGGTCCGCATAAGCCATCGCGGTAACGGGTGAATCGTGGGCTGCGATTGTCGCGACGCGCTGTTCAGGGCGGGGTTGTGCGGGCGGCACAGGGAGCGGAGAGGCAGGTTCTTCGATCGACGCGGTTGTCGTGGGCGCCGGGCGGCGTTGTGTTTCGCGGGACACGGTACCGATGTTGCGCGGTTTCTCCGCGACGGTTTTGCGCGGTTTCTCCGCGACGGCGCCGGGCGGCGAAAATTTGCCGATGAATTCGTTCAGGGCAGTTATATCGACGGCCGGAAGCCTGTCGCGATAGGTGAAAAGCGCCATCGCGATGAGGGCGACGACGGCAAGCTTCATGACGTTGGAGACGAAGCGAGCGCTGCGGCGCGCGAACGTATCGCCCGGGGGACGCGGCGGCTTGCGCGGCTGGTCGAGGACGGCCGGCAGCGGCATTGCGGGCT
>LOEV01000160.1 GCA_001516065.1 Alphaproteobacteria bacterium BRH_c36
CTCGGTCGCCTCTGTCGCCTCTGTCCCCACGCGGGCCGCGCGGGCCGCGCTCGTCTCGGTCCTGCTTGCGCATCATGACGGACGGTTCGGCTTCATGCTCGTCGACGCGGATCGTCATGAAGCGGATGATGTCGGTCGAAATGCGCATGCGGCGCTCCATTTCATCGACGGCCGCGGGGACCGAATCGATGTTGAGCATCGTGTAGTGGGCTTTGCGCGATTTCTTGATCTTGTAGGCGAGCGTCTTCAGGCCCCAATACTCCGATCGGGTGACCTTGCCACCCGCTTCCTGGAGGATATCGGTGAATTCCTTGGTCAACTGCTCGACCTGGGCGCTGGAGGCGTCCTGGCGCGCGAGAAAGACATGCTCATAGAGCGGCATGCGTGTGGCCTTTCGTTTGGTTTCCAAATTGTTCGCCCGGCGCATAGCCCCTTGCGAGCCTGGACGCACCTGCCGGAAAACGGCAGAGAGCGGTGAAAGGCCCACCAGGATACCCACGAGAGCGGAGACACGGGAAGACGGCCACGAGGGCCTTTAGCCATGCGAACATGGTCTTCCGTTCAGCCTCCAACCGGACGGGAAGTGGGCTTTATAGACGGATTTGCCTGCGGTGCAAGCGAATTAGAGGTTTCCGAGTCGGTCTTTTTGCCTAACATTTAACCGGCTCGACAGGGCGCGAGATTGTGTAGATGGTCGCAAGTGGTGTTGGGCTGGTAACGCTCATCTGCCGTACGTGCGCTTGACTTGGGGCGCGAAGCTGTGCTCTTGCCGCTGCCACCAAACGATCGGCTGATTTTCAAAGTATCGACAGGACGCAATGAGCACCGCATTTATTTTTCCCGGACAAGGCAGCCAGGACGTCGGCATGGGTTTGGCGTTGGCCAAGGACTTCGCCAGCGCACGGGCCGTGTTCGACGAGGTCGACGCGGCGCTGGGCCAGAAGCTTTCACATATCATGTGGGAGGGGCCGAAAGACACCCTGACGCTGACTGAGAACGCCCAACCTGCGCTGATGGCGGTGTCGATGGCGGTCATGCGTGTGTTGGAGGACGAGCATGGTTTCAAGCTCGCCGACAAGGTCAAGTACGTTGCCGGCCATTCGCTGGGGGAATATTCCGCACTCGCTGCGGCAGGCGCACTGTCACTCACGGATACAGCAAAGCTGCTGCGGCTTCGCGGCCAGGCAATGCAGGCGGCTGTGCCGGTCGGCAAGGGCGCCATGGTTGCGCTGCTGGGCGCCAGTGTCGAGGTTGCTGAAAAGATTGCGGCCGAAGCTGCCCAAGGCGACGTCTGCCAGGTGGCCAACGACAACGACCCTGCGCAAGTCGTCCTGTCGGGAGACAGGACAGCACTCGACCGGGTTCCCGAAATCGCCAAGGCGCACGGCGTCCGCCGAGCGGTACCCTTGCCGGTATCGGCGCCCTTCCATTGTGCGCTGATGCAACCTGCCGCCGAAGCAATGGCCGAGGCGCTGTCGAACGTGACGATCAATGCCCCTGTCGTGCCGGTGATCGCCAACGTTCTGGCGGCGCCGATTCGGGAGCCTGACGAAATTGCAAAACGGCTGGTGGAGCAGGTGACGGGCACGGTGCGCTGGCGGGAGAGTGTTCTTCAGATGACAGCGGGCGGCATCACCGATGTCTACGAGATCGGTGCGGGCAAGGTGCTCGCCGGGCTTGTCAAGCGGACGGCAAAGGATCTCAATGCGGCGAGCATCGGCACGCCGGAGGATGTCGCCGCGCATCTGTCGGCCCTGACACGTTAGTTATGGCGCCGCCGCGTCAGCGCCGCTGAGAGGAAACACATGAGCGATATGTTTGATCTGACGGGAAAAAATGCCCTCGTTACCGGGGCGACGGGTGGCATTGGCAAGGCCATTGCGACCGCATTTCACAAGGCTGGGGCAACGGTTGCCATATCGGGGCGGCGACAGGACAAGCTTGACGAGATAGCTGCCGAACTTGGCGACCGGGTGCATGTCTTGGCGTGCGACTTGGCGAATCGTGAACAGGTGGCAAAGCTGATCGACGACGCGGTAGGGACGATGGGCCGGCTAGATATCATCGTCAATAACGCCGGCATGACGCGCGACAATCTGTTCATGGTGATGAAGGACCAGGAATGGGACGAGGTGATTGCAGTCAATCTGACCGCCACCTTCATGTTGATGCGGGCCGCCGCGCGGCACATGATGCGAAACCGTTCCGGATTTGGCCGGATCATCAATATTTCCTCGGTTTCCGGCGTGTTCGGCAATCCGGGCCAGGGCAACTACGCGGCTTCCAAGGCCGGCATGATCGGCATGACGAAGTCGCTGGCGCGCGAGGTTGCATCGCGCGGGATTACAGCGAACTGTATCGCTCCCGGCTTCATCAAGACGGAAATGACAGCTGCTCTGAACGAAAAGCAGACGGGAGAGATCTCCAAGATGATCCCCGCCCAGCGTTTTGGCGAAGCCGACGATATAGCGGCAGGTGCCCTCTATCTTGCCAGTGCCTCGGGCGGATACGTCACGGGACAGACACTGCATATCAACGGCGGAATGGCGATGGTGTAGCGGATTGAAGTTTGTTCGCTGGGACATAGGACAGGTGGCCCAGCGGCGGTCTAGGTGCCTTGTTGGGGGCTATAGCAGCGCCTGCCGGCGGCAACTGGTCAAGGCCGTTGAAGTATGTTAACGAGCCTTCGCTCTATCGGCTCGGAGCCCCTGAGATCAGGGGGTACAGACGGCCAAACCGGTAGGAATGCCCGCAAGCCCACACACTCACGGCCGCCTTGAAACGGGTTGCGCTCTGCAGGTCGGCTGATCGGGGAGCGAGGGGAAGACTTAGAATTTGTTGGGGCCATCCGGTTTCCCGCAAGTCGTCAAGCTAGAAGAGGACGAACATAAAATGAGCGAAGTCGCAGAGCGCGTGAAGAAAATCGTTGTCGAGCATCTCGGTGTCGAGGCCGACAAGGTCTCTGAATCGGCGAGCTTCATCGACGATCTTGGTGCCGACAGCCTCGATACGGTCGAACTGGTGATGGCCTTCGAAGAAGAATTCGGCTGCGAAATTCCAGACGATGCCGCTGAGCACATCCTGACCGTCGGCGATGCCGTCAAGTTCCTTGAAAAGAACGCGAACGCCGCATGATTGCCGCGTCGTGTGCGCTTAGGCACACGGGGGTGAGGGACCGGAGCGGTCCGTCGATTAATTTTACGGACTGATACCCTTGTTTGACGCCGTGCTTGACCGCGCGGCTTCAGGCGTTTTGGCCAACCAATTCGGGGTGGATCAGTTGCGGGTCGGTCCGGGCGCGTTAACCCGCCGGGGACCGGCCTTCACGCACAGGAAAAGAAGCCATGCGGCGCGTTGTCATCACGGGGTTGGGACTTGTAACACCACTGGGTTGCGGGGTGGAAGCAAGCTGGAGCCGGCTCCTTGAAGGTAAGAACGGCGCGCGCCGGGTTGAGGAATTCGAGGTCAACGACATCGCTTCGCAGATTGCATGCTTCGTGCCGCGCGGGGCGAAGTCCGATGGTCTCTTCAATCCCGACGACTGGATGGAACCAAAGGAGCAGCGCAAGGTCGACGCGTTCATCACGTACGCGCTGGCAGCGGCCGATCAGGCGCTCGAAGATTCGGGATATAAGGCCGACACGACCGAAAAGCAGGAGCGTAGCGGCGTTCTTATCGGCTCCGGCATAGGCGGCCTCAGCGGCATTGCCGATACCTCGATCCTTCTCCAGGAAAAGGGGCCGCGGCGTATCAGTCCATTCTTTATTCCAGGCCGCCTGATCAACCTCGCATCCGGCTACGTTTCGATTCGGCATAAGTTGAAAGGACCCAACCATTCAGTGGTGACGGCCTGTTCGACCGGTTCGCACGCGATCGGTGATGCGGCGCGGCTGATCCAGTATGGCGATGCTGATGTGATGGTCGCGGGTGGTACCGAAAGCCCGATCTGCCGGATCGCACTTGCAGGGTTCGCGGCCTGCCGTGCGCTTTCGACAGGCTTCAATGACAACCCGCAGCGGGCTTCACGCCCCTACGACCGCGATCGTGACGGGTTCGTCATCGGCGAAGGGGCCGGTATCGTCGTTCTTGAGGATTACGAGCACGCAAAGGCTCGGGGAGCTCGGATCTATGCCGAAGTCATCGGCTATGGGCTTTCGGGCGACGCGCATCATATAACCGCCCCAGCAGAAGACGGCGATGGTGCCTTCCGATGCATGAAGGCTGCCTTGAACCGGGCGGGCATCGCGACTAGCGATATCGATTATATCAACGCGCACGGGACCTCGACCCCGATGGGCGATGAAATCGAACTGGGGGCGGTTGAGCGGCTATTCGGAAACACAGCGGCCAGATTGTGCATGTCGTCCACGAAATCGGCGATCGGCCACCTGCTCGGAGCGGCCGGTGCGGTCGAAGCCATTTTCTCGACGCTTGCCATCCGCGACAACGTCGCGCCGCCCACCTTGAACCTCGATAATCCATCGGTCGATACAGCCATTAATCTCGTGCCGAAGACCAGGCACGAGACGGAAATCAATACGGTTTTGTCGAATTCGTTCGGTTTCGGCGGCACCAACGCTTCGCTCATTTTGCAGCGAGTGGCCTAAGCGATTCCGGTAGACTTGGCGCACGCGGTCAGTTGAGCCGGGTGCCTTGTTGATGCCGGAATTCTCGCGCTCCAATCGCCCGGATTCGCGCTGCCGAGTCGCCAGTGTTTTGGATCTAACGCCTGAATCCGGGCGAAGGTCGTCAAGCGTTGGTGAAACCAGGGCACGAACAACGAGTTCAAAGGGTGTGACGGCCGAGGCGCTTGGGAACGAAGCGTCTCAGTTGAAACACTGCTTGTCTGGTTGATCCTTGGGTATCGGTAGTGAATCGTCCACGAACGGCAGGCCACTCGCCGCCATACTGTGGCGGGTCCGCGCCGGAGTGGTTCACGCCGTGGCTGGCCAAATTGATACGCCCGCAGCATCCGTGGTCGATGCCACGATCAGCGAAGGAATTTGCGATGAGCGTGCAAAGGTTCGAGCCTGAACTTCCCGGGGGACAGCGCAGCATCCGCCCGCGCAGCCCTGCGGAAATGTTGGAGCCATCGCGGGCCCCGGCACGCCCGAAGGGCCGCCGCAGGCGCCGCGAATCGGGTGCGCTCAGCCGGTGGATCCGATTCTTCAGCAGCGTGTTGACGGCTGTGTTCCTGATCATGGGCGCGGCCGGGGCTGGCATCTTCGTCGTGCAGTCTCAGTTCGCCGCTGCGGGGCCGTTGCAGCAAGACCGCACCATCATCATCCCCCGCGGCGAGGGCCGACTTGAAATTGCCGAACGGCTCGAACGCGAAGGCATCATCGGCAATCGCTGGATCTTCATCGTCAACCATCTGGTGCGCTCAACGCTCAATGGCGACCGGCTCGACATGAAGGCCGGTGAATTCCATGTCGCGGCGCGTGCCAGCATGGAGGAGGTGCTGGGGACGCTGGTTGAGGGAAAGCCGGTACAATACAAAGTCACCGTGCCGGAAGGGTTGACAAGCCAGCAGGTCGTGGCGCGGCTGCAGGCGGATGAAAACCTCACCGGTGAAATTGCGGCGATTCCGCTCGAAGGCACGCTGTTGCCGGACACCTACCCATATGCTCACGGGACGGACCGGCAGTCCGTGCTCGATCGCATGGTGCAGGCGCAGAAGGATTTCCTGGTCGGTCTCTGGGAGAAGCGTCAGGAAGGTCTGCCGATCAGCTCGATCGACGATGCGATCATCCTGGCTTCGATCGTCGAGAAGGAGACGGCGGTCGCCGAAGAGCGCGCGCTGACGGCGGCGGTGTTCATGAACCGGCTGAAAAAGGGCATGCGGCTCCAATCCGATCCGACCATCATCTATGGCATCGTGGGAGGCCGCGGCAGCCTCGGGCGTCCCATCATGAAGACCGACATCCAGAGCAAAACGCCTTATAACACGTACACGATAAATGGACTGCCGCCGACTGCGATCTGCAACCCGGGGCGCGAGTCGATTCTCGCCGTGCTTAATCCAGCCGCCACGAATGCATTGTACTTCGTTGCCGACGGCACGGGCGGGCACGCGTTCTCAGCGACCCTTGCCGAGCACAACGATGCGGTAGCCAGGTGGCGCAGAATTGAGCGCGAGCAGCTGAAGGCTGCCGCCGAGCAAGCAGCGGCCAGTCCCGTCGCCACCGTACCGAATACCGCCGAAACTGCCGATGCTGTGAAGGAAGAAGAGCCTTCGTTGGCGACAGAGCCGCCCGCTGCGCCAGCCGATTTGGCCCAGAACGCCGACGCAAGCGCGGCCGGTCCAGTTGTGACGCCGGCAGCACCCGTCATCGCACCCGGCGACATGCCGCTGCCGCAGCGCAAACCTCGCTGAGCGATCCTGCCGCTGAGAGCGGCTAGTGGCCCATCGCGCCTAAATAGCAACATCAATGACTTAGTGAGGCGTTTATCGCGCCTTA
>LOEV01000161.1 GCA_001516065.1 Alphaproteobacteria bacterium BRH_c36
AATTGACACCGGCCTCGCCGCACCGCCGGTCAATTAAGGCGCGACGCCTCACTAGCCCATCTGTCCGTCGCCGCCCTCGCACACCGCGCCCTATTCTCTACGACGGGCGTTCTCTGCGATCGGCCAATCCCGCCAGGTCAAACGAAATGCTGTTGGCCTTTTGCGCGCAATCAGTTTCTTCGCCGCCGGCAGGCTGCGCGGCTTCTTGCTGAACATGCTTGAGGACAATCGGACAAGAGCCCCCGCGCCATGACCTGAGGGGAGGGGCTGTGAACTTCGTCGATGCCCGTTTGCGCGCGACCGTCAGCCTCAGGAAGCGTCCGAAATCGGAGCCAGCATAGGTGGCTTTTCGGCCGGTGCGGCGGCGGCGACAGGATCGTCGCTGCGTCGCGATTTGCCTTCGAAGAAAGCGCCCTGCTCAATGGCAAGCGCCTTGTGATAGATGTCGCCCTCGACGTGGCTCTGCGCCTGGAGCATGACACGCTTGCCGCGGACCGAGCCCATGACGTGACCGCGAACGACAACTTCCTCGGCAATGATGCCGCCGGTGATGTGGGCGCGTTCACCGACGATGATGTGGGTGCCGCGAATATCACCTTCGACTCGACCGTCGATCTGCACCTGTCCTTCGGATGAAAGATTACCGGTGATGGTCAAATCCGGGCCGATGACGGAGGGCGGCATGCGGTCGCCGGGACGGGCTGCCGGGGCGGAAGATTGCATGGGTACCTGTGCGGGTGGCGCAGGGGGTTTGGGTATCTCTGCTTCGTTCTTCTTGAAGTTTGGCAACATGACTTACTCGACCTCCAAAATACCCAGTCAGTGGGCAGTACCGCCGATCGGTTCGCAAGCGATCCGGGCCTTCAAGCGACATGTGTGTGCCCACGAGCGCAATTAGCACAGATGATGGCCGTGGTCACGCTTCGGATAGCCGACTCCACCTCTCGATGCCCTGCGAAGTGTTACCGACCTGCAGCCTGAGTCAGGCATTCATTTCGTTGAGTGCGGCAAGGACTTCGGCGACGTGACCTGGAACTTTCACTCTGCGCCAGATTTTTGCGACCTTGCCAGACTTATCGATCAAAAAGGTGGCACGTTCGACACCCATGTATTTCTTTCCGTACATGGACTTCTCGACCCAGACCTCGTAGGCCTCGGCCGCCTTCTTTTCGGTGTCGGCGAGGAGGCGGATGGACAAGGCGTGCTTTGCGGCGAATTTCTGATGGCTTTTCTCAGAATCGGGCGAGATGCCGAGGACGACCGCGCCGGCCTTGGCGAATTTTTCCTTATGGGTGGTAAAATCGATCGCTTCGCTGGTGCATCCAGAGGTGTCGTCCTTCGGATAGAAATAGACGACCACCGAGGTCCCTTTCAGTTTTGACAGGTCGACGATGACGCCGTCGGCGTCGGGAAGCTTGATGTTGGGAGCTTTTTTGCCCACTGCGACCATTTCTGTCGTACCTTTTTACTTCGCGTTCCGGGGGGTGTCGGTGGCCCCATCCTGGCACCTGCCTCGGTCGATTGTCTTGACCAATGACTGCGGCTATACGATTTCACCCTTCCGGGCGGTTCTCAGCAAGGGCTAATAGCGGACCATGACCTGGCGGAGGGGTGTTGTTCACAAATTCGTCGCGCTTGGCAATTAGCCTCCCGCTCGGAGGCTTGATTTACGGTGCGGCAGCCCGGAACATCAACGAAGCTTTTGTTAGTGCTCTGGAATTAGAGTTGTTTGACGATCGCCACCCACGACCAAGCATTGCAACCAGAACACCAGCCAGGATACCAGGAAGACGAAAAATGGTTTGGCCGTGGTAGTCGACTTCGCTGGTCATCGGCGCGCGACATCGAGCGGCTGGGGATTTATCTGCATGCCTGGGTTGTGCAGAGATGCCGGCGGATCGAAAATTCCCGGCGCATCGGATTCGGTCTCATGCCGGGGCGCCTTCCTGCGCGCCCCTCGTGCCAAAGGTCACTGTTTTTGAAGCTCAAACAGCGCACGGGTTCAAGAGACCGCACCGGGGTCAGCCGCCGGCAGGGTCAGCGTGTAGCCAGCAGAGCGGCAGGCGTTGCAGCGCATGCGCGCGGCTCGCGGCACTCACTTATAGGGCGTGTCTGCGTCGGGTTTGCGGGCATGATCCTATTGCCGCTGGCAATCCTTGCCGGACTCGCTTCGGGAATTGGCTATTTTCGGCTTCAGCAGGGTCCGGTCAGCGTCAATTTTTTGGTCGATCCAATCAAGCAGGGCATCGATCAGGGCCTGCCGGGGTTGTCGGCGACTTTCGACGACGTGATCCTGACGCTTGCCGATACCGGCGGGCTGGAGTTGCGGCTGAAGAACCTGCATCTCAAGGAAACGACCGGCGATACCGTGATTTCCGCTCCGCAGGCTGCAATCGAACTCAGTGCAGCATCGTTGTGGGGTCTCGAGGCCGCTCCCGAGCGCGTCGAGTTGATCGAGCCGCGGATTTCGCTTCTGTATTCGCGCACGGGTGGCTTGTCGCTGGACCTCGATGCGGACGACGATGGGCGGCCGGCCAATCCGCCGGCGGTGGGTTTGCGACCGGCGAAGGCAAGCGCTTCCGATGGCGTCGATCTTGCGAGCGTCATCGCTTCGACGGTGCGCTATGCGCGCGAGGCAGGGGGCGCCTCGAAACTGCGCGAAGTCGGCCTTCGCAATGCGACGGTCATTCTGGATGCCGAAGGACGCACCAGCTACTGGCAGGTGCCGCGGCTGTTGGTCGATGTCGAACGGCGTAGCGACCGAAGCGTTGTTTCGGGAGCGGCCCGGGTTTCGTCGGCGGGCAGGATCTGGACGGCGTCATTCCGTGTCGAGGATCCGGGAACGGGCGAAGCGCTGTCGGTTACATCCTCGATCCGTGATGTCGTACCAAGGCAGATCGCGGCGGCGATTCCGGGGACGGATTTCCTGGAGCTTTTCGATGCGCCGACTTCTGCCGACGTCAAGGCGGAGTTCAAACAGACCGGGGAGCTGGTCGGCACGGAGGTCGCCGTCGAGGTTTCGGGGGCGCGGTTGCAGCCAAAAGGCATCGATGGATCACTGCTGACGCTCGATGCAGGGATACTGACGTTTTCCTACGACCCGGCGGCGCAGCGCATCGATTTGTTGCCGTCGACGTTGCGCAGTGGTGAGACGAACCTGCAGTTGCACGGACAGGCCGCCGCGTTGCACGAGGAAATGCCGGGGCAGGCGGCCTGGGGCTTTGAAGTTCGCGCAAGCCCGGCGGTGCTGGGGGATCCAGGATCGGCGGCAGGAGCAGTGGCGCTTCGCTCCGGTGTGGCGCGTGGCCGCTATGTTTCCGCAGAACGACGGCTGCTGATCGACGCCGTCAAGGTCGACTTGGCAGGCGGCAGCTTTACGCTGAGCGGAGAGGTCGACGCAGGGGCCGTCCCCGGTGCCCGCATCGAGGGCGGATTCAGCGGCATGCCGGTCGGCGAACTTGCCGCGATCTGGCCGCGCGGTCTCGCTCGTGGCGGACGCGGCTGGTTGCGCGACAATATCCGCGCCGGCCAGGTGACGACCGGCACGATTTCCTATCTGAGCGGCACGCATCTTGGCCCGGCGCCCGCGAAGGACCGGCCAAGCGAGTCACGCTTCGTCGTCGCCATGGAGGCCGGCAACCTCGTGTTCGATGCGCTGAAAGGTCTGCCGCCGATATCGGCGGCCCGCGCGCTGGCACGCTTCGAGAACGAGACCCTGGAAGTCACGCTTCCTGAGGCGGCAATGGATGTGGGCAGCGCACGGATCCAGGTGCGCAACGGGAAGTTCGTCGGTTCCGATATGCTAGGTGCCGCGCCATCGGGCCAGGCGAACTTCACCTTCGAGGGTCCGGCACAAGCGCTCGTCGAACTCGCCGAGACACCTGCCCTCGCCCGTGCCTTGAAGGGGGAGCGAATGCCGTCTGGAGTGAGCGGCAAAGTCGCAGGCGAAGCGGCCATCGGGTTTCCGCTTGCCCACGAGATTGCAGCCGAAGACATCGGCTACGACATCAAGGCGCGGTTGAGCGAGGGTCAAGTCACCGGCGTCTTCGATGGCAACGATATCAAGGGCGCCAGTCTTGATTTTCACGCTTCCCCGCAGGCCGTCGATGTCCAGGGTGAAGTCCTGGTCAAGGGTGTCCTGGCGAAGGTCAACTGGCAGCGGATCAAAGACGATACGGCGGGCCGCCAGCCTCCTGTCCGGCTGACGGCGACGCTTGATGCTGCCGACCGAAAGCAACTTGGGATCGGGCTTGACGATGTGATCCTCGGCGACATTCCCGTTGAAATGACCGTCGAGCAGCCTGGGGAGGCGGGACAAACGGTCCACGTGCGGGCCGACTTGACCGGTGCGACGCTGTCGCTTGGGATGATTGCCTGGACCAAGGCTGCGGGTCGCGAAGCCTTTTTGGATTTTGACGTGATCGATGCCGGCGGAGGTAAGCGAACTCTTTCCAACTTCCGCGTTACCGGATCCGATATTGCCATCGAGGGCAAAGTGGACATCGACGACAAGGGCCGGCCGAGCCGGTTCGAATTCCCGAACTTTTCCCTCGACCTTGTCAGCCGTCTGAGCGTGACGGGGAAAACGCGCGGTGATGGGGTCTGGCAGATCGCGATTGACGGCAAGACATACGAGGGCCGTGCGTTCTTCCGGTCGCTGTTTTCAGTCGAAGACCGCGTGCCGTCGGTTAAAACGGGGACTCGTGAAGGCTACGACATCACGGCAAAGATCGACAAGGTGATCGGCTACGATGATGTTGCGTTACGCGGAGTTTCGCTATCGATGTCGACGCGGGGCGGCAATCTTTCGGCGCTCGAGGGACGCGGCGAACTGTCGGGCGGCCAGCCGATGGCCTTCGCACTCAACCGCGAGCGGCAGCGGCGGCTGTTGCGGGTCGATACTTCTGATGCCGGACAAGCGTTCAAGCTGGTCGGATTTTATCCCAACATGGTCGGAGGGCGGCTGCGGCTGGAAGTCGACCTCGATGGTCGCGGCGAAGCCGAAAAAACCGGCACCCTCTGGGTGGAAACTTTCCGCGTGCTCGGCGATCCGATCATCTCGGAGGTCGTCGGATCGGCCGATGAGAGCGTGCCGGCCATTGCGCGCCGGCAGCAGCGGGTGGTGCGTCAGGCTTTCGATTTCGACAGCCTCAGAGCGCCGTTTTCGGTCGGGCACGGGCAGATTGTCATTCAGGATGCCTCGATGAACGGTGCACTGCTGGGCGCGACGCTGCGCGGCAAAGCCGACTTCAAGGAAAAGACCGTCGATCTGGGCGGGACGTATGTCTTTTTGCAGGGCCTCAATAACGTCTTCGCTGCGATCCCGCTGTTGGGGGAACTCCTGTCGGGACCACGCAAGGAAGGCGTGTTCGGAACGAATTATGCGATTCGTGGCTCGATGGAACGGCCGCAGGTCTTCGTGCATCCGCTGTCGACCATCGCGCCCGGAATCTTCCGGGAAATTTTCCAGATGGCTCCCGAACAGCAACGGGTCTCTCCGCGCGAAAACGAGCAGGGGTCGAGCGGGCGCAGATCGCGGTCTTCAAGCAGCCCGGCTGCCGTCGGTACGCCGGTATCTCCGGGGCGCACCATTGAGGGGTGGAACTCGCAGATGCGGTCGAACTGAAGCCGCGATTTGCGTTACCCGCGATTTTACTCGGCCCTCAGTAGCACGTGGCGCTTCTTGCCGAACGACAGCTTGATGACGCTGTCGCTCGAGAGGTCGGCGGGCGACAATTTCAGCTTGTCGTCGATGATGGCCTTGTCGTTGACCTTCAGGGCGCCGCCCTTGATCTGGCGGCGGGCGTCGCTGGTCGATTGCACCAGACCTGCCCGGACGAACGCGTCGAGCACGCCGAGACCAGCGGCAAGATCGGCTTTCGGCACCGCAATCGTCGGCAGGTCGGTCGCAAGCGTGCCCTGCTCGAACGTCAGGCGGGCGGTTTCCGCGGCCCTCTGCGCGTTGTCGTCTCCATGCAGCAGCGCCGTCGCAGCCGTGGCGAGGACCTTCTTTGCTTCGTTGATTTCGGAACCGCCGAGGGCTTCGAGCTTCGCGATTTCATCGAGTGGCATCAACGTGAACAGGCGGAGGAAACGGCCAACGTCGGCGTCTTCGGTGTTGCGCCAGTATTGCCAGTAGTCGTAGGCCCCGAGCTGGGCTTCGTTGAGCCAGACGGCACCCTGCGCGGTCTTGCCCATCTTGGCGCCCGACGCGGTCGTCAGGAGCGGGCAGGTCAGGCCGTAGAGCTGGCTTGTGCCCATGCGGCGGCCGAGGTCGACGCCCATGACGATGTTGCCCCACTGGTCGGAGCCGCCCATTTGCAGGTTGCAGCCGTAGCGCCGCGCCAGTTCGACGAAGTCGTAGGATTGCAGCAGCATGTAGTTGAACTCGATGAACGAGAGTTCCTGTTCGCGTTCAAGGCGCAGGCGCACAGAGTCCATGGTCATCATGCGGTTGACGGAGAAATGCCGGCCGACGTCGCGCAGGAATTCGATGTAGTTGAGCTTGGCGAGCCATTCGGCGTTGTCGACCATTATGGCATCAGTCTTCGCCTCGCCGAATGTCAGGAAGCTGCCGAATACACCCTTGATAGCCTCCTTGTTGGCGTCGATCTCCTCAACCGAACGCAGCGCCCGCGTCTCGTCCTTGCCCGAAGGGTCGCCGACGCGGGTGGTGCCGCCGCCCATCAGGGCGATCGGCTTGCCGCCGCCGGTCTGCTGCAGCCAGTGCAGCATCATGATAGAGATGAGGTGACCGACATGAAGTGATGGCGCGGTGCAGTCGTAGCCGACATAGGCCACGAGCTTGCCGTCGTGGGCCAGTTCGTCGATCCCCTCCAGGTCCGAAGCCTGGTGGATGTATCCTCGCGTCGTGAGAACGTCGAGGAATTCGGATTTCGGGCGCGAGGGGGTGGTCATCGGCTGCGGGCCTCGGTCGGCTCATGAATACGAGGTTTCTATGGGAGCCGGGACATTGCACAGGAACGGGATTGGGAGCAAGCCGCAATGGGAGAGGTAATTCGGGCTCTCGGACTGATGAGCGGGACGTCGATGGACGGCATCGACGTTGCGCTGATCGAGACCGACGGGGAAGACGTCGTCAACCGTGTGATGTCTGCGACGTATGCCTACGATGGCGATGTGCGGGCCAGCCTCGGAGTGGCGCTTGCCGAGGCACGGGAGCTGAAGGGGCGGGACGAACGACCGGGGTCGCTGCGGCAGGTTGAACGCACACTGACCGAGTGTAACGCCTGCGCGGTGGCGGCATTTCTTTCCGGCGCGTGTATCGACCCATCGACCATCGCAGTCGTCGGGTATCACGGGCAGACCGTGCTGCATCGGCCGGAACGGCGGTTGACGGTGCAGCTTGGCGACGGTCCGCTTCTGTCGGCACTGACAGGGCTGCCGGTCGTCTACGACCTCAGGGCTGCCGATATGGCGGCTGGTGGGCAGGGTGCACCGCTGGTTCCCGTCTACCACCGGGCGTTGGCTGCGGACGTGACTGAGCGTCCTTTGGCGATTCTCAACATCGGCGGCGTTGCGAACCTGACCTGGATCGGGCGCGATGGCGCGCTAATCGCTTTTGACACCGGGCCGGGCGGTGCGTTGATCGACGACTGGGTGGCGCGCTCGTCACAGGGCGCGCAGGCGTTCGACGAGAATGGCGCGCTGGCGGCCTCTGGGCAGGTGAACGAAAAAGTCGTCGGCTTCTTCATGGGGCATGAGTATTTCGCCAAGCCGCCGCCGAAGTCGCTCGACCGGAACACGTTCTTTTGGGATCTGGTGGAATGGATGTCGCCTGAAGATGGTGCGGCGACGCTGACCGCGATGAGCGCGGCATCGATCACGCGCGGCCTGAAGCATCTGCCCGAGCCGCCGGCGAAGCTCGTGGCGTCCGGCGGCGGCCGAAAAAACGCGACGTTGATGGCGATGATCGCACACAAAACCGGTATCGAGGTGATTAGGGCCGAAGAGGCGGGCTTTGACGGGGATAGCCTCGAAGCTGAGGCGTGGGCCTACCTCGCGGTGCGCTCTCGGAAGGGGTTGGCGATCACGTTTCCGGGCACGACGGGGGCGGCGGCACCGATCAGCGGCGGTGTGCTTGCAGTACCGGCGCCGCCGGCCGCTTGAACAAGCGGCCGGCGGACCCTTATTTTCTGGCGCTCAGAAGTGACTATTCGTCGGTGTCATCGTCGACAAAATCGTCGTCGGCTTCGATCACGGGGGCGGCGATGGCCTTGGTCTTCTCCTTGCCCTCGTTCTCTTTGGCGGCAAGGCGCATGTCGAGATAAGCGCCGACGCGCGACGTCAATTCGTCCATCTTGCCTTCGAAGAAGTGGTTGGCGCCAGGCACGATCTCGTGCTCGATCTTGATGCCGCGCTGGGTCTTCAGTTTTACGGTCAGTTCGGCGACCGAGTTGGAAGGGACGACGCGGTCCATGTCGCCGTTGATCATCAGCCCCGAAGATGGACATGGTGCCAGGAACGAGAAGTCGTAAAGGTTCGACGGCGGAGCAACGCAGATGAAGCCTTCTGCTTCGGGACGGCGCATGAGCAGCTGCATGGCGATCCAGGTGCCGAACGACACCCCGGCGATCCAGCAGCTCTTGGCATCCGGTTTGACGAGTTGCATCCAGTCGAGAGCGCTTGCCGCATCGGCGAGTTCGCCTGGGCCGCCGTCCCAGTAGCCCTGGCTGCGGCCGACGCCGCGGAAATTGAAACGCAGCACGCAGAAGCCGCGCTCGACGAAGGTATGATAGAGGTTATAGACGACCTGATTGTTCATCGTGCCGCCGAATTGCGGATGCGGGTGCAGGATCAGCGCAATCGGCGCGTCGGAAGCCGGTTCATGGTGATAGCGGGCTTCCAGGCGTCCTACCGGGCCATTCATGATCAATTCGGGCATTTTTACTCGCTTATTCTTGGCTTTGTGGCGGATCGGCATTGCTGCCGCGTGTCATGCAATGTGGCGCTTCGTCGAGTGTGTACAACACACCGCCAGCTGCGGCGGGGTTGTCGTCGCCATTCCCCCGGGCGCGGGGACCGCGCGGGGCCGAGGGCGGACATCAAGTCGCGGCACATTCCGGCGCGACAATGCGCGGCTGGCGAATACTTGACTTCCTTGCTCGGAATTTACATATTCCAGACAAGTTTAGAATGGTTCGAAAAAAGAGCGTGACCGTCTCCCGCCCCGGGATGGCGTTCTTAACACGAACACCGTGCCCGAATGCAAGTCCGATAAGCAAGGGCGGCGCCTGTGGCTGCCGCTTGCTGATCGCCGATCCTGGAAACGGATGTTGGCAGGCTGGCAGGGTTCTGCGTCGGGATGGCCTGGAAGGCGACACGAATGGAACTCAACACCAAAGGCCGCTACGCAGTCACGGCGATGGCCGACATCGCCAAGTTCAGCGATGACGGAGCCGTGCCGCTGTCGGCCGTGGCTGAGCGCCAGCAGATCTCGCTGGCCTATCTCGAGCAGATCTTCCTGCTCCTGCGGCGGGCTGATCTCGTCGTCAGCGAGCGGGGACGCTCCGGCGGTTACCGGCTCGGCCGCGCGCCTGAGTTGATCACGGTCTCCGAGATCATGAGGGCGGTCGAAGAACGCACGCGCATGACCCGTTGCATGGACGAAGGCGCCGGGTGCCTGGGCGAGGAGCGCTGCCTGACGCATGGGCTGTGGGCGGCACTTGGCGCCCATATCGCCGGCTTTCTCTCGCAGGTCACTCTGCGCGATGTGATTGAAGGGCATTGCTCCGGAAGGCTGGCCCCCGGCGGCGTTGTCGGCTTGCATGAAAGGGTGGCGTCATGAGTGCTGGCGCAACGCCGCGAGTGTACCTCGACTATAACGCGACGTCGCCGCTGCGGCCGCAGGCGCGCGCTGCGATGGTTGAGGCCCTCGACGCGACGGGGAACCCCTCCTCGGTACACTTCGAGGGCCGGCGGGCCCGCGAGATCGTTGAAAAAGCCCGGCGGCACGTTGCCGAACTTGTCGGCGCAGGACCGCGCAATGTTGTTTTCACGAGCGGGGCCACCGAAGCCAACAATACTGTGATCGCTCAAGCGCGCTGGGCGACCGTTGCGGTATCGGCCGTCGAGCATCCCTCGGTAATCGAGCCGGCCAGGCGGTTGGGCGCGGACCGCTTTACAGGGCTTCCCGTCCGAAGTAACGGGCGGATCGATCTCGACGCGTTGCAGACATGGCTGCAAATGCCATGCAAGGGCGAGCGCCTCGTTTCGGTGCAGTGGGCCAACGGCGAAACCGGGATCGTGCAACCGATCCGCGAGGTCGCCGAACTCGTTGCCAATCATGGCGCGGTGCTGCACGTCGATGCGGTGCAGGCGGCCGGCAGACTCGCGATCGATGTCAGCGAGATGGAAATTGGGTTTCTCACGCTGTCGTCACACAAGATCGGAGGCCCGCAGGGGATTGGCGCGATCGTTCAGGGACCGGGCGGTGAATTGCTTTGGCCGCTGGTCGTTGGTGGTGGACAGGAAAGCCGGCTGCGGGCGGGTACGGAGAATGTCGCGGCCATCGCCGGTTTCGGAGCCGCCGCAACGTGCGCATTGAGTGAAGCTGGGGAGCGGCGCCTGGAAACGCTGCGGGACCAGCTGGAGACGGGCGTCAAGGCGGTCACGCCGAATGCGATGGTGATCGGCGAAGAAGTCCCGCGGCTGGTAAATACCAGTGCGGTTGCACTTGCCGGCATTCGGGCGGAGACGTCCGTCATCGCCTTCGATCTTGCCGGCGTTTCCATCAGCGCCGGATCGGCCTGCTCGTCGGGAAAAGTCGGCCGGAGCCATGTGCTGACGGCGATAGGCTTGGAGGATGGACTGGCGCTGTCGGCGTTGCGCTTCAGCCTTGGCTGGTCGAGCACGGAAAAGGACGTGTCGCAGTTCCTCGAAATCTGGGGAGATGTGATGAACAGGAAACGGGCGGGCGTCGCGGAAGCGGCGGCCTGATTGCAACAGCTTCGAAAGCGCGGCGGTGGCAGCCATGAAACATCCTGGCTGCCCGCACGACGCAAGACAAGACGCAAGACAACATGAAGGAGACCGGTATGCCGGCAGTTGGGTCGACTATCGAACAGGTGAAGGAAATCGACGTCGACAAGTACAAGTACGGCTTCGAAACGAACATCGAATCCGTGCGCGCGCCGAAGGGCCTCGATGAAGACACGATCCGCTACATTTCGGCGCGCAAGGACGAGCCGGCATGGATGCTGGAGTGGCGGCTTGATGCCTACGAGCGTTGGAAGACGATGCAGGAGCCGACCTGGGCGCGGGTGCATTACCCTCGTATCGACTTCCAGGACCTCTATTATTACTCGGCCCCCAAGAGCACCGAGGGACCAAAAAGCCTCGATGAGGTCGATCCCGAACTGCTGGCAACCTACGCAAAGCTCGGCATACCGCTGAACGAGCAGGCGGTGCTGGCCGGCGTGCAGGGTGCCAGGGTGGCGGTCGATGCGGTATTCGACTCGGTGTCGGTCGTGACCACGTTCAAGGACGAACTGAAGAAGGCCGGTGTTATCTTCTGCTCGATCTCGGAAGCGGTTCGCAACCATCCGGAACTCGTGAAGAAGTACCTCGGTTCGGTCGTGCCGAAATCCGACAACTTCTACGCCTCGCTCAACTCGGCGGTCTTCTCGGACGGTTCATTCGTCTACATTCCCGAAGGCGTGCGCTGCCCGATGGAGCTGTCGACCTACTTCCGCATCAACGACATGCAGACGGGACAGTTCGAACGAACGCTGATCATCGCCGACAAGGGTTCCTACGTATCGTACCTGGAAGGCTGTACCGCGCCGATGCGCGATCAAAACCAGCTGCATGCAGCTGTCGTGGAACTGGTCGCGCTTGAGGATGCGGAGATCAAGTACTCGACGGTGCAGAACTGGTATCCGGGAGATAAGGAAGGCAAGGGCGGAATCTACAACTTCGTCACCAAGCGCGGCGACTGCCGCGGCGACAACTCGAAGATCTCGTGGACCCAGGTCGAGACCGGTTCGGCGATCACCTGGAAGTATCCGTCCTGCATTCTGCGCGGTGACAACTCGCGCGGCGAGTTCTACTCGATCGCGATTTCCAACGGCTATCAGCAGGTCGACAGCGGCACGAAGATGATCCACCTGGGCAAGAACACGTCGAGCCGTATCATCTCGAAGGGTATTGCTGCGGGTCATTCGGACAATACCTACCGGGGGCTCGTTTCAGCGCACCGCAAAGCGACGAACGCCCGCAATTTCACGCAGTGCGATTCGCTTCTGATCGGCAACAAATGCGGGGCGCACACGGTGCCCTATATCGAAGCGAAAACCTCGACCGCGCATTTCGAGCACGAGGCGACCACTTCGAAGATTTCCGATGACAAGCTGTTCTACTGCATGCAGCGCGGACTGTCGGAAGAGGAAGCGGTGACGCTAATCGTCAACGGCTTTGTGCGCGACGTGCTGCAGCAGTTGCCGATGGAGTTCATGGCGGAAACGCAGAAGCTTATCGGCATCTCGCTTGAAGGTTCGGTGGGCTAGGGAGCGCGTTGTTATGACCGACAGGACCGAGCGCAACGCCGCGATCGTGCGGCAGCTCGAAATCGAAGCAAATATCTCGGCTGGCGCCTACCTCGTCGAGGTGGAGGAATTCGAGCGGCTCTATCGTCTGGAACGGATGCAGGACATCGTCTTCGACCTCACCGAGTGGATGCAAGAGGCGGGCGACATGAAGCGCCTCGCCGACCGCGGTGTACGAATAGAGGAGGAGGATGCCATTTTGCGGTTTGTCCAGGCCAGGCGTTCGCTGACGGTCCAGGCGCGCGACGACATGAGCATCAGCGTCGACGACAACATCATGCATCCAAACACGGCTTGCCCGGTGCTCGACAAGGCGTTCTATGAGGAAATCCTGGCCCGCGTGTTTGCCTGGGCGGATGCCGATGATGCGGGTCAGCCGAAGCGGTATTTCGAATGAGCGAGGAGCGAGAAGAGTTCTGGTTCAAGCCGAAGCGGCACGGCTACGGCGCGGTGCCGACCAACTGGAAGGGCGTGCTGGCGACGAGCGCTTTTGCGATTCTGCTGCCGCTCGTTTCGGTGCCTTGGATTCTGTCGCTGAGCCAGGAGATGCGGCTGCCCGGGTTGCTCGTTTGGGCGCTTGCCATGCTCTATGCCGTCTGGAACTTCACGAAGTTCGCCAAGCGCAAGACCGACGGCGAATGGCTGTGGCGCTACAACGGCAAGCCCTACCGCGACATGTTGGACGAGAAAGCCGAAGAGTAATTCCCTGGAAGGGGCGCGAATAGACAAGTTGAAAAAACGACGGACCGGAGTTTGATGGAATGCTGGAAATCAAGAATCTGCACGTGAAAATCGCCGAGGAGGATAAGCCGATCCTGAAGGGGATCGACCTCGTCGTGCCGAAGGGCGAATTGCATGCGATCATGGGGCCGAACGGATCGGGCAAGTCGACGCTGGCCTACGTCCTCGCCGGGCGCGACGACTATGAAGTGACGGATGGCGATATCCTTTGGAACGGGGAATCGATCCTCGAAATGGAACCGGACGAGCGGGCTGCCGCGGGCGTTTTCCTGGCGTTTCAATATCCCATGGAGATTCCCGGCGTTGCCGGCCTCACCTTCCTGCGGACCGCGACAAACGCGGTACGCCGCAAGCGCGGCCACGAAGAGTTGACGACCCCGGAGTTCATGAAGCTCGTCAAGCAGAAGGCCGGCGAACTCAACATCGACGTCGAGATGTTGAAGCGGCCGGTGAACGTTGGCTTCTCGGGCGGCGAGAAGAAGCGCTCGGAAATTCTGCAGATGGCCTTGCTCGAGCCGACTCTGTGCGTTCTCGATGAAACCGACTCCGGGCTCGATATCGACGCCTTGAAGGTCGTTTCCGAAGGCGTCAATGCACTGCGGTCGCCGGAGCGCGCGATGCTGGTGATCACGCACTACCAGCGCCTGTTGAACTATATCGTGCCCGACAAGGTGCATGTTCTCGCGCATGGAAAAATCCAGCGTTCGGGCGGCAAGGAACTGGCGCTCGAACTTGAGCAATCGGGCTACGGCGAATTCGGCGAGAAGGCCGCCTGAGCCAGCTTGCGCCGGGCAACCGATCAAGGCTGGCCGGCGGGTCATGTGCAAATTTGTAACGACGACGCGCAGGAGGCGCGATAATGACCGTGGCAGTCATGAAAACGAAGGCGGAGCAATCGTTCGCTGAGGGCTTCAACGAGATGCGGGCGACGCTGCCCGGATCGGCGGCTGTGCGCGAAGCCCGCGAAGGCGCTGCGCGCCGGTTCGAGGAACTGGGGCTGCCGCATCGGCGCATCGAAGAATGGAAGTATACCGATCTTAGAAGCGCGGTGAAGGAGGCGCTGCCGGCGCGGTCCGGCGATAAGCTCGCTATGACGATCGCTGACGTGATCGTCGCGATCGGCCCGCTGGCCCAGATCGACGCGCACCGGATCGTGTTTGTCAACGGTGCGCACCGGCCAGATTTGTCGACGCCGGGTTCACTGGCGGGTCTCGAAGTCGAAAGCCTCGCGAGCACACTTGAGGATGCCCAAGCGACCGAATTCGCGCTGAGCGGTTTTGCGGGTCAGGATAGCAACGCAGTTCTGGCGCTCAATACGGCCTACATGAGCGACGGCGCAATCGTGCGCGTTCATGCGGAAGCCGAACTGGAGAAGCCGCTGCTGCTGGTGAACATCAGGGCCGGCGCTCAGCCATGCTTCGCGGCTGTGCGCAACGTCCTCGAGGTTGGCGCCAAGGCATCGGCGCGGATCGTCGAAGCGTTCGTTTCGCTGCCAGGTGCTGCCGGTGACGGTCAGATAAACACGGCGACGCAAATCAACGTTGGCGACGAAGCTCGCCTGACCCACGTGAAGATCGCAGCTGATGACGGCAGCGGGGTGACGCATCTGGCCAACTGGTTCGCGCGGCTCGGCAAGGCTTGCGAATACCGTGGCTTCCAGCTGACGCAGGGTGTCAATCTGGCCCGCAACCAGATCCAGGTTGCCTTCGATGGGGAGGACGCCAAGCTCGATCTCTCCGGCGTCTTCCTCGGCAGAGGGACCGATCACGTGGATACCACGCTGGTCGTCGATCATGCGGTTCCATCCTGCGAGAGCCGTGAACTGTTCAAGGGCGTTCTTGATGGCCATTCGCGCGGAATCTTCCAGGGCAAGATCATCGTGCAGGCTGTGGCCCAGAAAACGGACGGCAAGCAGATGTCGCAGGCGCTGCTGTTGTCACCGGATGCCGAGTTCGATTCCAAACCGGAGCTTGAGATCTTCGCCGACGATGTGGTTTGCGGACATGGCGCAACGTGTGCGGAACTGGACAAGGACTTGATGTTCTATTGTCAGTCGCGGGGAATCCCGACCGACGTCGCGCGGGTCTTGCTGATCGAGTCGTTTATTGGCGAAGCTGTGGCGCTCGTCGAGGATGAGGCGATCAACGAAGCCCTCATGGGCTTCGCGCGTGACTGGTTGTCGAAATGATCGCAGGCTTCTTGCGGGAAACGAGAGGACGAGATGACCTTGGACTTTGATGCCGATATCGAGCCTGCCCGCCGACATGGCGCGGCGGCTTTCGACGTCGGGCATATCCGGACGGACTTCCCGATCCTGTTTCGCGAGGTTTACGGCAAGCCGCTCGTCTACCTTGACAACGGCGCCAGCGCGCAAAAGCCGCGCGTGGTTCTCGAAGCGATGGATCACGCCTACCGCTTCGAATACGCCAACGTCCACCGCGGGCTGCACTACCTTTCCAACACGGCGACGTCGAATTTCGAGGAAGCCCGAGAAACCACGCGACGGTTTCTCAACGCCGGGTCAAGCGACGAGATCGTCTTCACGCGTAACGCGACGATGGCGATCAACCTCGTGGCGCAGTCGTGCGGCGGGCTTGTCATCGGCGAGGGCGATGAGATCGTCTTGTCGATTATGGAGCACCATTCGAACATCGTGCCGTGGAACTATCACCGCGAACGCGCTGGAGCGGTCATCAAATGGGCGCCGGTCGCTGACAACGGCGAGTTCCTGATCGAGGAGTTCGAAGCGCTTTTGACGCCGCGCACGAAGATGGTTGCCATCACCCACATGTCGAACGTGCTCGGCACGGTGGTCCCGATCAAGCAGGTGATAAGAATCGCTCATGAGCGCGGCATTCCCGTGCTCGTCGACGGCAGTCAGGCCGCCGTGCACATGCCCGTCGACGTGCGCGATCTCGATTGCGACTTCTATGTATTCACCGGTCATAAGACCTACGGGCCGTCGGGAATCGGCGTGCTCTACGCCAAGAAGCAACATCTCGATCGCATGCCGCCCTACGAAGGCGGCGGCGAGATGATCGAGACGGTCAGCGTCGACAAGGTGACGTACGCCGATCCTCCGCACCGCTTCGAGGCCGGCACGCCGCCGATCGTCGAAGCCATCGGTCTTGGCGCAGCACTCAATTACATGATGCAGATAGGCCGCGAGAACATCGCCGCTCACGAAGAGGCGATCGGGCGGTACGCCGCCGAGCGGCTCGGCGAATTCGACTGGCTCAAGATACACGGCACCGCTCCTGGCAAGGGGGCAATCGTGTCGTTCTCGATCGACGGCCTGCACCCGCACGATATCGCGACCATCATCGACCGGCGCGGGATCGCGGTGCGTGCCGGGCATCACTGCGCGCAGCCGCTGATGGACCGGCTCGGCGTCACTGCGACGTGCCGGGCGTCGTTTGCGATGTATAGTACGCG
>LOEV01000162.1 GCA_001516065.1 Alphaproteobacteria bacterium BRH_c36
CGACATGAGGGCCACTAGCAACATCAATGACTTAGTGAGGCTTTTGTCACGCCTTAATTGACACCGGCCTCGCCGCCCCGCCGGCCAATTAAGGCGCGACACCTCACGAGTGTAGCGCATCTGACGCTCAGTTAATCGAGAGCGCTTGGCAGTTGCTTCAGATCGGACGTTGCCGCCAGCTGGCGGCCTTAGTTTTCAACGTATTGCGCTCCGACGTTCACTTGAGCGCCAGCTGCGGGCCGCGTCCCCGCCACAATAGGCAGCTAACCGCGTGATCTGCGTGGAGGGGTGGCTGTGTGGCCGGCGTATGATTGAAATCGCAAGACTGTTGATGCGTCTGGTCGAGATGGCGGTCGCCATCCCGATCCGCATTGCACGCTTTTTTACCGAGTGGATTGCCTTCAATCCGCGCCTGGGTGCGCTTCGCTATGTTGCGATTGCGGCCGTCGGCTATGTCGTATTCGCGCTGCTGCTCGTCTACGTCATCGCCCCGATCCGCGGCTTCACCGGCCAGCTCTACCTTTCTGAAGCCTTGCGATACGACGCCGAACGCTGGCTGGCCACCGCGATCTACGACAGGTCCGGCAATTTCGTCGGCACCTTCGATCCTCGCCTCGACAGCAAGCAGGACGTCAACTGGACCGGTGAATCGATCGATATCGGCGATTACACCGCCAACCCCGATCACAAGTCCATCCCCGTCCGCGAAGTGCCCGAATACTACTGGAAGTGCCTGACTCATCACGAGGACCGCTACATCGGCACGCCGCTCAACCCGTTCGGCATCGATCTGATCGGCGTCCTCAAGATTCCCTATTCAACGATCCGCCGCTCGATCGCGCTGCGCCGTCCCGCACTCGGCGTCGGCGGCTCGACGCTGCCGATGCAGTTCGCCCGCGTAATCTACAAGACCCCGCCGCGACAGAGCGAAGGCCCGTTCGCGAAGCTGAGCCGGAAGCTTTCCGAATGGTGGCTTGCCCCGGTCATCTACTTCGAGCTGACCCAGGGTGGCGATAACAGCCGCCTCCGGCAATGGGCGGCCAACCATCTGTGGCTGGCGCAACGCACCGGGGGCACGTCTCTGCACGGCGTGGAGCTGGCAAGTCGCATTGTTTTCGGCAAGGCGGCCAAGGATCTGACGGTAGCCGAACAGTTCGTGCTGGCCTCCGCCGTCAACAAGCCGATCATCCTGCTTCAGGGAAGCGAAGACCTCAACAAGGTCCGCCTCGATCGCTGGCGCTACATCGCCGAGGTCCGCGCCCGCGTCTGTGCTCAAGCGCTCATCGAGGATGAGGAGCAGAAGAAAGCCGTCGTCTTCGATCTCATCGCTCTTGCCGGCGGCCCGCCCGATCCGCGTGTTCAGCCCGGCCTCGACAAATCGCTCGAACAGCTGGCCCCCGACGTCGCCGCCCGCGCCCGCGCCAACCCGGTGATCCGCGCCAACCTGCTGATGCCGGCCGCCCGCTACGGCCTGCGCGAAGAGATGAAGCAGATCTACGGCTTCAACTGGCGCAATCACGTCCGCGGTCTCACCGCAAGTTTTGACGCCGGCGACAACCTCGCCTTCACGCGGCGGATGGGGGAGTCGCTCGTCAAGCTCAACGCCGCTCTTTCCGGTCGTCTCGATCCGCGCTTCACGCTCGATCCCTCCCGCGTTGCAGACCAGGTCGAGATGCCCCACGTCGCCGTCGTTGCCGCCGATGCCGACGGCCGCATCGTCCGCTATTACGAGAACACCGCTACCGCCGCCTACTTTGGTTCGCCCATCGCCCGCGACGCCATCACCGGGTTCTACGAGCGCGGCCGCGAGCCACGCATGATCGCTTCGATCGGCAAGATGATTGCGGCCATCGCCATCGCCAACGAAGGCAAGGACACGCCCGCCACGCTCTACCTCGACACTAACGCACCCGATAAGGGCCTTGAGACCTGCCGGCATGGTGGCGGCCTGAGGCGGGGCCGCAGCGCGGAAGTGGCGTTCGCATGTTCTCTCAACGAACCCCTACTGTTGCGGACTGCGCAGATCGGCCAGTCGCGCCTCCAAGATCTCATAGACCGCTTCGGCTTCAACATGCCGCCCAAGAACGCCGATGGCGAAGGAACGCCGCCCTCGACCGCGGCCGTTCTGGGGCAGATCTCCGGTTCGCCGCGCCGCGTCCATCAGATGTCGTCGGTCATCCTCAACGCGCTCATCGGACGCGACGGTTTGAAGGTACGCCCGCCGACGCTGATCGAGCGCTACGACAACACGGGCGACGAGGAGAAAGACGGGTCTTCCGTCAATGAGGTGGCGAGTTCGCTGATCCCACGCTCGGTCATCCGCCGTGGCGGAACGCCGGTCCTGAAGGCCTTGCTCGAAGCGCCGCTCTGCTACCGCGCTTACAAGTCCTCGCAGGGGACCCTGAAGAGTCTCGCGGACTGGTGCGCTGTCCGCCGCCCGGACCTACGCCTGCACTTCGCCAAGACCGGCACCCAGGTGACGCTCGATCCTGACGCGACAGTCGACACTTGGACGACCGGTGGTCTGCAGTTCGGCAACGGCGCAGCCTATTCCTATGTCGTCGTCGTCGGTACCGGCTCGGCGTCTTCACCCTGGGCGCGCTCGGTTCATGCCTCTCAGGCAGCCGCTCCTCTGCTCGCCGAACTGCTTTCCGAACTGGCCGCCGATGCCAAGGCCCATCCGCGGCCGGACCTTCTTCCCGGAATTCCTCAGTCCGCCCGCGTTGCTCCGCAGCCCCCAGGTGCGAAGACCTCCGGCTGGCGCGCCCTCCCCGAAAAAGAGCGCAACGCCGCCTTTGGATTTAACTAGTGAAGGCGTCGCGCCTAAATCGAACGAGGTTGCAGCTATGATGCGATTTAGGCGCGACGGGCCACTAGCCCCAACACGACTATAGTACGTCAACACTGCGCAGGCTTGTGTTGAGCAAGGAAGTGCTGGCCCCCAAAAGCCCAAACCCGGCCTGCACATCTCGCCCGTTGTCCGCTTTTCGAGTGAAGCAACCACACCCACACCGTCATTCCCGCGCAGGCGGGAACCTAATCGAGCCGCGGAGAATGACGACTGGGCGAGGTCAAACGGGTTCGTCCATGGACGCAGGGATGACGAGAAAATTAGAAGCAATGTTCGCTGAACCAAAACCTCACCCCCAAATGTCCTGTTCGTTCATCTCCCGTTATTGACAGTGGCCGCATTGCGACACATTCGCGCCCCGTTGAAGCCCAAAAACGGCTCTACCTCTTTGCAGTGGCGGCGGCATGCGGCAGCGGAATCCGATAATCGGCTGAATGCGCCGACGTCATGAGCCAGTCAAGCGGCTCGCACGACGAGGCAACACATCACGCTCCTGCGGGGCAGATTGGAACGCCGGGCTGGTTTCAGCGCGCGAACGCGAGCGGCTGGACAGAATTCACCGGTCGTTCCGAACACGGTCCGCAGCGCCGCGTGGCAACGGGATGGTCGAGCCGATGGCTTTTTCTGATGAAACGACCCGCCGCCAGCCGGGGCTGTCGCTCGGCAGCGCAGGCTATGGACGGCTTGGCGGCGGCGATTGGATTGAGCCCGAAAAGGAGCCGCGCGACTGGAAAAAGCTGTTCCTCGTGTTCGGTCTCGGTGCGCTGTCCTGGGTTGCGACCTACGTCGGCATGCTCGAACTGATCGAGTCGAACATGGGCGACCTTCCGATCCTGCATAAATTAATAATCGGCTTCTCGGTCGCAATGCTGATGACGATGATCATCTGGCTTCTTGATCAGATCTTCAGCCCGGTCCCTTTCACCACCAAGGCGGTCTACGTCTTCGGCTATCTGTTTCTGACCCTGATCTCCGTCGGTTTCGGCTTCGGGTTCTACTGGAAGGTTCTCGAAAGTCGCGGCGAAGCAACCCGCTCCGCCGAGTCGGCGATATCCCAGGTCCAGACCTCGCTGCACGCGGGCTCGATTCGAATCGAACAGCTGTCCGAGACACTGGCGCAACTCACGCAGATTTCGTCCACCAAGGCCGTGGAAGAGCGCGAGAAGGGCACGAGCTGCCCGAACTCCAAGCCCGGCGACGGTCCGCGCCGCAAACTGCGCGACTCGGACGCCGAAAAGTTCTCGTTCGCCGGCGAGTTCGTTCGCGGCCGCATCAATTCGATCAAGTCGGAGATCACCGGCCTCGACACCGAATTGAAAAAAGTCGTCGACGGCGCCCAGTCCACCGTCGACCCGAATTCAGGCAACCGCAACGAATTCATGCGCGCTCTCAACCGCCGCCTCGATATGACAGTCGCGGGTTTCAACGCCTTCCGCGGCGATCCGCAGCTCGGCCAGATCCGCAGCGATCTGGCAGCCCGCGCCGAGCAGGCCGTCTTTCCGAACGGCTCCGGCGGTACCTTTGCCTGTCCCGACGCCCAGTTGCAGACAGCCCTGCGCGGCGTCGTGCGCGCCATCGACCAGCTGCCGGTGATGCAGCGCCCCCAAGTGGCAGCCGTCGAAGGTTCCGAAGCGACCATCGAGGCCTTCCGCCGCCTCGCTGCGACCATGATGGGTGCGCTCGTGTTCCAGCTGCCGCCTTCGGCTGAAGAAATGCGCGCTCTGCAGAAGAAGGCCGTGCAGTCGGCCACCGCCGGCGAGAAGGTGCAGACGGCCTCGGTTTATGCCGAGCCGGTAGGCCTTTCAAAGCGCGACTACGTCCCGTTGGCGATTGCGGTCTTCGTCGACTTCTGCCTGCTGCTCGTCTCCATTGGCCGCCCGATCAACCGGCTGAACGGTCTGGTGCCGGTCATGCGCGAAGCCGAGCGCGGGCCGATGATAAAGATTCTGTCACGCTTCAACGATATCCACCGCGACCCGGAGATCCGTCAGAATTTCGAGGTCTTTCGCCATGTCGTCTTCGACATGCACGGCGCCTATTACGTCGCCGTTCCGCTCGATGCCCCATATCGGCCGACTGGCCGCAGCGCCCAGGCCAGTTTCGGCTACGGTTCCAGCGACGCCCAGGAGTTGCAGCACGAGGCGCACCTGCTTGCCAATCTGTTCTCCGGTTTCGAGCAGCAGAAGATTTTCTCGCGCGTCTACAATCCGTTCCTGACTACCAAGGCGATTCAGAAGAAGCTTTGGCGCCAGGGCAGCAAGTTCGCCGGCTGCCAGGCCTTCCGTGTCTACCGGTTCCGAGACGGTGCCTGGTCCGAGATGATCCTCCAGGCGGTGATGGGCGCGGCCAAGCGCGCCGAGGAAGACAAGCGCCAGCGATTGGCAGCCGAAGCTGAGCTGCGAGCAAGTCAGCCTCCGGGGGCAGCTGCGCCGCCCGCCGCCGATCGGCGTAAGGCGAACGGCCGCGATCCATTGCGGGGATTCGATACCGGCCTGAAGCTGGCCCCCGACGTCGAGGCCGGCCGCAATGCCAACGCCAAAGTCAACGGCGCCGGCCTGACCCATCCGGCTGCGATGAACGGAACGCGCAATGTTTCCGGGCGCAGCCTCGAGAAAGGCGCGGAATTCGCCGCCAGGGGCGCCAACGGTTCCGCCCGCGGACCCCAACAGGCGAACGGCTACGCTGTCAGTGCAGGTATGGCCGGTAAGCGCCGCCGCAGCCGCGCCGCAGACAGCGCGACTTCACGTGAGGCTGCCGACGACAAGGTCCTGCGCTCGGCCTTCGGCCGCTATGCCCCAAGCGCAGCGGCTGAGTTTTCAAGCCAGACGGAACCCGACTCCGAGTATGTCGACATGACTTCGCTTACGCCTGTCATTCCAGCCAACGGCAACACGGCGCCCGCCGTTAGCCAGATGCCGGGTGTGGAGATGAATCCC
>LOEV01000163.1 GCA_001516065.1 Alphaproteobacteria bacterium BRH_c36
TCATAGCCGCAACCTCGTCCGATTTTGGCGCGACATGAGGGCCACTAGCAACATCAATGACTTCGTGAGGCGTTTATCACGCCTTAATTGACACCGGCCTCGCCGCACCGCCGGTCAATCAAGGCGCGACGCCTCACTAGAGCGTTGGTCCTTGCCTTCGGCAAGACACCGCGTACTCCCCCGCCTTCGCGGGGGGCAGGCTATTTGCTTCACATGCTCTAGACGCTCGCCGGGTCCGCACCGACGATTTCGCCAAATGTGCGGGCAATGGCTTGCGTGCTGGTGGCGAGCAACTCTTCCAGTGCCTCGAAGGTCGGCACGTCGGCGGCGCGAATCAGGCGCTGGCGCATGCCGAGTGGTGCGCTTTCAGGCTTGAAGGCGCCTTCGCTGCACACGCGCATGACCTGGGTCAGGTCGTTCAACAGACGGCCTGCGTTGAGGAGGGCATCGGCGTGTGCCGTATCGATCAGGCCTGCATCCCGGAGCCGGCGCAAGGCTTCCAGAGTGTTGGTGTCGAGAACTTCGGGATGGGCTACCGCGTTGACGATCTGGAGATACTGAACGATGAATTCGAGGTCGATGAGACCGCCGCGGACATGCTTGATGTTCCAGATGTCATGAGATCCCTTTTCAGCCCAGATGCGCTGGCGCATTTCGCGGACATCGGCAGCGATCTTGCCGGGGTCGCGCGGTTTGACGAGCGCATCGTGGATTGCGGCTGCCATGGCGCTGCGCAGTTCTGGCGGCCCGGCGATGGCGCGGGCGCGGGTGAGGGCCATGTGCTCCCATGTCCACGCTTCTGACGCCTGATATTCACGGAAGCTCGTCAGCTTGGTCGCGACCGGACCTTGTAGGCCCGAGGGCCTGAGGCGCATGTCGACCTCGTAGAGGGTTCCCTCTGGCGTGGGAGCGCTGAGGGCGCTGATCAATCGCTGGGTCAGGCGGGCGTAGTATTGGCCTGGTGCCAGAGGGCGGTCGCCGTCGGACTGAGTCGCGCCTTCCTCGTATGAATAGATGACGATCAGATCGAGGTCAGAACCCGCCGTCATCTCGCGGCTGCCAAGTTTACCCATGCCGAGGACGGCGACGTTGCCACCGGGAATGCGGCCATGCGTGGCAGCCAATTCCTCTGTCACTTTTTCCAACAGAATTTCCAAAAGGCTCTCGGCAATGCGCGAGTAAGCCTGTCCGGCCAGATTGGAGTCGATGGCGCCTGAGAGGACGCGCAGGCCGATGAGGAACCACTGCTCGCTGCCCACGATCCGGGCTCGGTCTAGCAGTTCCTGATAATCGTCCGCGCGTGCGAGTTCGGAACGGATCACCTCTTCGAGTTCATCGGCGGTGGGGACCGTGTCGAAGGTTCTTGGATCGATCACTGCATCAAGCAGGCGGCGTCGGCGCGACAGAATATGAGCAAGGCGCGGAGAGGTGCCCATGATGTCGGCGATCAGGCGCAACAGGCCGGGATTGGCGCGCAGCAGGGAGAATAGCTGGACGCCGGCGGGCAGTTCGGACACGAACCGGTCAAAAGCGGCGATAGCGGCATCCGGGTCCGCGGTCTCGGCGAGGGCTTCGATGAGGAGCGGCTGGACCTCGGTCAACCGCTCCTGTGAACGCGGCGAACGGACGGCGGCATAGCGTCCGTGATGCCATCCGCGCACGGTCGCGATGACGGTAGCGGGCTGGGTATAGCCCATCTCGTGGAGGGCCTTCATGGTGTCGGGATCGTTATCGCTGCCGGCAAAAACCATGTTGGCGCCGCGCGTCGTCAGTTCGGGCATATTCTCGAACAACGCGCCATACCGGTTCTGCACGGTTTCAAGGACCGGAAGTAGACTGGCGGAGAAGGCCTTCACGTCGGCATAACCAGCGAACCGGGCGAAGTTCCCGAGCCGATCGGGATCGCTTGGAAGGGAATGGGTCTGCTCGTCGGCGACCATCTGAACTCTATGTTCGAGTTCGCGCAGGTAACAATAGGCTAGTTTCATTTCGTCGCGAACCGCGGGCTTGATCCAGCCGCGCTCGGCCAACACATCGAGCGTTTCGAGGGTGCCCTTCAGGCGCAGCTCGCGCTGGCGTCCCCCGGCAATGAGTTGCTGGGTCTGCACAAAGAATTCGATCTCTCGGATGCCGCCTCGGCCCAGCTTGAGATTGTGGCCGGCGACACCTATGCCGCCGAGTTTCTTGAAAGCGTGGATCTGGCGCTTCATCGCGTGCACGTCGGCGATGGCGGCGAAGTCGAGATAGCGGCGCCAGATGAAGGGGTCGAGTTCCTGAAGAATTGCTTCTCCGGCCTCGATATCGCCCGCTGCGGCGCGGGCCTTGATGAGGGCGGCGCGCTCCCAGTTCTGTCCAAAGCTCTCGTAATATTGCAGGGCCGCATCAGTCGAGATGGCCAACTGTGTCGCGCCGGCGTCGGGCCTGAGGCGCAGGTCGGTGCGGAACACGTAGCCATCGGCGGTACGCTCGTCGATGAGCTTGACGAGATCACGCGTGAGGCGGACGAAAAAGGTCTGATGCTCGATACCGGGTTTGAGACGGGCCAGGCTGCGTTCGAAAAATACGATCAGATCGATGTCGCTCGAATAATTAAGTTCGCCCGCCCCGTACTTACCCATGCCGAGCACGATGTAGCCCGAGCCGCGTTCCGGGGCTTCGAGGTTATCGGTCAGCCAGTCGCCCTTGGTTGCGGCCTTGCCGAAGAGGTACCTGACAGCCGTCGCCAGAGCGGTGTCGGCGGTTTCGGTGAGGATCTGCGTTACCGTCATCACGGGCCAGACGCCGCCAAGGTCGGCTAATGCGGTGAGGAGCGCCACGTCCTGTTTGAACCGGCGCAGGGTGCGCATCGCCGTGACGTCGTCGGCGCAGGCAGCCATGTCCTGACGAAGCGTTGCTTTCAACTCTGTAAAATGGGATTCAGGATCGGCGGCAAGCAGGCGGGTGAGCCGGTCGGGCGCTATGCGGATAAGCCCTGCGAGGTAGGGCGAGCCCGCCAGTATTCCGCGCATGAGCCCTGTGACCGAGGGAGCCTCGAAGATCGCGGGATCGCAGTTGGCGGCGTTGTCCCCACCGGCGTTGCAGACCACAGCCACCAGCTCGGCAAGATCCCTATCGAAACGGGGATCGTCGCAGGCGAACGGCGCACGTTTCAGACGCTGGAAAAGCGGTCCGCGATCGTGTTCGGCACCGGTCGGGGGAGTTGTACTCGTCATCGTCCTACCTCGTCTCGCCATCTGAGGCGGGATCAGACGGGCAAGGTCAGAACCGCCCGCAATCCCGGAGCATTATCTTCGAGGCGAAGTTCGCCTCCATGCAAGCGTGCTACCGCGGCTACGAGAGAAAGCCCAAGTCCCGTGCCGGGAAGGCTGCGGCTTTTGTCGAGGCGCACGAAGCGTTCCGTCGCGCGTGCACGGTCATTCGCCGAAATACCGGGACCGTTGTCGGCAACGGTAATGACGGCGCGACCGTTCACCTCGCGCAGGACAATCTCGATCCTCAAGCCAGTGCCGGTCGCCTGCCTCTCCCGTCGTTCGTTTCCATTCCGACCATCCGATTGACGCCCATACTTTATCGCGTTGTCTATGAGATTTATCACGGCTTGGCCAATGAGGTGCCGGTTGGCTTCGATGCTGACGTCGGCCAGATCTTCGGCGATGAGTTGCAGCCCGGCCTCCTCGGCGACCGGTTCGTAGAGTTCGGCAGCATCCGCGAGAACCGGGGCCAGTGCAACGGTTGCCTTGGCTTCCTCGATGGCGCCAGCCTCGAGACGGGCGATCAGCAGGAGGGCGTTGAAGGTCTTGATGATCTCGTCGGCCGCCTCGATCGTCTGGCCAAGGCCAGCGCTCAGTTCCGCGTTCGTCTTGGCCGTGCGGAGGGTTGCTTCTGCACGATGGCGCAGGCGGTTCACGGGTGTCTTGAGATCGTGGGCGATATTGTCCGAGACTTCCTTCAGCCCGTGCATCAGGTCCTCGATACGCGCAAGCATGGCGTTAACGCTTTGGGAGAGGCGGTCGAACTCGTCTCCGCTCCCTTTGATCGGCAGGCGTCCTGAAAGTTCTCCAGCCATTATGCGGCGGGTCGCCTCAGACATTGTGTCGACACGCGAGAGAACCGACCGGCTCGCCAGCCACCCGAGCCCGAGACCGCCCAGCGCGATGATCCCAAAGCCGGCCAGCGCCAACAGGCGGAGCCACCAGACAAGCTGGCGCTGGTCCTCGACGTCGCGGGCGACGATGAGGCGGCCACCCTCTGCCAGCGGGACGGCAAGGCCCGCCGCATAGCGTTCGCCGCTATTGGGACCGCCGTCAAAGCTGTAAGGGAATATCCCACCGGCACCGCCTGGAGCCAGCTTCGGCGGCAGGCTCGCGAGGTTGCCCGCAAGCTTGCTGCCGTCAGCGGCGGCCAGATAGTACAGCCGTGTGTTGGCGCCGCGCGAGAGTCTCTGCACGGCCCGCCGCAGAGCTTCCGAGTCACCGGTTTCGGTAATCGCGGTGAGGGTGCGCACTTCGGCGGATAACGTTTCGAGAACATCGGCGGCAAAGACGCGGTTGAGCTGCCAGACGGCGGCTGCAAACATGGCCGCGGTGACGACCAGATAGGCCGCAACCCCGAGCGCGCTGAGGCCGAAGATCGTGGTTCGCAGAGTTGCGCGCGGCGAAGCGGTGTCACTCGCTGTCACGGACAACATATCCTGCGCCGCGAACGGTGTGGATGAGGGGTTTGTCGAAAGCCTTGTCGATCTTGGCGCGCAGACGGGAGACGTGGACATCGATGACATTGGTTTGCGGGTCGAAATGATAATCCCAAACATTTTCCAGAAGCATTGTCCGGGTCACGACCTGGCCGGCATGCTTCATGAGATATTCGAGCAACCGGTATTCGCGCGGTTGCAGGGCGATCTGTTCGCCGGCCCTCGTGACGGCGTGGGAGAGGCGGTCGAGGACGAGGTCGCCGACAACGATGCGGGTCGCTTGTTCGCCGGGGATCGTTCGGCGGGAGAGAGCTTCGACGCGGGCCAGCAGTTCGGCATAGGCGTACGGTTTGGTGAGATAATCATCGCCGCCAGCTTTCAGGCCGCGCACTCGATCGTCGACTTCGCCAAGAGCCGACAGCACGAGGACCGGAGTCTGGTTGCCCTCCTTGCGCAGGGCCTGGATGACGCTAAGGCCGTCCAGCTCGGGAAGCATCCGGTCCACGAGAAGGACATCGAATGCGCCTTCGCGGGCCAGTTCCAGACCGGTGATGCCGTCGGCGGCCCACTCGGCGGTGTGGCCGCTTTCCTTCAATGCCTTGACGAGAAATGTGGCGGTCTCGCTGTCGTCCTCGATGATGAGTACCCGCATCGGTCTCCCCGGGATTGTTGTGTAACGAACGAGAAAAGGGGCAGTCCGCTCGCTGTTGCAGACCGCCCCCCTCTATAACATGGATGGATCAGCGCAGTCGCCGAGCCGCCCCGTTTGCAAATCAGCCCTTCTTCAGGCGGACGGCGACGAAACGCTTGGAGTTGCCCGACTGGATGTGAAGCAGCACGGCGCCACGATCTTTCGACTGTGCCTTCTTGATGCCGTCGATGACGTCGTCGGGCGACTTGACTTCGACGCCCTGCACCTCAAGGACGATGTCTCCGACTTTCAGGCCCTTGCGTGCGGCATCGGAGTCGGGGTCGACTTCGGAGATGGTGACGCCATCTTCCTCACCGGCGGGCTTCAAGGACAATCCAAGCTGGTCGAGTTCGGTAACCTTCGGCGACAGAGGCTTGCCTTCCTGGAGAGCTGCAAGCTCTTCGGAGGAGGATGGGAAGCGGCCGAGCTCAACGGTAATTGTCTGGCGGGCGTTGTCGCGCCAGACGACGACGTCGACCTTCGAGTTCGGCGCGTATCCAGCTATTTTGCGAGCCAGGTCGCGGCTGTCGGCGATGGGCGAACCATCGACTTCAAGGATGGCGTCCTGGGCCTGCAAACCGGCACCTTCCGCAGGGCCCTTCGGCGTCACGTCGGAAACGAGCGCGCCTTTGGGATCCTTGAGGCCGAGGCTTGCAGCCGTATCTTCATCGATATTCTGGATCTTGACGCCAAGCCAGCCGCGGCTGACCGTGCCGTCCTTCTTCAATTGCTCGATCACTTCGATCGCGGTGGCTGCAGGCACGGCAAATGCAATTCCGACGTTGCCGCCAGACGGGCTGTAAATAGCTGTGTTCACGCCAACGACTTCGCCCTTGAGGTTAAAAGTCGGTCCGCCAGAGTTGCCGCGGTTCACGGCCGCGTCGATCTGCATGTAGTCGTAGGGGCCGGAGCCGATGTCGCGGCCCTGGGCGGAGATGATGCCCGCCGTCACCGTGCCGCCGAGACCGAAGGGGTTGCCGACCGCGAGCACCCAATCGCCAACGCGGTTCTTTTCGGTCGAGAACTTGACGAAGGAAAAGGTTTCGGACTCGGCGTCCTTGATCTTGAGAAGCGCAAGGTCTGTGCGTGGGTCGGTACCAACCAGTTCGGCATCGTACTTGCGGTCCTGGTCGAAGGCGACCTGGATCCCGGAGGCGTCGTCGATGACATGGTTGTTGGTCACGATGTAGCCATCAGCCGAGATCAGGAAGCCGGAGCCCTGAGCCAGCGAGGGAGGCCGCGGACCACCGCGGCGGCCCTGACCGCCTTCGCCACCGGGGCCGCGGAACTCCTTGGGCAGGTTCTTGAAGAACTTGTAGAGGGGGTGGTCCTCGGGAATGTTCGGCATGCCCGGGATTCCGCCGCTGCCTCCTTCGTCTTCGCTGTCGTCACGGGCGGCAACTCTTTTCTTTCCGTTGGTGACAGAGATACTGACCACCGCCGGTTTCGTCTTCTCGACAATGTCGG
>LOEV01000164.1 GCA_001516065.1 Alphaproteobacteria bacterium BRH_c36
CTAGAACACCCCTGGCGGAAAACGCTCTGGCGACTTGTTGGCGTCACACAGCGCCGTTAAATCGCAAGTTCGACGCCGGTCCGTCAATACGAGCCTCTCGCTGGCTAAGTGCAGCGTGGCGGACCATGTGGCGGCACTCGGCGGGGAAACGAATCAAATGTGGATGGAGGTTGAAATACCATGACGTTCAAAACATCGCTGGTGGCGGCTGCTGCCGCACTGCTGCTCGCTTCGCCGGTGTACGCTCAGACCCCGGCAGCCGACACACCGCCGCTTCCCGCCAACACCTTCATCGATGCTCAACCGGAGGCGAATTATTTGGCTAAGGATGTCCTCATCGGCGCCAAGGTCGAAGGAGCTGACGGCAAGATTATTGGCGATATCGAGGATGTCATCCTCAACGACTGGAATCGCGTGCAGGGAGTGATCATGGGGACCGGCGGATTTCTCGGCATCGCAGAAAAGCGCGTCGGCGTGAATCTCGGCTCCCTTGAGTTCCAGGACCGCGACGGCAAACGGGTGATCGTATTGCCGGGCGTGACCCAGGAAACGTTGAAATCGGTTCCTGAATTTAAGCGCGCCGAGCCGAAGAAATCGCTGCTTGAGCGCGCCATGGACAAGGCACGCGAACTGACGGACAAGTCCTCGGAGACGGCGAAAGAAGCCTATCAGAAGGCTAAGGAGCAGTCCGGTCCGGCTCTTGAGCAGGCCAAAGAAGCCGCAGGCAAGGCTTATGAGACGACCAAGGAAGCCGCCGGCAAGGCTTATGAAAAGGCCAAAGAAGCCGCCGAGGGTGCTCTGAATAAGGACGGCGAACCAGCGCCGGCAGATGGTCAGCCGCCGAAGTAACGCGTGGCCGACGAAGCAGTATCAACAAACCCGCGGGCTTGCCCTGCGGGTTTTTCTATTGTCGGAGACCGCGGACCGGAAATTGCCGCATACCGCTCGCGCGATAAAACGGCCCGGCAGCGAGCGTCTCGCTCGTCGGGGATGGATGTCCACCATCGATCACCAGGAGGTCGCGATTGCCGTAACGCCCAATAACTCGACTGCCGTCCGAGTGGCGTTCGGCTCCACCGTCGATACCTTTGCGTCCTGACCGGTTCCTATTCACACGCTGGTTTAACGGGTGAGCTTGACGCTGACCTCCTGCCCGCCGAGGCCATGCACCGTGTCGTGGGCGCGGACGCGGATCCCATCGACTCCTTCAGGGATCGCCACGCCGCCGAGCGAGCGGGTAAACGGCTGCTCCTCGACATGCGGGTGGGCTAGCACGCGTTTCCCAATAACCTGCCCATCGGGTGTCATCACATCGAAACGGTCAGCGTAGTGATGCCAGCCTTCGTCGGCGTGGCGAATGGTGGCCGAGACTTCATAGCTCCCGTCGGGTTGTCGCGTCGCTTGCGCCGCAATGACGTCGGCGTCGCCTGCGTGAGCCGATGGCGGAGCCGCGGCGCTAAGCCCTGCAAGGAAGCCCAGCACCAAGATCGATGGAACAAAGTTTCGCAGCTTCATGTTGTTGCCTAGGGTCGATTGGCCGAATTGGATCGAGCCTATCTTGCAAAGAAGAACCGGAGCAATCAAACGTGGCAGCAGTTGGATCTACGTCCGTCGTCCTCGTCGCCCTCGGTGCCAACCTCGGCATTGCCGTCGCAAAATTCGCCGCGGCGTTCTATACTGGGTCGTCGGCGATGCTGTCCGAAGCGATCCATTCGGTAGTCGACAGCGGCAACCAGGGCCTGATGCTTTACGGTATCAAGCGCTCCGCCCGGCCCGCCGATGACAAGCACCCCTTCGGCTATTCCAGGGAGCAGTACTTCTGGAGCTTCGTTGTCGCCATACTCTTGTTCGCGTTGGGCGCCGGCATCTCGATCTACGAGGGCATCGTCAAGCTTCGCAACCCACACGCAATCGAAAATTTTTACGTCATTTATGTCGTGCTCGGCGTCGCTATGCTTCTTGAAGGGTACGCGATTTACAGGGCTATCATCGAGTTCAACAAGCGTCGGCGCGGGGCTGGCATCCTGACGGCGCTGCGCCAGTCGAAAGACCCTGCGCTGTTCGCAATACTTCTTGAGGACTTCGCCGCCATCCTCGGCCTCATCACCGCGATGATCGGCGTCACCATCGCCTGGCAACTCGATTATGCGCCCGCCGATGGCATGGCTTCCATCATCATCGGAATTATTCTTGCGTGCGTCGCATTCTTCATGGCTTTCGAAATCAAGGCGCTCATCATCGGTGAGGCGGCCGATATCGAGACCCAGCGCGGCATCATGTCGATCATCGAAAGCGAGCATGGCCCGGATAAGTCCCTCCTTTCCGTCAACGAAGTCCGCACCATGCACCTGGGCCCGAGAGATATCCTGGTCGCAGCCAGCGTAGATTTCCGTGACGGACTGCCTGCCGAAGATGTCGAAGCCACCACCGCCCGTATTGAGATCGCCATAAAGGAGCGCTTCCCTTCCGTGCGGCGTCTGTTTCTCGAAGCCCAATCCGTTGAAGCCCACGCCGATGCGCTCGCTGCCGAGGCCGAGCATGAGGCCGCACTGACCGGTGTCGAGCCCGAAGAGGCCAAAAAGCAGCTCTTCAAGGCGACCGATGTCGCAACGGGAAGTGCGAAGGAGGGCGTACCGGCCAACACGGCGCACAGCCCAGCCCAGCCCAGCCCAACGACGCAGTCGTTACCGAACGGCCGATGAGCCGCAAGGGCCGCAAGCGGGCGCGCAAGCAAAGGAGCTGAAGAAACGCAGTCGGCCGGGGCACCGCGGCGCAGCACTCACACCTCGCGTGCGGCACCTATCCGTTTGCGCTTTGGCCCGAACAGGCATGTGGCTGCCAGGATCAGCCCCGAAACCGTCGCGATCATGCCGGCGGCGCTGACCGAACCGGCGGCACCGAACCACAGCGGTCCGTAACCAGCGAAGATATACCCGAGCACGGCCGAGACGATCGCGAAGGCCGCGCTCCATGCGACCTGCCGGCCGAGGTCGTCAGTCATCAACCGCGCGGCGGCCGGTGGGCAGATGAACATGGCGATGACGATGATGGAGCCGACGGCATCGAAGGCGGCGACCGCGGCAATCGCCGTAACCACGACGAGGCCGAACCCGAGGAGCCGGGCCCGGATTCCCAATGATAGTGCGAACCCCTCGTCGAACGTGGAAATCTTCAGCGCGTTCCAGAAGACGAAGATGAATCCCGCGACCACCACCAGCACTGCGGCAAGCCGGGCGACCTGCGGCGGCATCTGGGAAAGCGCTGTCCAGTCGAGAAGCGAACTCCAGCCCTCCGCCCCCAGCCAGATCAGACTTTCAAGATTGCCGTAAAGGGCGTGTTCCACATCGAGATGCACCGAACTCGTATCGCTCTGCTCGAGGAGCAGCACGCCGCCGGCAAACATCGCCGTGAACACGACGCCCATCGCTGCACCCGCATCGATCCGCCCCAACCGCTTGATCGCCTCGATCAGCAGCACCGCAACGATCGCCGCCAGCGACGCGCCCAACATCATCGGCCACGCCGCCACGGTGCCGGTGATCAAAAACGCCACCACAATACCCGGCAGCACCACATGGCTGATCGCATCCCCGATCAGCGCCTGCCGCCGCAGCAGCAGGAAGTTTCCTGGCAACGCGCAGGCAAGCGCGGCCAGCGTGCCGATCAGCATCGGCGTCAGGCTGAGTTGAACGAAATCAGGGCCCATCACGCGACAACACCTATTCTGTCTCCGATCCGCCGGTCGAATTCCGCAATCTCATCGGGTGTGAAAACTGTCTCGATCGCCGTGAGCCCGTCGTAGCGCGCGCCCGACACGTCCTCCTGGTGGGTTTCCCTGGCGACCTCCCAGCGCGCCTCGTCGCGTAGCGCCTTCGCAGCCGCAGCCCGCCCGCTCAGCGTCGCCACGCCATCGGCGCGGATATGGCCGGCAAACCGCAAGATCTTCAAAGTCAGCCCGTCGAAGATCGGCTCGCCGCGCGCAACCGCCAGCAGCCCCTGGCGTAGATGCACCTGCCGCTGGAAGCGGACGTGGCGGTACACCGAGGCGACGACGCCGCGCACCGGCGCGAACGACAGAGACACAGCAAACAGCCCGAACGAGATGAGAACGATGACCGCCCCGGTCGGCACATTCGGATAGGCAGCCGACGCCGCAGCCCCTGTATATCCAGATACGCCTCCGATGACGGCGGCGATAGCAACCAGCCTGTCGACGCGCTCGGTCCAGAACCGTGCCGCAACCGCTGGAATGATCAACATCGCGACGATCAGCACGAGCCCCACGACCTTGAGCCCAATGACCGTGACGACTAGCACGAGGCCCATGGTGGCAAGATCGGTTGCCCGCACGTCGATCCCTGTCGTCGCGGCGAATTCCGGGTCGAAGGCGACAAGCGTCATGCGCCGGTGCAGCAGCAGCAGGAGAAATCCGGCGACCGCACCTGCGATGGCAATGGTCACGGCTTCGTTGAAAAGCATACCGGCCGTCGACCCGAGCAGGAAGCTTTCAAGCCCCGCCTGCCGTCCGGACGTCATGGTCTGGATTACGGTCATCAACACGATGCCGAAGCCGAAGAAGACGGACAGCACCGCACCGATGGCGGCATCTTCTGGAAGCCGCGTTTCGCGCGAGATCCAGTCGACCAGTACGAGCGCCACGGCCGCCGAACCAGCGGAGCCGACCATCAGTCCGGTAAGGTTGCGGCCATCGCCCCCGAACGCCACCATCGCCATGAATGCGAGGCAGATGCCGGGCAGAGTCGCGTGGGCCGCCGCGTCGCTGACGAGCGACCGTTTGCGCAGGAAGATGAACGTTCCCGTCCCGCCAGCGGCCATTCCGAGCAGCGCAGCGCCGATCCCGACCAGGGCGGCGTTGTAGCCCGATTGCAGCAAAAGCGCGTTGAGAAATCCCTCCATATGCAACCCTACTCGACAGGCAGCCGCAGCTGCTCGATGTGTGCCCCGGCGAGACGCCCGCCGTAGGTTTTTTGCAGGTTCCCATCGGTGAAGGTCGAAGCCACCGGACCCTCGGCGATTTTGCGCACGTTGATGAGGAGGACGTCGTCGAAGTACTGCGCGACTGTGGACAGATCGTGATGCACGCAAATGACGGTGCGGCCTTCGTTCTTGAGGCTTTTCAGGACATCCATGATGGTCCGCTCGGTCGCGGCATCGACACCCGCAAGAGGCTCGTCCAGGAGGTAGAGATCGGCATCCTGCGCCAGCGCCCGTGCCAGGAACACGCGCTGTTGCTGTCCGCCCGACAGCTGGCCGATCTGGCGTTTGGCAAAATCAGCCATGCCGACCCGATCGAGGCACGCCAGCGCCCTCTGGCGCTCCTTCGGGCCGGCGAACCTGAGGAAGCCCAGCGTGCGGTAAAGCCCCATCATAACCACGTCGACGACGCGGGCGGGGAAGTCCCAGTCGACACTGGCGCGTTGCGGCACGTAGGCCATGCGGCCGCGGACCTGTTCGATTGGCTGCCCGAAAACGCGCACCGTTCCCGAAAGCCGCGGCACGATGCCCAGAGCCGCCTTGATGAGTGTCGACTTGCCCGCACCATTGGGACCGACGATGGCAATCGTGCGCCCCGCCGCGAAGCGCGCGTCGATGGAAAAGATCGCAGGCTTCTCGCCATATGAGACCGTCAGACCTTCGATGAGGAGCGGCAGATTAGGAGAAATGGCCGCGTGCGCCGCTTCGCCATTTCTGGCGACGACCTCGATTGAACCCTGCAAAGCGTTGCGCACGTTTCTCACCTATCCCGAAACCGTCAGCAGCCCGGCCATCCCGCGCTCCGGAGCGGATCCACCGAGGGCCCGAGTGATTGTCGTAACATTGTGGTCGATCATCCCGACGTATGTGCCCTCATATGTTCCAGGCTGACCCATGGCGTCCGAAAACAGCTCTCCGCCAACGGTGACCTGGTGTCCGAGTGCCGCCGCGCCTTCGATGACTGCGCGAACGTTCCGGTCGGCTACCGACGTCTCGACGAAAACGGCGCTGATCTTGCGCGCCACGATTTCCTCGACGATAGCCCTGATGCGGCTGAGACCGGCTTCGCTCTCTGTCGAAATACCCTGGATACCGATCACCTCGTAGCCGAACGAATTGCCGAAATAGTTGAACGCGTCGTGCGCCGTCAGCAGGACGCGGCGCCCCTCCCGAACCGTCGCCAAGGCCTCCCTGGCATAAACGCCGATCTCGGCTATCCGCTTCAGATAGGCGTCGGCATTGGCCTGGAACAGCGCCTCATCATCTGGCGAAAGTTCGATAAGCCGGTCGCGCACCGCCAACACCACATGCTTCCAGCGATCAGGATCCATCCACACGTGCGGATCAAACCGCCCGGCATAGGTCTTGTGGCTGATCAGTTGATCGGGCGGCACCGCCTCGCCGACAGCGAACACCTTTTTGCGCTTGCCAAGGTCGCCGAGGAATTCCTCCAGCTGCGCCTCAAGATAGAGGCCGTTCCAGAACACCACGTCGGCCTTCACCAGCGCCACGATGTCGCTGCGTGTTTGCCGATAGGTGTGGGGGTCGACGCCAGGCCCCATCAGGGCTGTCACTTCGACCCGCTCCCCGCCGATGGCGTTTGCGGCGTCCGCTATCATGCTCGTTGTGGCGACAACCTTGATCTTGGCCGGGGCCGCACCGGCGACCGCACCCGAGTCTGTCGTCAAGAGCACGCCTGTCGCCACGACGAATGCCGCTGCGTGCGTCCAGATTCGCTTCGACCAACCAGTCGCTGAGGTAGGCATCAAGATCCCATTCGAAGCCGGCAGCAGTTGTTAAGTTCGCGGTCCGTAGTACCAAGGCAGCAAGGGCTGATACAGCCAGTACCAAGACACTAAGTGGTTGCACGAAATAATAGTCTTGGTGTATAAAACTTAGCGCAAGCTAAGTTTGTGTCAAGATGTTATCGTCAACCTTTGACGGATATCAGCCGCTGGAACGGAGCCCGAGATGAGCCCCCCTGACGACCGCGCCGAGGAAGCCAGGCGCCATGCCGAGAGGTTTCAGCGCGTCCGCGCAGCCCATCAGACCGAGGTTGCCGAGGACTACGTCGAACTCATTGCCCAATTGATCGATGAAACGGGGGAAGCCCGCGTCGTGGATCTCGCCGGCTGGCTCGGCGTTACCAACGCGACGGTCAACAACACGATCCAGCGCCTGCAGCGAGACGGTCTCGTGACGACTAAGCCCTACCGGTCGATCTTCCTGACCGACGCCGGCCGCGATCTCGCCGTCGAGTCGCGCAAGCGTCACGACATCGTCCGCGAGTTCTTGATGGCATTGGGCGTCGACGCGGAAACCGCCGACATCGACGCGGAAGGCATCGAACATCACGTCAGTGACGCCACCCTTGAGGCCTTCGCCACATACCTTGCCCGGTCAACGAACACGGCTACGGGTCGGCGCAGAAGCTGACCTGTCGAGCGGTCTGCAAATCCTTTCGGCAAACAAAAGGCCGCCCTGAAGAGCGGCCTTTTCGATCGTTACGCGGTCTTCGTGCCGACTCAATCGGTGAGATACATGTCGCTGATGTACTCGCCGAGCATCTCGCGCGAAAGGCCACGCGCAGCCAGCTGTGCGTCCGAGAGGTGGTTAAGGCGGTCATAGGCGTGCGCCGCGCTGTTGGCGCGGGAGAATGCGCTGAAGAAGCCCGATACGCTGGCCATCACTTCCTTGGCGACTGCAAGTGCCGAAGGGATCTCGTGCGCGATTCTGGTAGCGATGCTCATGGTCGTTCTCTCTTATGGCGCGGTGCTTTCCCGCTGGCATGCCACCGTGGCATGCCAGATAGATGCGCCGCACCATCGGCTTGTGCAACGCACAAAACAGCAGACCTGATCCGCATTCAGCGCATATCAGTTCCTCAGCGGATCATGCTTCGCGCAAACAGAGGTTTGGCCCACCCCGCGCGAAGTGAGGCTTGCAAGGCGCCGAGAGCATCGCTAAGTCTTCGAGCGCGTGTCACCGCTCACCTAAGACATCGCCGTTAAATCGGCGCGTCTAACGACTCTGACCGCATAGCCCTTGTAGCTCAGTTGGTAGAGCACCTGATTTGTAATCAGGGGGTCGGGAGTTCAAGTCTCTCCGGGGGCACCAATACTTTCAATGGGTTACCGAAAATTCTCTCCATGCTGTCCAGAATTTGGCAGCTCTTTGGCAGTCACCTCGAGAGGCTAGTTCTTTATTTGTTCTCTTTGCGATTTCCTGCTACGAGCGACCGTACCCCCTACCGATGGCTGCGACCGGCACTTCCATGCGTTACGTACTCTCTCGCGGATCAATCCACAAAGACCGTCACGTTCTCTGTCGTGAAGGCGCCTTCTACATCTTCGTCCCAACGGAGATCCGCCACCGTGGCCCGTGGCAGGTCCTCCGGCGCGGCAACGTCAAAGACCTCAAGCCAAAATTCCGGTCGGCGCTAGCGCGCCACGGCTGGCTCTACA
>LOEV01000165.1 GCA_001516065.1 Alphaproteobacteria bacterium BRH_c36
GCTATGATGCGATTTTGGCGCGACGGGCCACTCGTGAGGCGTCACGCCTTAATTGACCGGCGGTGCGGCGAGGCCGGTGTCAATTAATGCGTGATAAACGCCTCACTAAGCCATTGATGTTTCTAGTGGCCCTGATGTCGCGCCAAAATCGGACGAGGTTGCCGCTATGATGCGATTTTGGCGCGACGGGCCACTAGAGATCCAGTCGTCTTTTCAGGCACGTCAGCCGTTCCGGGATGGGCGATCTGGTCGGCGCGCTTGCGGGCAGCGACGCCGAATACGACGATCGCGAATCCAAGCGCGGCGATGAACCAGGTTTGCCAGATGCTGTAGCTGAACGCGATGAGCAGCGATGTCGTGACGAACAACGCAATTGCAGAGGGCTGCAGAGCCGTTTTTAGCCGCGCAATGACCCTCAAGGCAAAAAGCCCGATCGCCAGGAAAAGAGCCGCACCAATGGCGCCAAGCTCATACCAGACCTGAAGGTAGGCGTTATGGGCATGATTGGCGTAGCCGACCATCATGCGCCCAAGCGTCTCTTCGCTTTCTGATCGCTTCATGGCGGCGTGCATCGCCGTGCGAGTGGCGTCAGCACCGACCCCCAGAACCGGCGACTTCAGCGCTTCCTCGGCCGTGGTCGACCAGATCACCACGCGGTGGCGCGCGGACTTGAACAGCCAGTCGGCGTTATGAAGGTTTGCGCTGGACATCATCAGCGCGATCGGAAGAGCGAAAACGACCGCGATGCTCCAGACACTGGCCAAAGCGATGCGCGTCGCAGGCAGGTTGATCGAGGCCAATCCATAAACGACGACTCCGCCCAAAATTGCGATCTGGGAAGACTGGTGCGACCCGAACACGAGAATGATCCCGGCTCCACCAATAACGGTTACAAGCGCAATCCAGCGGCGGATCCTGCTCGGATCGTGCAGGGCAAGCATGATTGCCGGCCACAGCAGCCAGGTGAGGATCGCCATACGGCGGTTGAGGTTGGCATTCGTGACGTCGGTGACGGTGCCGTGCACATCGACAGTGACATGTTTTGAAATGTTCTCATGCGTGGCTGGGATTGCCGACATGATCGTGCGCGTGATGAGCTGATCGGTCACGATTTCAAAGCACACGAGAAGATATCCGACGGCGATACCCGTTATCGCGCCTTCGCCGAAGTAATGGGCAAACGGGCGAGAGGCCGTCGAAACCGTGCGCAGCGCGAACCAGACTGCCACGGCGATCAGAACCATGAAAACCGGCTTCAAGAGACTGTGCCAGGGCGCCGGCGACCAGAGTGCCGAAAGCATTGCCCATCCGGCAAAGGCGACCACGACGAGGAACGCAGCCTCGAACGCCGGCGGATGGCGGGGGAGGCCGCGGCGTGCATAGTGCTCGATGACCGCCAAAAGCAACAGCAGCAACATGACGAATGTCGCAATCCGAGGTGCGATGATCATCGTTGTGAGGATGGTCCCCGTCGCGATCCCCGTCCACCACGCTCTACCGAATGGTTGCATTCGTACCGTTCCGCCCCGTGCCGCTCGCCCCTGGTCAGCGACCTATACGCCAGCCGACACTTGCTGAGTCAAGCGGCGGCGGGAGGAAACGCATGAAAGAACGGCCGGTTTTTCGCAGAATCGGGGGCCGTCGCGGCGGCCTTGCAATTGCTGCACGCTGCCTGAAATGGCTGCCTGCGCCCCGGGCTATTCCTCGAAGAAGCGGGACCAGGAGGTGCTTGCGAAGGCCGTCTTGAGCTCGTCGTAGTTCTGGATGAGGTCGCGCAGGTTTTCGGTGTTCTGCTTGGTGTGGAAGGACGCCAGGGGTTCCGGCTCGACGCCGAGAAATTTCTGGATCTCAACCAGGGCCGCTGCGGGTTCCGTGGTGAGTTGTTCGTATGTCAAATGGTGCATCAGGTGATTGCGGAACATCTTCTGCGCCCGGTTCTGCCAGCGCTCGGTCCTGATGAAAGCGTTCTCGCAGTCCTCGAAACCGAGCCTTGTAAGCTTTTCAGCGGTCTGAACGGCGTTTATCGGACCGGCCTGCGTCCACTTCAACGTTTTTGCCGCAATCACGTTCGACAGATGCGTGCGCAGGATGTTGTCTCTGGTCAGATGGATAACTTTCACGCTCCTGTCCTCGACGAGGATCGGCCAGATCTGGCGTACCTGTTGGGGCGCACGGCGCGCATGGTAGTAAAACAGCTTGAAGCCGACGGCGGCGACGGCTTGGGGATAGACGGAAAACGCTGCCGCATTCATGTGACCCTCGGGGTCTTTTTCGGCGGCAGGTCCAGCTTTTCTGAGTTGCTTTGCGCCGAAAATCTCGCCCTTGACGACTATCCCGGGGTGGGAATTGAGATAGGACGACAACAAGTTCGAGCCGACGCGTCCGCGCGCAAGAATGATAAAGCGGACATAATCGCGATGACCGGGAATCAGTCCGCGGTTCATCGCGATCTCAGTGAGTTCCAGCCAGCGCTTCTGCAAGCGGTCGCGAGCCAGTAAGACAATCGGTTTCAGGGGCATGATACTGGCTGTTTTTGCGTTGCGAAAAGCGCGATAGCGAAGCGAAGAAGCAGGCCTGCGTGCCCGGCACGGCGGCAGGCGAAGCTACCGGACGAGAGCTGGAATGGGAACGAAAAACCCTATCGTCTCGCACAGGATCGGGCAAACAGAAGTGCTGCGGTCGGCACGGCCAACTCAGTGACTGCCGCATACCTTCGAGACGCCGCAATTTTTGTCTGAAGTAGCACGTTGATCGCGCGCCAACGATGCAACGGCTGCAACGCCTTGGGCTCGCATCACGGAGCCTGCATCCGGCCTTTGGAACGATTGCCGAAGAGCCACGTTTTGACCGCGCGACTTCGACGCAGTGACGTCGGCCCGGAGTAGAGCCATTGTTCTGAGGTTTATCAGCAGCCGAGTGCAGAAGCGCAAAAAAATATTGCAAATCAATAGCGTTTGCGGATTACCCTAAGTTCCGCCCGCTCTCGTTAGAAGCCATGAAAGCTGGTTTTATGGACACTGTCACAACCGCTTCGGAGACTCCAGCCAAGCCGCCGGCCGGGCGGCTGTCCCGCGATGAGGTGCAGGCCTTCAAAGCCCGCGATAACGTCACCAACCTGCGCTACATCGCCGGCATTTACGTTGTAATTGCCGCCGCCATCGCCAGCGGAGTCTGGGCCTGTGAGACTTATCTTAATGGTGGAATTGGTTTCGCTGCGCTGGCGCCGATCGTCGCAATCGCCGTCCTCGCCATCGGCGCTTCACAGCATCAGCTCGGTGCCGTCATTCACGAGGGCACGCACTACACACTGTTCTCGAACCGCACGTTCAATGAACTCGCGTCCGACTATCTGGGCGGCTTCCCGATCTATACCTCGACCCAGTCTTACCGGCTGCACCACTTCGCCCACCACCAGTTCGTCAATGACCCCGACCGCGACCCGATCGCGACGCAGGCCTCCGAAACGGGGCACTGGCTGGATTTTCCGGTGACGCATGTGCAGCTTGTCAAAGGCTTCGTGCGGCTCATACATCCGCTCAACCTGATGCGCTACATGATCTCTCGGGCCAAGCACAGCGCGCTGCCGCAGGGGACTAACCCGTTTTTCGATGCTGACCACGCGGCCAATCCTTGGGCGATCCATGTCGGCATTCTGTTTGCGGTCGGCCTACCAGTTGTGATGGTGCCTCTGATTCTGCTGCACCAGCAGATTGCAGCGCTGGCGTTCCTGGCTGCGGCGTGGTGCGCGATGGTGGTATTTTACCTGGTGCTTCCCGACGAGCAGTGGCCGCGCGCGCGCATCACACCGACGATCTCCGACCGGGCCACAATCATCGGGCGGATGAGCTACCTCGGCTTCATCTATGGCGCGCTCACCGTCGTCGAATTCACGACCGGCGTCGGCGCCTGGGGCTACTACGGATTGTTTTGGATCTTGCCGCTGTTCACGGCGTTCCCGATCTTCATGGTGCTGCGCGAATGGATCCAGCACGGCAACGCCGATCGCGGCCGGTTGACCAATTCGCGGGTGTTCCTGGTCGATCCGGTGTCGCGATATGCTGTGTTCCCGCTGGGGATGGACTACCACCTGCCGCATCACCTTTACGCATCCGTGCCGCACTACAAGCTGAAGGCATTGCACGAAGCGCTACTGCGCGATCCAGAATACGCAGAAAAGGGCCAGGTCGTCGAAGGCTGGATCGGGGCAAGCCGCAGCGGAGAGCCCTCGATCGTCAAGGTGCTCGGCCCCGATTACGCGGTGAAGGGCGACGAAATTCACATCGACGAGGCGACCGCCGAAGAGGCCGAAGTCCTCGATGCCGACAAGCTGAAGGCGCACTCGGCCGCGTCACAAACCGGACGGGTGTGGTAAGGGTAGCTGAACACCTTGCCCCTCACCAACGTCAGGCTTGCCTATGAACCTCGTTGCGCTTCTCCACGCTCGCTCCATCGAGAACCGTCCGGTTCGCGCCGGGCTGATCGGCGCCGGAAAATTCGGTTCGATGTTCCTTGCACAGGCGCCGCATATCGCCGGCCTCGAGGTCACCGCGATCGCCGACCTTTATCCCGAGCGAGCGAAGGCCGCGTGCCTGACCGTTGGGTGGCCGGAGGTACTCATTGAAAAGACTGTGTTTATGGACGACGGGTCGGCGCTTGCCGCGCGCAATGACGTGGAAGTCGTCATTGAGGCGACGGGAAATCCGGCAGCCGGAATCGGACATGCGCTGGCGGCCTTTCGTTGCGGCAAGCATATCGTCATGGTCAACGTCGAGGCCGACGTTCTGGCCGGTGCGGCGCTGGCAAAACGCGCCAAGTCGGCCGGCGTCGTCTACTCCATGGCCTATGGCGACCAGCCGGCGCTGGTCGCCGAGATGGCCGACTGGGCACGGGCGTCAGGTTTCGAGGTCGCAGCGGCGGGTAAAGGAACGAAGTACCTACCCGTATTCCACGAAGTCACTCCAGATAACGTCTGGGAGCACTACGGGTTGACGCCGGAAGAAGCGAGAGTCGCCGGAATGAACCCGCAGATGTTCAACTCGTTTCTCGACGGTACCAAGTCGGGAATCGAGATGTGCGCGATCGCCAACGCCTGCAATCTGAACGTGCCCGACGATGGGCTCGCCTTCCCGCCCTGCGGGGCCGACGATCTGGCGATGGTACTGAGGCCGCGCGCCGTTGGCGGGGTGCTTCCTGGAGATGGCTTCGTCGAAGTCGTCTCATCGCTTGAGCGCGACGGGAAGGAAGTCTCGCGCGATCTGCGCTGGGGCGTTTACGTCGTCATGAAAGCGCAGAACGACTATGCGGCGGCGTGTTTCAAGCAATATGGGCTAAAGACCGACGCAAGCGGCCAATACGCCGCGATGTATAAGCCATTTCATCTTATCGGCTTGGAACTGAGCATCTCGGTTTTGAACGCGGCACTGCGCGGAGAACCGACCGGCTCTTCGCGATCGTTTCGAGGCGACGCGGTGACGGTTGCAAAGCGCGACCTCAAGGTCGGCGAGATGCTTGATGGCGAAGGCGGGTATACGGTGTGGGGGAAAGCTTCGCCGGCCGGCCTCAGCCTTGACAACGACTGCCTGCCGATTGGGCTGGCGCACGGGGTGCGCGTCACGCGGGCCGTTGCGAAGGGTGCGCTGGTCCGTAAGGCTGACGTTGCGCTGGACGAGGGATCGGAAGCGATGCGGATCAGGGTCGAGGCGGAAGCGTTGGTGGGGTGAGGGGCTGTGCAGCCGTCCGGAAGTCAGCAGCCGTCAACCGTCGACCTTTTTCGATCCCAACCATGGCCCGGCAGAGAACGTGACGGCGCAGCAATCAAACCGGTCGGCAAACGTAATGACTGCGGATGACTTTCTCGATGGGCTCACCGTAGTAGACCGTCTCCCACTTCGCGTCAGAGATAAATTCGTCAAGCGCAGACTTTCGATATCTTGCGTGCATGAGAGGCTTGTCGGGAAACTCATCGTAGAAGGGGACTTCCTGGTTCTCGTCCGCGAAACAAGAGAACACGAGCCGTGCGTCTGGTGCTGCGTATTTCCTGAGGATCTTCAGGATGGCGCTGGTATGATGCGGCTCCATGTGAGTGACGACGGAAAACATCGTCAGGAGATCGTATTCCTGCACTGGCACGGGCAGAACTGACTCGGACGTCATTGGCTCGCCCTGCTTGTTGTACATGTTGTTTTGAAATGGAACCGTGGCGAAAGCGAATTTCGGCTCGCCCGCCAGGCGTTCCTTCAAATGCTCGATTTGCGCTTCGAATACGTCGAGTCCGACGTAGATATCTTGCGGGTTGTCGTGCTCATAGAGTGCTTGAGCCATCTTGACCCCGCAACCGAAATCGAGCCATCGCGAATTCGCTACGGGTTTGAACCGTTCTATCAGCTTCATGATCTCGAATGCCGACCACAGTGAAGCTTCTTCGTCGTGTCGCAAGTCGCCGCGGCGGAGTTCTAATGGAATTGAAAGTTTGACCATTGCTGTCCGTCCTCGATTGACCGCCTCAAACCGGCTAACTGATGAAGGGCAGGTGTCCTAAAGTCAACCCGACCGGGTCTGACTGCAATCCGTGAAGTGACCGTGCCGATTCATGGCGTTGGGAACTTACAGCGGGGCCGCCAAGACTGTTGTCGGCCTGATCTCCAGCCCGTCAATGGTCGCCAAGTCTTGCCATCTGGAGGTTCTATGGAAACGACGTTCGAGAAGGGCTGCCGGTTCCGCGCACTGCATCAGAGCGGCTGCTTCGTCATGCCGAATGCCTGGGATGCTGGATCGGCGCGGCTACTTGAAAAGGCAGGATTTGCTGCGATCGGCACGACCAGCGCAGGGTTCTGCTGGAGCGCCGGGCTGAAGGACGGTGTGGCGAGCCGGGAGACAGTGCTGAGAAATGCCGCTGCTATCGCGGAAGCGACCTCGCTTCCGGTGTCAGTCGATCTCCTCAACGGGTTTGGGAGTTCGCCGGAGACGGTGGCGCAGACCATTCTTCTCGCCGGCGAATTGGGGCTCAGTGGCGGGTCGATCGAGGACACGACCGGAGACCCTGCACGGCCACTTTTCGAGCTGGCACTTTCGGTGGAACGCATAGAGGCCGCGGTGGAAGCTGCAGGTAAACTTCCGCAACCATTTGTTTTATGCGCAAGAGCCGACGGGCTGTTCGCCGGCCTGAAAGATTTCGACGATATCATCGTTCGCCTGCAGGCTTATGAGCAAGCAGGCGCAGACCTTCTTTATGCACCGGCTCTGATGAAACTGGAGCAAGTGAAGACGGTTCTCGATAACCTCAACAAGCCGATCAACGTTCTCTGCGGAATTGGCAATGAGGCGAGCCTTGCAGAGTTGCGGGAACTCGGTGTCAGGCGGATCTCGCTCGGGTCGACGCTCTACCGAGCGGCTATGGGAGCGATGGAGAGGGCGGCAAATGAAGTCCGCGATGAGGGAACGTTTGCAGAGCTCGCTGGAGGTTTGTCGTCGGGAGAGCTCAATGCATGGATGCGCGAGAAATAGTTGGAGGCGGCCGAAGCCCCGCAATCGGGAATTATATACTTGACATAGGAATTAGGGCCGGAGTTGAAGCTTACGAACGGTGGGATTACGAGCAGGAGGAAGTGGCGGCGCTCGTCGCCGCCATATATTTCGCCTGTGAAGAATCTAGAACTAAGAGAATTCTTGACGAATAGCTTCCTCCAGCCTGACCACATCCGGTGATTGCACGAAGTAGTAAGCGGCCGATACCACCTCGACCAAGACAAAATCCAGCCTGTTTGGATCTTACTTGAATTCGAAATCACCACCAGGAGCGTTGTGAAGCGGGTTTCCAATAGGATTGCAGGATGATTCCTTGGAGCCACCGAGAGAAGTTCCTGCTGGTGTCTATAATTATCTGATCGGGAACAACTTGGCTGCGTTGGAAGCAGCCAAGGCGATCGCCGTCAGGGAAGGTTTTGAAACCACCATCCTGACCAGCCAAAACACCGGCGAAGCGAAAATCATCGCCAAGGCCTTCATGGGGATCGCCAAGGAAATCCAGGACTCGCAAAACCCGGTGAAGTCAATGTCAACGACATCATCATCCTCGTCGGGGAGAAGGAGTAGTCTCCGCCGACTGAAGCATCAATAGCAAAGTTCGGCGCTACTGCAATGGGCCGGACTTTAACGCTTGCTTTCCAAGCGGGGGCTTGGGGTCAATGAAACACCGACCAGGGCTCGCCTTTTTCATTCCGCAAGCATGCCCGCATTGAGCCATCCGGCAAGATAACTCGCGACCCTTGCCGCCGCTTCGTGCGGCCGATCGAAGGTTGCAGACATCTCACACAAGGTACCGAAGGGAATGCCACGAGAGCCTTCCTTCCATAGCATCGCCTCCTCGGCATCGAAGTGGCGAACCATCGGCGTCAGTTCCTGGCGCCAGACAATCACCGGCAGGGGTTGTCGGCGAATTTCAGGGGCTGGGACGTCATTGTTCGATTTAACAGCCTTCCAGATGGCAAGCGCATTGGTCCTCGTCTCGAAACAACTAACCGAGGGATGAGGCTTGAAGCGGAGTTCGGCCCAATCCTCGGGCTTGACCGCGGCCAGATCTTCGAGGCGCATCACTCCTGCATCTTCGCAATCGAAGGCATCATTCAACGCTGCCGCGAGACATGCGATCTCTGCCATTTGCGGCCAGCTTCGATACGGATCGGTACGTGCCAGAAACAGCGGCAGCCTGGCGGAGTACCAGCGCGCGTTCGGTGTCGTCGACGGATGGGACTCGACATACTCGCTCGCCATGCGATCGAAGAGCTGCTCGCCCATATATGCGCGCAGGTTCTCGTGATCATTTGCCACGATCTCGATCAGTCTGGCCTTGTAGGCGTTCGTGTATACGCCGAGCCGCTCGACAACCGGGGCGGGGGCGCTGTCGCTCAGGAGAAGGATGACTTCATCGCAGCCAGGAGTTCCGCTCAGAATGCGATCCTGGAACAGTTGCTGGAGCTGAGCCAGACGCGACATCAGACACTCCCGATGTTGCCATCTTGGCGGTCTTGCGCGCCAGGCAAGGGCCTGGCTGGAAGCAAATCCCCGGCAATCCGCCGGGCGCGGTCCAGCTCCGCGACAAGTTCGCGAAGCGGTGGGATTTTGTCGTCGCGCTCGATCATGGTGGAAACGGGACCAAACCGGTGTAGCGCCATGCGATAAAGCTCGAACACTTCCTCGCACACCGGGTGATCGTGGGTATCGATTAGATAATCGCCCATGTCGCTGTGCCCGGCGAGATGAAACTGGACGACCCGATCGGCCGGAACACCATCGAGAAAGCGAACCGCATCATAGCCGTGATTGCGCGCATTGACGTAGACGTTGTTGAGGTCGAGCAGCAGCCAGCAGCCGGTAGAGCGCGAGAGTTCGGCCAGGAATTCCCATTCGGGCATCTCGGATTCGGAAAATTCGACATAGGTCGAAACGTTCTCGAGAACCAGGGCGCGCCCGAGATAATCCTGCACCTGATGGATGCGGGATGAGATGTGCCGCAAGGCCTCCTCGGTGTAGGGGATCGGCAGCAGGTCGTGCAAGTTGACGTCATGGACTCCCGTCCAGCAAAGATGATCCGAGATCCACGCTGGCTCGAGCCTGACCGCGAGCGATTTCAGGTCGCGCAGATAGTCCCAGTTGAGCTCGCCGGTCGAGGCAATCGAGAGCGAGACGCCGTGCATCACGACGGGATAGTCTAAACGAACCCGGTCGAGATTGCGCAGGGGGCTGCCGCCGGGAACCATGAAGTTCTCCGAAAGTACCTCAAACCAATCTACAGGCGGATTGTGTTCGAATATTTCGGAATAATGCTCGCTGCGCAGCCCGAGCCCGAAGCCCAGAAACGCCGGTTTGGCAAAATCGATGGCGGGCCCTTGTTCGCTGCGAGAGGACCCTGCGTCTTTTTCACGGGCGGCTCGAAGGGACCGTGACATCGCACCCACCTCCTTGTTGCGAGTATTCTCGGCATGCATTGCCTAAACATGCCACGAAAGGAGGCCCGCGAACACGGGCCTCCTGCGTATTCCATGTGTGCGCGAATGGCGGGCTATTTCTTCGCTTCAGACGGCTCGAACTTTGCCCCTTCGATCTTGGCGCACTCTTCTGCGGTCGTTACCGTGAAGCCGGTACCCTTGCAGGCGTTCTGGCCGTTACATGCATTGGTGGCCGTCTTGCATGCGCTGTGGCCTTTGCAGGCATTCGCGCCGACGCAGTGGCCCTTGTCGCCAGCGAACGCTGCCGGTGCGGTCGCTGCCCCGGCAACCACGAGGGCTGCGACTGCGGCGGCGATGGCGGCACCGGATTGTGCATTGAACTTCATGGCGTTTATCTCCTCTGTCGATTTCAGGTTCCGATCAGAACGCCATCGGCGGTGACCGGTTGATCCGCTCCGCTCCGCCCCGGCCCTTTCGGGTTCATGACGACGCGAAGCCGTTTGCGCGGGAAAATTCCCTTTGCAAACTCGAGCGAGATTACAGGTGCCAGCGAACGAAGTGGTGGCAGATCACAGCCAAGTGACGGCCTTCGATTCACAGTCGAGTGAAAGTTCGTGATGAGCCGGCATGATGGCCCGCAACGGGGGGCTTCGCTTGAGACGCGGGCCTGTTGCGGATCGTCAAACGAAAAAACCGCCTGGGCGGTGAAGCCGCAGGCGGTTTTTTGTATTTTCAACACCCGGCAAACCGGTGTTGGGAAAATGATTGTGAAGAGGGTGAATGAAGACTTGTCGGTTTGCGCTTCAGATGCCCATCGCCTCGGGCACACACTTCCTAAAGTCGTGTGTGACGGGCATCCGCGCATTGAATTCTACACGTCTCGGCAGACCTGGCAACGACCTACTCTCCCGCGTCTTAAGACGAAGTACCATCGGCGCTGGGGCGTTTCACGGCCGAGTTCGGAATGGGATCGGGTGCAGCCACCCCGCCATAATCACCAGGTCAGCGGAGACGTGTAGTTTTTGGCTCACGGTACTAATCCGGTCGCGAGCGACCGGGCAACCTCCACATGGGCGCCGAAACCGGCGGGTCGCTTTGCTTCCCGGCCTGCGGCCGAGTAGCAGAAGCTTGTCCATGCTGAGTCAAGAAGAATTCTGTTTCTGGACTTTCTTATTTGACCAACACATCGGCAAGCCGATGTTGGTGGTCTCACAGTCACAAAGGCTCACTCGAAGCGGCAGAAAGCGCAGCGAGTGGGCATTGCTTAATGAGAGTAATCAAGCCTATCGAGCTATTAGTACTGGTAAGCTCCATGCGTTGCCGCACTTCCACACCCAGCCTATCAACGTGGTGGTCTTCCACGGCTCTCAGGGAGAACTCGTTTCGAGGTGGGTTTCCTGCTTAGATGCTTTCAGCAGTTATCCCTTCCGCACATAGCTACCCTGCTATGCCGCTGGCGCGACAACAGGTCCACCAGAGGTGCGTCCATCCCGGTCCTCTCGTACTAGGGACAGATCCTCTCAATTCTCCTACACCTACGGCAGATAGGGACCGAACTGTCTCGCGACGTTCTGAACCCAGCTCACGTACCTCTTTAAATGGCGAACAGCCATACCCTTGGGACC
>LOEV01000166.1 GCA_001516065.1 Alphaproteobacteria bacterium BRH_c36
GCCATGCCCGCCCGAACCGCGCGCGAGCCAGCGGGAGCGATGCCGCACGCGCCTGACACGCCGAATTCGGATGAAGCCCTTTGCGTCTTGCGAACTCTGTGCCGCACCGAAGCGCTGGCAATCGGTCGCGAGGACGGCGACGATATCCAGATCGTCGCTGCAAGCGCGAAGCCGGGCCACTGCGGCCCAACCCGCCTGGCGGTTTCCGCCGATTTGTGGCGGGACATTCTGCGGCTCGGTTGGGTGGTGCCACACGAGACGCTCGAAGGCTGGCGAATCGCCAATGCCGGCCGCATCGCGCTAAAGCGCATGCTCAGCCGCGGTGGCGACCCCGCTCGATCGCCTGGGCCTACGATTTCGGCTGCAACTGGGTCGGGCGCGGGTGGACAGTCGAGCCACTACTGCCATGCACCCGCTGCGCGCTCGACTGGGCGCACAAGTACCTCCTCACCGCAGCAAAACGAAAGCGAAAGCCCGCTCGCGTGGTTGCGCCAGCGCCGTGACCGACAAGGACGCAGCTATATAAGCGAAGCGCAGTTCGCGGCGGGCGAACGCCTCAGACGCGACTTCACCTATGGCAGCATGATGCCATGCGTGACCTCGAAATGGTCGCCGGTCATCGGTGGAGCATCGCCGGCTTCGTCGCCGGACAGGGAGCTTGAGCTGCGCGACAGCCAATTGCGCGCGCGCGATCGTTTTCGGTCAGCACTCGCGGCGGTGGGACCGGAGTTCTCCGGTGTGCTCGTCGATGTCTGCTGCTATGTGATGGGACTTGAGGACGTGGAGGCGAAAAGCGGCTGGCCGCGGCGCACGGCCAAGATCGTGTTGCTGCTTGCGTTGAGCGCACTTGCCCGATTCTACGGAATCGAGGACCGACAATCGCGGGGCCGCTGCAACGATGCAGAAAGGCGAGGTCCCCCGTTCGTATCGCCATCCCCTTGAGAGCGCACCATCCTTGAAGAGACATAGAGACGTTCTGCGGGATCAGGCTGCAAGTGCCGCCTTCGCGTCGGATTGAATTCGGTCGACCATCGAAACGAAGCCGTTCGAACGCTGCGGCGTCAGATGATCCTTGAGGCCCAGGTCGCCGAAGATCTCGCGGGCATCGGTCGCAAGAATTTCTTTCGGGGTGCGGTCCTGGTAGATGGCGAGAAGGATCGCGACGAGACCGCGGACGATCAATGCGTCACTGTCGCCTTCGAAATGCAGTCGGTCGCCATTCTGCCGGGTTGCGAGCCATACCTGGCTGACGCAGCCGCGCACCTTGTTTCGTTCCGTTCGTTCGGCATCGGGCAGATCGGGCAATTTCTTGCCGAGTTCGATGACGTAGCGGTACTTGTCCTCCCAGTCGTCGAGGAAGGAGAAGTCGTCGCGGATTTCGGCGATGTCCATCTGGTTCGAAGCGGTCCTTTGTTGTTTCAGTCTCTCATAGGATACGTAGCGCGTCGGCACCGCGAGCAAAAGCCTCGATCCACAATTCGCCGCCAATATAACCTCGCCGGACTCGACCGGCTGGCAGCCGCGCCTGACTTCCCTTACGTATTGCCTCACAATCTCAGACCTCCTCCAGCGATGCCAGCAGAAGGCCCAGACATGACACTACCAACACGTGCCAGAGTACCCAACGATCCACCGCAGGCGGCCAAGAACCGCCATGTCGCGAGCTTCCATGGCGTCGAACTGTCCGATCCCTACGCGTGGCTGCGCGATGCGCACTGGCAAGACGTGATGCGCGATCCCGGCAAGCTGACGGCGAGCATCCGCGAACATCTCGAGGCCGAGAATGCGTATACGAAGGCTGCGCTTGCGGAGACCGAAGAACTGCAGGCCCAGCTTTTTGAAGAAATGAAGGCGCGCATCAAGCAGGACGACAGCACGGTTCCGGCGCCGCAAGGTCCGTGGGCGTATTTCTCGCGCTTCGTCAAAGGTGGACAATACGCGCAGCTTTGCCGGCAACCGCGCGAAGGCGGCGAAATATCCGTGCTGCTCGATGGCAATGCGGAGGCCGAAGGCAAGGCCTATTGGTCGCTTGGCGGGTCCGATCATAGCCGCGACCACCGATTGCTCGCCTATGGAGTCGACGACAAGGGTTCCGAATACTACGCGGTGCGCATTCGCGATCTCGACACGGGCCAGGACCTCCCGGACGAAATCGCCGACACCAACGGCGATATGGTGTGGGCCAACGACTGCAAAACCCTGTTCTATGTCCGGATCGACGAGAACCACCGGCCGCGCAGCGTCTACCGTCATGTGCTCGGCACGCCAGCGGCCGACGACGTGCTCGTCTATGAAGAGGAGGCGACGACTTTCTACGTGAGCCTGGGGCAGACGCAGTCGTCGCGGTTCATTGTGCTGACCGCGCACGATCACGAGACGAGCGAAGTCTACTTGATAGATGCCGACGCTCCATCCCAGCCTGCGCAGATGGTAGCTGCGCGCGAAACGGGTCATGAATACGGCGTCGAGCATCACCGCGAACGACTGTTCATCACGACGAACTGCGAGGGGGCAGAAGACTTTCAGATCGTCGAAGCGCCGGTCAGCGATCCGGGCCGGGAAAACTGGAAGCCGTCGATCGCGCACCGGCCCGGACGGCTGATCCTCGACGCCGTCGCCTACAGCGGACATCTGGTGCGGCTGGAGCGAGAGAACGGCCTGCCGCGTATCGTCGTCAGGCGATTGGCCGACAACGTCGAACACGAAGTATCGTTCGACGAGGAGGCCTTTTCGCTGGGGCTGTCGCATGGCCTCGAATTCGACACCGAGACGATCCGGTTTTCCTATTCGTCGATGACGACGCCAGCTTCGGTCTTCGACTACAACATCGAGACGCGCGAGCGGATCGTGCGTAAGACCCAGGAGGTTCCAAGCGGCCACAACCCCGACGACTACGTCACGCGACGACTGTTTGCGCCGGCGGGCGACGGGGAAACGGTGCCTGTCTCGCTGCTCTATCGCAAGGACACGCCGCTCGACGGTTCGGCACCCGTTCTACTATACGGATACGGATCGTATGGCATTTCTATCCCGGCCTCGTTCTCGACGGCGCGGCTGTCGCTCGTTGAGCGCGGCTTCATCTACGCCATCGCCCATATCCGGGGCGGCAAGGAAAAAGGCTACCGCTGGTACAAGGACGGCAAGCGCGAGAAAAAGCTCAATACGTTCACGGACTTCATCGCGGCGGGCGAGCATCTCATTGCGGAAGGCATGACACGGCGCGGCAACATCGTGGCCCAAGGCGGCTCGGCGGGCGGCATGCTGATGGGGGCGGTTGCCAACATGGCACCCGACCTCTTTGGCGGCGTCATCGCCAATGTCGCCTTCGTAGACGTGCTCAATACGATCCTCGATGCGGACCTGCCGCTGACGCCACCGGAATGGACCGAATGGGGCAACCCGATCACCAGCGCTGACGACTTCGCGCTGATCCGCTCCTACAGCCCCTATGACAACGTCACGACGCAGGCCTATCCGCATATCCTGGCCGTCGCCGGGCTTACCGATCCGCGCGTGACATACTGGGAGCCGGCCAAGTGGATCGCCCGGCTGCGCGAATTCAACACGTCGGATAACCTGATCCTGCTGAAGACCAATATGGACTCAGGCCATGGCGGCGCGTCGGGGCGTTTCGAATCGCTGAAAGAGACGGCGCTGGAATATGCGTTCGCGCTTCTCATAACCGGCAAGACCGGGGAGGCGGCGGGGACGGCCGCCTCGTAAGCAGAGCCGTGAAATATCGTTGTCTTCAGCCGCCGCCGCGTTGAAACGAAATATCGAAGCGGCGCATGAACGCTTCGGCTTCGGCGGGGGCGAGGCCGTCGAGATGAATCTGGATGCGCGCGCGCGGCATCTCGACAAGGCCGCCAAAGGAGAAGCCGTCGATTTTCGTGAAGGTGATGACGACTCGGCCGCCACCGACGTCCAGGGCAACCGGGTCGCCGCGCATTGCGGTCGCGGCTGCCACTTCTCCGGCGAATGCGCCAATCGATTTGGCAAATTCGGACTGGGACAGCGTCATCACCTTTTCGATGGGCACAACGCTGCTGGCCGGCCCTGGTGTCGGCGCGAAATTGGTCATTCTTGCTCAGCCCCCCGCGACAGGCGGCCATACGGCGACGGCGTCGCCCTCGCTCAAGGTTGTTGATGCACGCCGTTCGCGCGGCTGGAAGACGCCATTGAGGAGGACCAGATGGCAGGCCTCGCGCGGCACATGATGGGCGTCGAGAAGCTGCTCGATCGTGGCGCCCAGCGCCGTCTCCACCAGCGCGGCATTGCGGGCGGTCCCAGGCGGAAGGTAGCTGCCAAGGGAGGCATAAAGTTTCAGGGTTACGGAAATCGTATCGTTCATCTGCGCCCATTCCAGTCAAGTGTGCGGGGGGCCGTCCACCAGCTTCGTTTGCAGGGGCTTATGTAGCCATCCCGCGGCGTTCTGGCTAGTGGTGCGGTGCCGACAAGGCCTGCCGTCGGGTCATGCCTGAGAGCAATGTTGGAGCCACACGACGCCATCGAGTGGAGCAGTTCGATCGAAAGAAGGTGCGAGAGCGCCGGGTTGGGTGCCGCTCTCAAGCGAAGACGCCAACGCCAAAGGGCAAAAACAAATAAATTTTTTCGCAAAGGTAAATGCAAGTTCGTTTAAAAAAACGAATTCGAAACGATGCGAATGACGCAGGGAATTCGGCGCCGGGAAATTGTTAATCCCTGAAATGGCCGTCTCCAGGCCTTCCAGGAGCAACGTAAAACAAGATCGGTATTTTATGAAATTTACTTCGATCTGGCCGTCCGGAGATCGGGACAATTTGATATGAATCCGCTGCTAAATCATCGCAAAATTTCCTAACGGCGGCAATCCCGCAGCAGTAATCCTCCGTCATAAATTGCACACAACACGAGCAATGGGGTCGGAGAACTATCACAATGAAATCGTCTGCATCACACAACCGCAATATCACAAGCGATGTCGAAGGCAACGTTGGCATCTTCTTCGCCCTGGCCCTCGTGCCGATGCTCAGCGTCATCGGCGCGGCCATCGATATCGGCCAGGCCTACACCTACAAGAAGCAGCTGCAGGAACTCACCGACGCAGCTTCGGTGGCCGGCGCCCGCCTGCCGGCAACCTCCAACGAAAACCGCATGAACGCGATCGTCACCAACTTCGAGCAAAACGCGGCAGAAAAAAACCTCAT
>LOEV01000167.1 GCA_001516065.1 Alphaproteobacteria bacterium BRH_c36
GCACGCGGCCTTGTCGAGGCGGTGACGTGGTCGTTCGTGCCCGCAAGCGAGGCGAAGGCATTCGGCGGCGGCCAAGCCGAACTCGTCCTTGCCAACCCGATCTCGACCGAACTTTCCAACATGCGCCCGAGTCTGCTGCCGGGCCTGCTGACGGCCGTGCAGCGCAACCGCAACCGCGGCTTCACCGATGTCGGTCTGTTCGAACTTGGCCAAGCTTATGCCGGCTCTAGGCCGGAAGACCAGCGCCAGGTAGCCTGCGGCGTTCGTGCCGGCACGGCGCTATTCACCGGCAGCGGTCGCCATTGGCGGGAGGGCGCAGTGAGCGAAGCCGGTCTGTTCGATGCGAAGGCGGATGTGGCCGCCGTGCTTGCCGCACTCGGCCTCGATCCCGGCAAGTTAATGATCACCCGCGATGCACCCGAATGGTTCCACCCGGGTCGCTCCGGCGTCATCCGGCTCGGACCCAGGATCGCGCTCGCTCACTTCGGTGAATTCCACCCGACGACGCTGGCCGCCATCGATGTCGATGGACCTGTCGTCGGTTTCGAGATCTTCCTCGACGCGCTGCCGCCCGAAAAGAAGAAGTCTCGCACCCGCGCGGCCCTGCCGCAGTCAGATCTCCTGCCGGTCCGCCGCGACTTCGCCTTCGTCGTCGAAAAAGGCGTCGCCGCCGGAGACCTCGTCAAGGCGGCACTTGGCGCCGACAAGAAACTCATTGCCGACGTAAGCCTCTTCGACGTCTTCGAAGGGGGGCGTCTTGCCGAAGATGGCAGGAAATCGCTCGCTATCGAGGTGACACTGCAGCCGGGTTCCGTAACGCTGACCGACAAGGACATTGAGGCGGTTTCCGAGAAGGTCATTGCGGCCGTCAAGAAGGCTACAGGCGGCGAGATTCGGGGCTGATCCGGCACAGCGGGAAAACTCGGGCCCGCTGTTGATATCGTTGCTGGCGCAAGAGCGGCGTATTCATCACCGGCATCTCACGAAAGTTGCAATTGTTCCCTTGGATGGCCAAGTTCCGCTGTGCGCCAGCGCTCTGGATCAGCGCTTGACTGAGAAGGGAAGCGGACCATGCTATTTGGACGCAGAACGATACTGCGCGGTTTTGGAGCCGCCACTATTGCTGGCGTTGCCGGCCTTGCCCCCCCGCGGCTGTCGGCGGCGACGGCAGCAAAGCCGATTTCGCGGCCGATTCCCTCTAGCGGGGAAGCCGTGCCGGTGGTCGGGCTCGGCAGCTGGATCACGTTCAATGTCGGCAACGACCCGGTGCTTCTCGACGCAAGTACGAAGGTGATCGCCGCCTTTTTCGAGAATGGCGGACGTTTGATCGACTCCTCACCGATGTACGGCTCGTCGCAATCGACCATCGGCTACGCGCTCGACAAGCTCGGCTATCCCAAGCAGGCTTTCGCGGCAGACAAGATCTGGACCTCCTTTGAGGCCGAAGGGGCGACCCAGTTCGACGCGACGCGCAAGCTGTGGGGGCTTAACACGATGGACCTCATGCAGGTGCATAACCTGCTCTCGTGGGAAGCCCATCTCGAAATGCTGAAAGAGAAGAAGTCCGCCGGAGAATTCCGCTATATCGGGATCACCACTTCGCATGGGCGCCGGCACCGGGAGCTTGAAGCGATCATGGCGGGCCATGACATCGACTTCGTGCAGCTGACCTACAACGTGTTGGACCGGGAGGCCGAACCGCGCCTTCTCCCCCTGGCGCGTGAACGCGGCATTGCAGTGATCGTCAACCGGCCCTATCAGCGTGGAGCGCTTATCCGGCGCTTTTCAGGCAAGCCGCTACCCCCGTTCGCCGCCGAAATCGATGCCGGTTCGTGGCCGCAGCTCTTGTTGAAGTTCATCGTCTCCCATCCCGCAGTAACGTGTGCCATTCCAGCGACCACCCGTGTCGTTCACGTCAAGGAGAACCTGGCTTCGGCCGCGGGGCCGCTCCCGGATGCAGGCATGCGGGCACGGATAGGCGACTACGTCGGGCAGCTTTGAGATGGGGAGCTGGTCCAGCTACTCTCTGTCCGACTTTCTGCTGTTCTCACCCGAAGTCTACGAGCGCCTGTTCGTTCTGCACAATCAGGACCTCTGGCCTGTGCAACTGGTGACGCTTGCATTGGCCGCCGTAGTTTTGACGCTTGTCCTAGGCCGCGCACCGGGTGGCACGCGGGCAGCCTTTGTGATCCTCGGTGCGGCGTGGATCGTGGTCGCCGCCGTATTCTTCCTCGGGCGCTACCAGACGATAAACTGGCTCGGTGCCGACATCGCCTTCCTGGCCGCATTCGAGGGGATTGTCCTGCTGATGCTTGGCCTCGCGGGCCGCACGGAACTGATGGGTCAGCAAGGCAACCGGTTGAAGTTCGCCGCCGGCATCGCAGTGCTGGCGGCGGGACTTTTGCTCTATCCGCTGCTGGCGCCGGCCTTCGGCTTCACGATAGTGGGCGCACAAGTCTTCGGACTCACCCCTGACCCGACCGCAGTCGCGACCCTCGGCGCCGTGGCGCTGCAAAGGAGCAGGCTCAGGTTTCTTGCAGCGCTCATGCCGGCATGCTGGTGCGTCTTCACGGCGCTGATCCTGTGGACGCTCGGGCGTGCCGATTTCTTTGTCGCCCCTGCACTGATGGTGGTAGCGCTCGTGGTCATGGTTTTGCCGCGCACGACGGCAACCCGGTAGATATCGCGGATGCCCCATATGCCGGAGCCATCACACAGGCGCCTGAGCAGGATGCTATCCAAACACGCCGATCTTCTCGAACTTCTCGTTTAGCACATCCTGGGCGTTCGGGCACTTGAGCCAGTCCTCGATAACGCTCGCGAGCACCTGCCGGAAATCCGTCGTGTAGATCAGGTTATCGGTCTCATCGAGCTTGGTCAGGTCCGGCGGCGCGCCATAGTGGCCGCCTTTGATACCTTTGCCGACGGCGAACATCACGTTCGCCGTTCCATGGTCCGTGCCGCGGTTCGAATTCTCCGCCGCGCGCCGGCCGAACTCGCTGAACACCAGCACCATTACATCGTCCGCCCGCCCGATCCGTTCCATATCCTGCATGAAAGCATAAAGGGCATCTGAGAAGTAGGTCAGCAGCCGGGAATGCAGGTTGCCCTGCTGCACGTGTGTATCGAAAGCGTTGTTGCGGAAAGACGTGTAGTAGAGCCGCGTCGGCATGCGTGCTTCGATGAGGGATGCAACCTTTGGCAGATCGAGCGAAACGAGGCCGTAGTCAATGGGCGACTTGTAGTTCTGCCAGGCGTCGCGGACCTTGACGGAAGCTTCCTTGGCGCTGCGCGCCACGTCGCGCAGGAATGCCTGTGAGGTGTTCCCGGCGGCGTCGCTGGCGCTTTCGGAGACATCGAATGGCGCCCCCTTGGGAACGAACCGTGCCGGATCGTCGAACACGACTGGCACATGCCGGCGGCTGCGCACCGCCAGCGATTGCGTCGCATCCACGTTCACGATTGGATAAGGCGCATTCTTCTCCAGTAGCACGTCGGCGAGACGCCCGACCCAGCCGAACGTGGCGCCGCTGTTGGGCTCGGCGGTGTGCCAGTAGGCCATCGAATTGAAGTGCGAGAACGACGGTTGCGGATAGCCCACGCCATGGATGATCGCCATGCGTCCGTCCTTATAAAGCTTCACCATGCCGGCCATGTTCGAGTTGAGCCCGTATTCGGCGTCGATCATGCGCAGGTCGTTCTTCTTGAGCCCGATAGTCGGGCGCAGCTTGTAGTAGGCGTCGTTGCGAAACGGCACCACCGTATTGAGGCCGTCATTGCCGCCGGAAAGCTCGAGGACGACGAGGATGCGATTGTCGGCGAGCGACTCGCGCGCAGCGGCAAAGCCGCCCAGGAACGGCGCCATAAGTCCGTAGGCCGAGCCGAATGCGCCAAGCCGCAGGAGGTTGCGACGTTGCGTATCGAAAATATCCGTATGTCTCATGTCGCTCTCCGAGGCCATGAACGTCGCTAAATTATGGAAACGTGCCGCCGAACCGATCTACCCCAGCTGATATTCCGGAAGACTCATGATCCGGTGCACGAGCACGCGAAGCGCGTCTTCGACATATGAGCGCGCCGCCTCGATGTCATCGGTGCCAAGCTCGGTTCTGAGAACCTCTAAAAGCTGCGCGCGTTGCGCCGAGCTTGCCGGCACGCTCAAGAGCCGTTTGAAGAAATGGTCGACAATCGATTCGACGGTCGTCAGCCGCTCTCTTGCCACGATCCCCGCAAGATCGAAACCCGCCGTGTATCGGGGTATGGGCTTCACCTTCTCAAGCGCCATCTGCCAGCCGCGATAGCTGCCGTAACGCGTGTTGAAGTCCTGGTCCATGTCGGCCATGAGGTTGGCCATCGACATATTCTCGATATCCTCGACGCCCGGCGGTTTCGTCGCATTGGAGATATTCGCGCCGTCCTCCAGCCGCTTCGATACCGACCGTATCAAGGGATCGTCGGGATAGCGGTCGCTGGGGATGAAGTTGATATCTGGAAACATCAGGTCGTAGGCGAAGTTTTTCCGCGCGATCAGTAGCCCCGGCGTGATCCAGGCCCGGCCCTGAGCCCAGCCGGCGACCGTCGGCGCATTGAAAAGGTGCTGGCCGAGTGTCGCGGTGGCGGTATTGAAGTCCGGCACGCCCGGCACCCGGTCCAATTCAAGTTTTCGATACGTGCTAACGGCAAGCTGCACGGGACTCTTGATGATCGTGCCGACACTCTCCGCGCTATAGAAATCGCGCGACAGGAAGATCGTCTCCATCAGCGCCGCGATTCTGAAGTCGTTGCTGCGCAGAACTTCTGCAAGTTTCGAGACCGTCTCGCGCGATGGGTCATCATGCACGAAGTAGCGGTAGAGCTTGGCGGCGATGAACTCGTCCGCCGGCTTCTCCAGCAGGATGTCGACGATGTCCTCGCCGCTGAAATTGCCGGTTCGCCCGAGCACCGTTTTGTCGGCCGTGTCATGCTGTAGCTCGTTGATGACGAAACCGAGGTCCTTGTAGTTCCAGCCCGTGAATGCGCGCGCCGCCTCGCGGATATCGTGCTCCGTGTAGTGGCCGACGCCGAGCGTGAACAACTCCATGATTTCACGCGCGAAATTTTCGTTTGGCGCGCCTTTGACGTTCACGCCTGCATCGAGAAACGACAGCATTCCCGGGCTCTTTGCCGTTGCAACCAGCAACTCCCGGAAGTTTCCGAGTCCGTGCTCATGGAAGATCTGCAACAGCTGAAGGTGCTTGCGGTAATCGCGCACTTTGTCTTCGTTCACCGCGAAGTGCCCGTGCCAGAACAGCGCGATCTTCTCCTGCAGCGGGCGCGGCGAGCGCAGCATCCGGTCTGCCCACCAGTAGCCAACCCGGTCGGTTTCCAGACGGCTCGCGCGCAGCCAGTAGAAGAATTTGTTCACGACGGGCTGCAAACGCCGGTTCCCCGACGGTTTGACTTTGATTCCCAGCGCCTTGCCGTTCTTGCTGGCAAGGTTGGTCGTTGCCGGCCGGCTGGGAGGGAACGGTTCAAGACCGGGATCGTGCACGCCGGAATGATCGAACGGCGGCAGCGCAACTTCGCTCACCCCTTCGAAGTGGACGAGCCTGCGAACCGCGGCGACCGCACCGAGCTTGGCGAACTCGGCAATTTCGGCCGGTGTGCCGCCAAACCCCGCGCGCTCCAAAAGGTGCGCTGCCGTTCTCTCGTTCCACTCCGACGCAGCTATCGGCGTGAGATCGCCGGACCACGTCGCCGGCCGGGCCGGTGCCGCCAATGCTGCATGACCCGCAACAAGGATCCAGGCAGCAACTGCGATTCTGAGCTTCTGGCACGACTTCATATTCGACCCGTGAGGTTTGGCGCGATTGAGAAACGGCAACCGACCAGATGTGTAACAAGCGCGGCGCGCAGAATCAGCGCATGTCGCTCGATGGACCCGCGACCGCAAACCAATGCAATCCGAAAGCCATGCGAAAGACAATGCCATTGAGGTGCTTTTGCCACCCGATAGTGCTCACGTTGCCAACCAAACCGTTTCAGTTTCCCGTGAACTCGAAGGCGAAAAATCGGAGACAGGAAAAAGGTGGATCAGAGGCGCGACAGATGTTGCAATGTAGGAGCGATTTCCGGCTTCGGTCAGATTGACCAAGCGCACAGTCTCCGGCCCGTTCGGCGTCGGTGTGGCGCCGAGCGGTCAAAGCAGCTGCCAGGCGATGACGATGATGCTCAAGCCCACATTGAAAAGGACATGGCACAGGATCGGGATCCTCAGACTTCCGGTCTTAACGAGCAGCCAGCTGAGCAACATGCCGAACGCAAAAAGCTGAACGATCCCAAGGGGGCTGCGTTCGAAATGCAGCCCCGCCCAGAATGCCGAAGTTATAATGGCGGCGCCGTAGAAGCCGGCTCTCGACTTCATCAGCGCGGAGAAGAGGAAACCGCGGAACAGAAGCTCTTCGGCCACCGGAGCCAGCAGGCAATAGATCGGCGGCATCAGCCAGTTCAGCTCGCGAGCCATCAACTCGCGGTAGGGCGCCACATCCCTTATCACCTCCTGGGGATACACGCTGAGAAGCACGCCGAACCAGAGAGCCGCCGCGGCACAGACAGTCAGCAGCGACGTCCAATATGCGCCAACCCCCGCTTGCGGAGGACGAAGAGCCAGAGTGTCGAGAGGCCGGCTGCCAAAGAATCCTGCGGCCATGAAGGTCAGGACGATGATGGTCACATCGATTGCGGTCTGGTGGACGGCCGTGCGGATAGCCACCAATCTTTCGAATTCTCCGGCCAGGTAAGCCCGGGCTGTACCCAGCCCCACCAGCCAGTCGTAGACGCCAACGCCCGCGTATGCCGTGAGCAGTGAAATCGCAAGTATCGCGGCGGCTGCGGCAATGGTTGCGAGCGGGCTCCAATTCGTCAATGGCGCGTATGGAGCAGGCTGAACCGTGGGCGGCGCATTCGCGAGCGGATGGGATTGCCTTTGGCGCTCTTCCTGCATTGGGTCGCTTTCCCTGGCAATTTGATAGCGATGAAATTTGGACCAATGGCATCGGATGGCAATTCAAATTTTGGCGGGCCACGAGATACGCCCGCGCAAATGCCCGGCCCGTTTCTAGGGGGCTTGCCCGCTACGTGGTTTGGGACCGCAGCTTGCCGACGTTCGGCATATCTTCACGATCGACCGTGCCGGACGTGCAACTAATTCAATTGCCGGCGGACGACTTGCACCGCTTCAGGATCTGCTTGCCGAACTCGTCGGTCATGGTCAGCGCTTCGCCGTGGACGGAAAGCCTGAAATCGAATGCCTGCCTATCACCCTCGACGAGGCAGGAGGCGCTGATCTTCCACCCCGGCGCCTTGCCGCTCACTTTGCTGAACGAGCAATGCGCCTCGTGCTGGTCGTACCTGTCCTTTGCAAACACCATCGGCGCGCCCTGCAATTCCTGTGGAACTGCGCACTGGGCGGCATCCCTGCCCCAGGTGCCGACAAAGGCGGGTTGCGCGGCATTGGCGAATGATGCGCCAGAGAGGGAGGCTGCGAGAGCGATAGCGAGTGGGAATGACCGCATCAGAAAAGGATCCTCTATTGTTTGGCAACCTCGACCCCTTGGACCATCAAAAGAACGTCAGCGCAATCGCGGCAATCACGCCTGATACGATTGCCACCGCGGTTGTCCCCCGCGCCGTCGCATAGGCGCGGATGTAGAAGTCGATTGTCTCGTTCCCTGTCTCGGCGTGCTTCACGACATGGGTGACGTCGTCGCCGCGAACTTGCGTATCGTCTTCGACCAGCGCTGCCAGACCTGGAACGAACACGGAGCAGAAAAGAAAGTACGCGATGTTGTAGACGACAGCCGCCAGGCCGAAGGCCGCGACGGCCCAGATCCAGTCGAAACCGGGCCCGCCCGACGAATTCACCCAGGCAAGGCCGGCGAGGAATGTAACGGCACCGCACGCCAGTGCCGCCAGCCAGAGCCGTTGCAGGTTGCTGCCAATCTTCAGTCTCGGATCGTTTCTCATCCTGGTCCTCGGTGATGCGGATTCGAGCGTGTTCGCGGCGCCACTGCAGTCATGCAATTCGCAAACAACCAGCATGTAATGGCAAAGCGGCAGTGATAGAAATTGTCATTCAACTTCGATGAGGACAACTCCCATGACCGCGTCCAAACTGTGCTTCAGGTCGGCAATGATCCTGCTTCTGGCAGGGATCGTTTGGGGGCTGCATATGGCCATCTCAACGGATCATTCCGCGATGCCTGCGCACGCGCACCTCAATCTTCTCGGCTTTGTGGCGCTCTTCTTATTCGGCATTTTCTATCGTTTGCACCCCAAAGTGGAACAAAGCCGCCTCGCTCTTCCGCAGGTCGCTATCTGGATATTGGCGACGATCATACTCGCCGTCGGGGTAGGGCTTGTCCACACCGGTCATGAAATCGGCGATCCTATCGCCGCTATAAGTTCGCTGGTGGTCTTCGCGGATGCAATTCTTTTCACTTGGCTTGTCTTCACAGCGGGTTAGGCGGCGCGGCGGCGACCCGCAAACTATGTCAAGCCGGCAACCGGACGGGTGCGCCTGCAACGGCATTTCGGCAGCGTCGGCGCAGGCGGGAAATCGACCGCCACGACCAGCGGCAGCAACAAGCCAAAGCCGTTACGGCAATCATTTTTGCGGGCATTGGCTCGTTATGGTCCTCGAAGCTGCTTCGGCTTTCCTGGGCATCAACGCCCAGCCGACGGCAAAAGCGAAGATTGACCCAAGCCAAGGACGCAGACGCCCCATTGCGCCAATGATTGAAAAACAGGCGCGGGCAACACTGCCTGGAATCCGTGCGCATGAGACGGAATCCGAAACCCTCATTGGGATGTTCATGACCACCGAATTGTTGGGCAGTTCAAGTCGGCATGCAACCGTCATCGTGGCGAGCTTCCTCGCGGCAGTCTTGGCTCTATCGCTTCCGCTTCCCGAGGGCCTGTCCGAGGAAGCCCGGCGTGCCGCAGTCTTCGGGGCCGTCATGGCCGTCTGGTGGATGAGCGAAGCTGTCCCGCTGCAGGTCACCGCGCTCCTGCCCATTGCAGCCTTCCCCGTGGCCGGCGTCATCAGCCTTGAGGCCGCCGCCAGCTCGTACGCAAATCCGCTGATCTTTCTGTTCCTCGGCGGTTTCCTGCTGGCTGCCGCGATGCAGCGATGGCAACTGCACTGGCGTCTGGCGGTTGCCGTTCTCGCTATTTCAGGGCCGCGGCCGCGAAACCAGGTGCTGGCAATGATGGTCGGCACGGCATTCCTGAGCCTCTGGATCAGCAACACCGCGACCACCATGGTGATGGTGCCGATAGGCTTATCTCTCGTTGCCGCCTCTCGCAATCACATCGCCCTGCGTCAAGCCGATGCCCCCGGCGCACCCTCGCGCGCAGGTGAGCAGGAGGCGGACGGTCCATTCGGCGCCGCCCTCATGCTCGGGATTGCCTTCGCGGCCACGATCGGCGGCATGGTCAGCCTGATCGGCACGCCGCCCAACGCGCTGCTGGCGGGCTTCGTCGAGCAGAGCTATGGAGTTTCGATCGGGTTCGCGCAATGGATGGCGCTTGGCGTTCCGATCGTCCTCGTATTGCTACCCGTGACGTGGCTGCTGCTGACTCGGTTCGTCTTCCAGTTGCCCGACGAAGTCTCGCAGGCAGGCAAGGCGCCCACGGCCGGCGAACCGATGTCGCCGGGCCAATGGCGCGTTGCTGGCGTGTTGGTGGTTACGGCTGCGGCATGGATACTGCGGCCGCTGATCTCGGACACGTTGGGAATTCGGGGTTTGTCGGATGAAGGTATTGCGATAACGGCCGCGTTGATGCTTTTTCTGCTGCCAGACCGGCTGTCTGGAGGCAGGCCGCTGCTCACCTGGAACGAAGCAAAGTCGATCAGGTGGGACGTATTGATATTATTTGGCGGCGGCCTTGCACTTGCCGATGCGATCGGATCGACGGGGCTGGCGGCATGGATCAGTTCAAGCGCCAGCACCCTCAGCAACTGGCCGGTCTACCTTCTTGTGCTGGTCATGATGGTCTTGATCGTATACCTCGGCGAACTCGCCAGCAATACTGCGATGGCTGCGATTTTCCTGCCCATCGCCGGGGCCACCGCGATTGGGTTGGGCATGAGTCCCCTGACACTTCTCGTGCCCGTTGCGCTTGCAGCTTCGCTTGGCTTCATGCTGCCGGTGGCCACCCCGCCAAACGCGATCGTCTACGGCACGGGCGCAGTCAGCGCGCGCCAGATGCTGCGCGCAGGGGCCGCCCTCGACGTCATCTCGATCCTGATCGTGTTCGTTATGGCGATGATCTTGGGGCCACTGGTGTTCGATTTATCGGCAACCGGGGCACGTTAAGCCGGCAGGCTCGGAAGGGAACGGCAAGCAATGTTGACGCCGCAACTATTCGGTCGATTTGCGCGGGTAAAGTTGATCAGCTGCGTTGAATAAGGAGCGGGCGGCATGGCGCGTCGGGACACTACCATTGCCACGGCTGCTATGAGGTCGGCTCATCGCTTCCTGGCATCGCACGTCGCCGTCACGGCGATGCTGGTGGCGGGCCATTGCGCAATAGTTGGAGCCGCACACGCCGAGGACGATCACTTTGGCATTACCGAATATGAGATCGCCTGCATGCCGTGTCACGGCCTGGACGGTCGTGGCGACGGCGAGATGGCGCACAGCCTCAGCGTGCGCCCCGCCGATCTGACCCAGATTGCCAAAGCCAACAATGGCGTGTTTCCGGCAGCGAAAGTCGCCGAAATGATCGATGGCCGGACGGCCGTCGCCGGTCATATGCAACGAGAGATGCCCGTCTGGGGCGACCGCTATCGCAAGGTTACCGAACCAGGAGAGAGCGGAGCAGTGGTCGATGAGCGAGCCCGCGGCCAGATCGACGCGCTCGTCGAATACCTTGAAACGATCCAGGAGAAATGACGCAAGACGAGGCCCGACAGCGGGTACTTAACCCGACAGCCCGCCCGACAGCGTCGGCTGGTCGAGGACCGAAAAGCCGTAGTGCTTCAGCCAGCGTAAGTCGGCGCCGAAGAAGGCGCGCAGGTCGGGAATGCCGTATTTCAACATCGCCATGCGGTCGATGCCCATGCCGAAGGCGAATCCCTGGTACTTGTCTGGATCAAGCCCGCAGTTGCGCAAGACGTTCGGATGCACCATGCCGCAGCCTCCGATTTCCAGCCACTCTCCGGGTTTTCCGAGCGCCGCCTTGTCGATGTCGATCTCGGCCGACGGTTCGGTGAAGGGAAAGTGCGACGCGCGAAACCGCATCGTCACTTCGTCGACTTCGAAGAACGCCTTGCACATCTCTTCGAGCACCCATTTCAGGTGGCCCATGTGCGTTTCCTCGTCGATGACGAGGGCCTCGATCTGGTGGAACATCGGCGTGTGCGTCTGGTCGCTGTCGCAGCGGTAGACGCGCCCCGGCGCGATGATGCGGATCGGCGGCTTTTCACGCAGCATCGTGCGGATCTGCACCGGTGAGGTATGCGTCCGCAGCACGAGCCGCGAGCCGTCCTCGCCCGTATTGAAGTAGAACGTGTCGTGCTCCTGGCGCGCCGGATGCTCTTCGGGAATGTTGAGCTTGGTAAAATTGTAGTCGTCGGTCTCGATATCGGGACCTTCGGCCACCGCGAACCCGAGATCGGCGAAGATCTCGATCAGTTCGTCCATCACTTGGCTGACCGGGTGGATACGCCCTTCGGCGAGCGGCCCGAGCCGCACCGGCAAGGTGATGTCGGCTGTCTCGGAAGCAAGACGTGCTTCAAGAGCCGCCCCCTCGAGCTTCCCTTTGCGCGCGTCGAGCGCTTCGCTGACGCGTGTTTTGACCTGATTGACCGACTGCCCGAATGCCTTGCGTTCTTCCGCCGGCATTTTGCCGAGTGCCGCCATCTGCAGGGAGACGCTGCCCTTCTTGCCGAGCGCGCCGACCCGCACCTCTTCGAGGGCCGCCAGATCTGCCGCCCTGTCAATGGCTTTCAGAATGTCGGCTTCGAGTTGGGAAAGGTCGCTTGCGTCGGTCATGTTGTGGCTCTTGGCAGCAGGGGGCGTGCGCTCGAACGTCGTTCGAGCGCACCGCTGGCCGTGACATATAGCGGAAGGCGGCCCGCCCGGAAACCTTAGGCCGCCGCCTTGGCGACGGCAGCCTGGGCCTGACCGACGAGCGCCTTGAATGCGGCTGCGTCATGCACGGCGATGTCGGCCAGCACCTTGCGGTCGACTTCGATGCCAGACTTGGCAAGGCCGTCGATGAAGCGCGCGTACGTCATCTGGTTGTCGCTGGCGTCCCGCACGGCTGCATTGATGCGCTGGATCCAGAGAGCCCGGAACGTGCGCTTTTTACGCTTGCGGTCGCGGTACTGGTACTGCATCGCCTTTTCGACGGCCTGTTTGGCGATGCGGATAGTATTCTTGCGGCGGCCCCGGTAGCCTTTTGCAGCGTCCAGGACTTTTTTGTGTTTTGCGTGGGCGGTTACGCCACGTTTAACGCGTGCCATTGTTCTTGCTCACTTCTGTTCGGGCGATCGTATCGATCGGTGAAAGGTCGAAGGTCCGTTTCAACTTGCCCAGGCCATCGCCAATTTGAAATGACGCATGAACCTGTTAGGGCAAGACGGCCGGACCGCCAATTTGGCCTGGGCTTCACACGGGGCTGAAACGCTCCACACCGATCTACCGAGTGTGGACAAACCCAAAAGTGTGAACCTGGTAAAAAACGAGAACCGCGTTAGCGGTTGTACGGCATGTACTTCTTCACGATCTTCTCGTCGGAATCGCACAGCACCATCGTTCCCCGCGCATTGCGGATGAACTTGGCGTGCCGCTTGATCATGCCGTGACGTTTGCCCGCCTGGGCGACCTTCACTTTTCCCGTCGCCGTGAACCTGAAGCGTTTCTTGGCGCTGGATTTCGTCTTCAACTTGGGCATTTTGCTGGTCTCCTGAGAGGCTCGTTTGCGTGCCGGGAGCAGGCTTTTGGTGCGGAAATTCCGCCGCAAAACCCATAAAACCCCGGTCGAACCGATGTTTTTGAAGCATAAATAGCCGCCACGGCATGCCCCGCCGGGCGACTAAGGAAGGGCGACTTATACAGCGCCTCCGGCGCAAACGCAACCGGCCGAAAACATCGTGGGCAGCCTGTCTTCGCGCAACGGATTGCGCGTGATACATTTCCGTGATGGGAGCCGATTCAGAAATGGTTTTCCAGCCACAAGACACACTCTACCGAGGGGGACCCATGGACATACTTGAATTCGCCCAGGCCAATGCCGCCCTGCTGACAGCAACGTGCGTCGCGGTCTTCGTGATCGACTATTTCGCCAACGCTGTCTCGTTTGGCAACCGTCTGGGCAGTGCCATCGTTACAGCGCTCGCGTTGATGGTGGTCTTGGCGGGCACACTTTTCGCAATGGGCGAGGACATCGCTTGGGAGCCGCTCGCACTGGCTGGCGCACTGATGTTTGCCGTCGCCTATCTGGGAAATGTGCTGACTTTTTCGAGCAAGGTGATTAACGCGCTCGTCACCGCTTTAATCTTCCTGATCCCTTTCACACTCGGTCTGATGTACCTGACGACGAACTCGTTGCCCTATTGATGGCGCGGCGCGCGGCGCCGTGGCTTCACGCTGTCGAGAAAAGAAACGGCCCGGCAGGGACTGCTCGGGCCGTACGACCTGTCGGTTCCGATTTGAGATCTTAGCGCGGCGCCAGCACCATGACCATTTGGCGGCCTTCCATGCGCGGCTCGCTTTCGACCTTGGCAATGGTCTCGAGTTCCGCCTTTACGCGCTCGAGAACCTTGCGCCCGAGGTCCTGGTGAGCCATTTCACGGCCACGGAAGCGCAAGGTCACCTTGACCTTGTCGCCATCGTCGAAGAAGCGCCTGATCGCCCGGACTTTCACGTCATAGTCGTGGTCGTCGATCGACGGGCGCATCTTGATTTCTTTGAGTTCGACAATCTTTTGCTTTTTACGCGCTTCGGCGGCCTTCTTCTGCTGCTCGAACTTGAACTTTCCATAGTCCATGATCTTGCAGACCGGCGGCTCGGCGTCCGGCGAAATCTCGACGAGATCGAGATTGGCATTGACGGCGCGTTCAAGTGCTTCGTCGGTGTTTACGACCCCGACGTTTTCTCCGGTTTCATCGATGAGTCGCACCTCGCGCGAGCGTATGGCGTCGTTCATCTTCGGTCCGGAGGGTTCGCGCGGCAGCGCTGAACGGTGTGGGCGGCGGATGGCAATTCTCCTTTGATAGCCTCTGGATAGCCTTCGCTCAGTTAGCCGATTGCTGTTCGCGCTTCAATCAATAAAGAGCGCCAATGCAACTCATGAGGCTTTTGAGCAGGCTCCGATGAGAATCTGTAAGAAGCCTCGGCAAGTCAAGAGAAGAGAAGGTGTTGCGCTAATTTATAAACGGTTGCGCCGCGAAAGAGTTTCACCCATGCGCGTTTCCAGAAGTTCGTCATAGACCCCGAGTGTCTTCAATTTCATGGAGTTGAGCGAGAAGTTCTCAGCCACGCGGGCCCTCGCCCGACGGGCCATTTCGCCTATCGCGGAAGGTGGCAGGGCGAACAGGGTCGCCAGTGCCTCCGCCAGCGCCCGCGGGTCCCCCGGAGCCACCAGCCAGCCGGTCGCCATCTCGGCTGCGACGGCAGGTTCGGCAAGCACCGTCTCCGGCGGCGCACCGATGGCGGTGGCGATCACCGGGCATCCCATCGCCTGCGCTTCCGTCGCCGTGCGTCCGAATGCCTCCGGTTCGGTTGAAGCGACGAGAGCAGCCGAACTTGCAGCAAACGCAGCCGGCATATCGGATACGTGCCCGACGAGGCGGACGTTCGCCTCGAGCCCAGCCGTTGCGATTTGCGCTCGCAAGGCGTCCGCGTACCCCTCCCGCCCCTGCGCGTCTCCGGCGAGGATGAAGACGATGCCATCGAGCTGACCCTGGCGCTTCAGCCTCTCGGCGGCGGCAATGACAGTCGACTGCCCCTTCCAGTTCGTGAGCCGTGCGGGATG
>LOEV01000168.1 GCA_001516065.1 Alphaproteobacteria bacterium BRH_c36
TCGCGCCCCGCCTGCGAGACCTCAAGACTTGGAGGGACGCGCCAGCCGGCTTTCTCGGCGATCTCCAGGCGCAGCCCGAAGCGGGCGGGACCTTCATCGAGCCGGGCGGCGGGTCGGAAGCTGGCATTCAAGGGCTCAGCGTCGGCGAAGCTCGCAGTTCGCAGGAAAGCTACCGGCGCAACGGGGTGCGGTGCGTCGGCAAGTGCCGCAAGGAAAGGCGGCCGCGGCAGATGTGGGTCGGCGGAAGCCTTGGCGTACGGGAGGATGCTGATGGCCTCGCGGTGCTCGCGAATGGTATCGGCCAAAGGCGGCGAATAGCTCACAACCGACTGTCCGCCGCCTAGCTCGCGTGCCTTCGTCGACCACAGAAACTGTTGGATGTCGATACTTGCCATGCGGTTGAGCCGACGGTTGCGGACAAGGCGTTTGGCGAGGGACTCGACCTGGCTTCTGCCGAGAACACCGAGGTAGCCCAAAGCGGCTGGGTAGCGGCGGCCGCGCCTATAGCGCGGTTCGGCAAGCGGTGGCGGCGCGACGATGATGACTTCGAGTTCGGCAACGCCGAATTGCGAAAATCCGAGCTGTTCGGCGGCAGCGCGCGTCAGGTCAAGCTCGCGGTTACTATGGAACGGTCCGAAATCGTTGACGCGAACGTGCACCGCGCGGCCGTTCTCGGGGTTCCAGACGAGAAGCTCAGTGCCGTCAGGAAGGTTAGAGCTTGAGGCCCGCGTCGGATCGTCGGCGTTGAAGACTTCTCCAGACGACGTGTATTTGCCGGTGTTGTAGCGGTCGAGGGATGGATGATCGTAGTGTGTTGCTGTGACCTTCGTGGCCTTGCCGATCCGGAGCCGCGTTTCGGGGATCGTTCTTACGCGATGGCAGATCTTATTGTAGCAGTGCGTCTCACCCGGCGATTTGGCGCCGGCCGGGGAGGACGAAGCCGACAGGGCCAGCGCGAGCACAGGGCCGCATAAGCCAAAAAGCGCAACGGGAGCCAGGAAGCACTCGGTTACGCGATGGCAGACGAAAGACCTGACGGCTTTTTCCCCCACGATACAAACTGACCACTTTGTGCGGCTCGCCAGGGCCGCTCAGCTAGACTGCCCGAACCGGGCTCCCTCCCGCGAACATGCCAGCAATTAGTGATCATTCGGTATAATACGCTTGCAAACAAAAGCGCAGAAGGAGTTGTATCTCCGCTCTATTTTCCGAGGCACTGACGCATACGCACCACGTTCAGAACCGGACCCTGCCCGCAAATCAGTCCTTCAGCATCAACCACTCGGTGCAGCGCAACGCCCAATCCTCGGACAGGATGCTTATGTCGTTTTCGATATATGCCCGGCCCATCTCCGCCAGGGTGTCACGATCTTCGGCCAGCCTTTCGACAACGCACCAGCGGTTCCATTCCAGTGACAGGCTCCAGAGCGGCTCGCGAATGTTGGCGTCGGGCAGCCGGTAATGGAAGGTCGGGCGTGGCTTGACGAGCTTGTCTGGAATCACCGCGCGAACGCGTTTTTCGTCGAGCCACAAGAACAGCGGCAGCATATCGAGCTCACGGTTCCGCGTCGGGTTATATCTGAGATAGTCGTCGATAAGATCATCGATGTCCGGCCAATAGTCGTCCTGCAGGACCTTGTGCGCGTAATCCTGCGGGAAGGGATCGGCGAAGGCCATAAAGCGACGTGCCATGTCGATTGCGATAACCGCACGCAGCCATTCGGACAAAAGTATCTCGGCCTTCAGCACCGCGAGGATCCAGCCAGGGTCGCGGGTGGCGATCTCGGGATTAAGCTGAACCCCGAAGGCGTGGAGGAGGTTATCGCGCGTGCCCTTTGCACCTTCCTCACGAAGCGCCTTTATCAGGGCTTCGAGCTCCGTGAGCTGGGCAATTTCGACCGGCGGGCAGACAACCTCGTAAGGGATCACCAGCGATCCGATGTCGCCATACATTTCGCGCATCGAATCGGTGAAGGTATCCATCAGGCCCTGAAAGCCGGTGGTCGAGGGGGCGGGCGCGCCTGGTGCGCGGTGGGCGTACTGTGTGTCGAGTTCGACGACGAAGTTGCCGAAGCGCGTCTCATCTATGTGATAGCGGTGCGGGTCTTCCCGACGGTAATCCCCGCCGTAGAGATCCGCCAAGCGGCGGGCAACCCTGGCGGCGCTCACGGCGGCGAACTCGATCTCCACTCCCACCCGGCGCGGATCGTTCTCAAAGTTCGTCCGGCGCGGGGGTAACCGCAATCGAGAGAGAGATGACATCCGTTTCGTATCCGATTCCGCCAATTAACACCTGACGCCATCCAATGTTCCCACAAGGACCCAGTGGCACGCTAGACCGGAAGTTGCACGGGACGTCCACCTCCGTCACTTTGTTGCCGATGTCTACGCTAAGAAAACCAGCCACGGTGTTGGCTGCGTTCCGGATTGACAACCGCTTGATGAGTTGCGCCTGGGCGAAGATGCTGAAGCGAGAGTCAATCCAGAAGACGCGCTGGAAACCAAACGTTAACTATTCATTAACCAAATCATCCCGAAGCTCGTGTGATGATTCAGAAGTTCGCTAGCACCTGCGGCTAGTTCAGAGCGAACTTCTGAATCTGAATCACACGAGCAACTTTCTGATTCTATTGTCCCTTTGTCTCCGAAGTTCGCTCGAGTGGTTGCCGCAGAGTGGAGGCGAACTTCGGAGACGGGACACTAGCCTGTCGATTTCGGCAGCATTTGGAGGGCCCGTGTTGAGCGACGTACAGCGCCTGGAAGTGACCATCGAAGCCTGGCTCATTCATCTCGAGCACGAAGGCGGCGCGGCCGCGAATACACTGAACGCTTACGGGCGGGACCTGGCGCAGTTCTCCAGTTTTCTCGGCGGAAGGCTTGGACGGCCTCCTCTACTTGCCGATCTTGCCGATCTCGACCAGCGGACATATCGCGCCTTCATGGCGGCAAGGCGCAAGGCGGGAATCGAATCGCGCTCGCTGTCGCGGACGATGTCGGCGCTGCGCTCTTTTTTCCGATGGCTCGAGCGGCGCGAGATCGCCAAGAACCGATCCATCCTGCAGGTACAGATGCCCAAGAAGCCGCATGGGGTGCCAAAGCCGCTGACGGTAGAAAAGGCGCAGGCGACTGTTGCAGCCGGGATGGCCCAAGAGGTCGACTGGGTGGCGGCGCGCGATACGGCGGTACTCCTTCTCCTTTACGGCTGCGGACTGCGCATTTCCGAAGCGCTCGGCCTGACCCGTCGGGAAGCGCCGATTCAAGGCCGCGAAAGTCTGCACATCAAGGGCAAGGGCGGGCGCGAGCGGCTGGTGCCGGTCATCGCAATCGTCCAGGAGGCTGTCGCCGGATATCTCGCACTCTGCCCATACCCACTGCATGCCGACGACCCGCTGTTTCGCGGCGCGAAGGGCGGTCCGCTATCGCCGCGGATCATCCAACTCACCATGAAGCGGCTGCGCGATGAATTGGGGCTGCCGGAGACTGCGACACCGCATGCCTTGCGCCATTCCTTCGCAACGCATTTGCTGTCGGCTGGAGCCGATCTCAGGCAGATCCAGGAACTGCTTGGGCATGCCTCACTATCGACGACCCAAATCTACACCGAAGTTGACCGCGAGCGGCTGATTGCCGTCTATGACGCGGCACATCCGCGGGCCTGAGGGCGAACTGGATCGCCGTCGCCGAAACGTTGATAAACGGAGTTTCATGTTGCGTTCGATTCGCCGCTATTCGCCGAGGAGTCTTTCTGGTTGTTCTGGTCTGGCTGGCCTGGCTTTCCTGCCGGTCCTGCTGATGCTGGTGGCAGCTGTGTCCACGTCCGCAACTGCGGCGGCGAAAAAAAGCAATGCATGTGGCGGCAAGGATCTCCTGGCGGAGCTCCACGAGAATGATCCGGGTGCCGTGGCGGACGTTCTGGCAGCGGCGAGCCAAGTCGCCAACGAGGGCGCGATCCTGTGGCGTGTCTCGCGCGGAGGAATTGCCGATTCCTACTTGTTTGGCACAGTCCACATGACTGACGAGCGCGTCACAGACCTGTCCAAACGCGTGCGTACGGCCATCGAAGGCGCTCGCGTCGTCGCACTCGAAGTCGCCGATGTCGGGCCTTCTGCGCTGGCGACTGCCATTCAGCAGTCCCCCACACTGTTGATGTTCGAGGATGGCCGGCGACTGGACCTGCTGATCTCGCCGGAAGCCTTCAAGACGGTGAAAAAGCAGCTTGAGGCGGCGCGTCTGCCGAGCGCCTTCGCCGAGCATTTCAAGCCGTGGGTGATCTCCATGGTGATGGCGGTGACAGACTGCGAACGGCAGCGGATCAGCAACGGCAAGCCGGTCGTCGACATGAAGATCGCCGAAATCGCGCGGTCGAAAAACATTCCTGTCGTCGGCCTCGAAACGGTGGAAGCGCAGCTTGCCGCCGCCGCCTCCGTGCCGATGGAGGAACAGGTCGCCATGCTGCGCTCCAGCCTGACGTTGGCTGAGCGGGCCGAAGATCTGCGCGAGACAATCCTGCAGCTTTATCTATCGCGGAAGATCGGGGCGGCGCTGCCGTTGCAGAAGCTGCTGGCGCAGCGAAGCGGCATGGACGGCGTCACGTTCAAGGGATTCAAATCGCTGATGGTTGATGGGCGAAACCGCACCATGCGCACTCGCGCGCTGCCGCTCATAGCCGAGGGCAATGTGTTTATCGCCGTCGGCGCGTTGCATCTCGTCGGCGAGAAGGGGCTCGTCGCCCTGTTGCGAAACGCCGGCTACCAAGTCGATCCGATCGAATAGGCGCGCCTCGTCTGGCGCACATGGCCCCGACCGCGCCCGATTTTGGCGCGACACAAGGGCCACTAGAGAAATCATGGACTTAGTGAGGCGTTGATCGCGCCATAGTTGACACCCCGCCAGCCGCGCCGTCGGTCAACTATGGCGCGACGCCACACTAGCCCGATCAACTGACGAAGCGGTTGACGAGGAGAACCGTCGCGCCAGCCGTGACGGCACTGACGGTTGCGCCCCAGGCCATGTCGACGACTGCGATATTCAAGGGGAACCCCTTGATGACAGCGAGGTTGGTCAGGTCGTAGGTGGCATAGGCGACGAGGCCGAAGAGCGCGCCCATCATCGCCGCCGTTTTCCAATCTCCCGTGGCGAGTTCAGGACGCACCACGAAAAGAAACAGACCGATCGAGTAGATCAGGTAGAAACCGAAAGCAGCCGCCATGTTGACATTCTCGGCCATCAGGCTGCCGAGCCCCCGGCGGTAGAAGTCGCGCGCGACAGTTCCGATCCAGATCAAATCCAGGACCAGAAGAATGCCCGCCAGAATGAAATAGGCGAAAAACGGTTTCATAAGAGGCACCACCGGCAGCGAAGGTTTCATGCTCCACTACGGGCGGCGGGCATTTTAGGACCACACATCCGGGAATTTTGAAGTTCGCGAAATTATTCGCGCCTCCAAATTGGACTGAAATTTCAAATACACCGCCGACAAGCTGTTCACATATGAATCGGGCGCTTGTCGACGGCGAGGGCGGCTTCCTTGACGGCTTCGGCGAGCGTCGGGTGTGCGTGGCAGGTGCGCGCGAGATCTTCCGCCGAACCACCGAACTCCATTATCACGGCGGCTTCGGCAATCAGTTCTCCGACGTGGGGTCCGAGCATGTGGACGCCGAGAATCCGGTCCGTTTGAGCGTCGGCGAGGACCTTCACGAAGCCATCTGTGGTGCGGTTCACCTTGGCGCGGCCATTGGCCATGAAAGGGAACTTGCCGGCCCTGTATTCGACGCCAGCTTCCTTCAGTTCCTCCTCGGTTCTGCCGACGGAGGCCACTTCCGGCGCGGTATAGACGACGCTCGGGATGACGCCGTAATTCACGTGGCCGGCCTGACCGGTGAGGATCTCGGCGACGGCGATGCCTTCGTCCTCGGCCTTGTGGGCGAGCATCGGACCGGCAATGACATCGCCGATGGCGTAGACGCCCGGAACGTTGGTCTGGAAGTGCTCGTCGACGACCACGCGCCGGCGATTGTCGATTGCCACGCCGACGTCTTCGAGACCGAGGCCTTCGGTGTAGGGCACGCGGCCGATGGCGACGAGGACGACGTCGGCTGATAGCTCGTGGGTGTCGCCGCCAGCGGCGGGTTCGACGGTGACAGTGCAGCCCGAACCGTTCTTCTTTAGGCCCGTCACCTTGGCGCCGAGCTGGAAGGTGAAGCCCTGCTTCGACAGGACCTTCTGGAACTGCTTGGCGACCTCGAGGTCCATGCCTGGGATGATGCGGTCGAGATATTCGACGACGTGGACTTCGGCGCCTAGCCGCCGCCAGACCGAGCCGAGTTCCAGACCGATGACACCTGCTCCGACAATGAGCAGCTTGTTTGGCACCTGCTTGAGTTCGAGTGCGCCGGTCGAGGAGACGACCTGTTCCTCGTCGATCTCGAGGCCGGGAAGGCGGGCAACGTCGGAGCCGGTGGCGATGACGATGGCACCGGTATCGAGCACCGCTGTATCGCCGTCTTCCGGCGTCACCTCGACCTTGCCAGGCTCGGTGATGCGGCCGACGCCGTGGTAGGTGTCGATCTTATTCTTCTTCATCAGGAAGGCGATGCCGTCAACGTTACCCTTCACGCCATCCGCCTTGAACGCCATCATCTTTTCAAGGTCGAGCTTTGGCTCGACCTCGATACCCATGCCTGCAAATCCGTGACCCGCCTCATCGAACAATTCGGAGGCGTGCAGCAGCGCCTTCGAAGGGATGCAGCCGATGTTGAGGCAGGTGCCACCGTGGCTCGACCGCTTCTCGACGACGGCGACCTTGAGACCGAGCTGGCTGGCCCGGATGGCGCAGACATATCCGCCGGGCCCCGTGCCGATGACGATGAGATCGTAGGGTCCTGCCATTATCTTTCTTCCTTCCATTTCGAACATAGACGTGCGCCATTGCCGACTGCCCAGGCGCTCAAATCAGCGCCCGGAAAACAATGACGAAAATCGCGGTGGTAGCGACGCCCCAAATGATGGAGCGGAGCCAGGGGATACCGGCAACGTAGGCCGGCAGATATAGGACGCGGGCCCCGAGATAGGTCCAGCCCGCCAGCAGTGCTGTGGCGTCCGCCTTGCCTGCGAGATGGACGGCGAGCACCGCACCGATGAACCACGGCAGCGTCTCGTTGTGATTCTCGTAGGCGCGTTTCAGGCGGGCGCAGAATTTCGACAATCCGCGGGGCGGTTCATCGCGGGGACCAGCCGTATAGCCGGTACCGAGTTCCACGTTGGCGACGGTGGCGAAGATCGCCAGATACGCCAGCGCCAGTATGATCGCAAACAACACCTGCTGCAATTCGACCGCCATGCCGCCGTCTACTCCCAGGTTACGCCAGCGCGCTAAATCACAAATCAAGAACGAAGCGGTGCGGGTCTTCGAGGCATTCCTTGACGCGGACGAGGAAGGTCACGGCTTCCTTGCCGTCGACGATGCGGTGGTCGTAGGAGAGCGCCAGATACATCATTGGGCGGGCGGCAATCGAACCGTCCTTCAAGACGACCGGGCGCTGCTCGATGCGGTGCATGCCGAGAATGCCGGACTGCGGCGCATTCAGGATCGGCGTCGACAGCAGCGAGCCGTAGACGCCGCCGTTGGAGATGGTGAAGGTGCCGCCCTGCATGTCCTCGATGGTGAGCTGGCCGTTACGGGCGCGCTTGCCGTATTCGGCGATGGCGCCTTCGATCCGCGCGATCGACATGGTTTCGGCGTTGCGCACGACGGGGACGACGAGGCCTTTGTCGGAGCCGACCGCGACGCCGATGTGGTAGTAATTCTTGTAGATGATGTCCTGGCCGTCGATCTCGGCGTTGACGGCGGGGATCTCGCGCAGGGCCTGGATGCAGGCCTTGATGAAAAAGCCCATGAAGCCGAGCTTTACGCCGTGGCGCTTCTCGAACAGCTCCTTGTACTGGCTGCGCATATCCATGACGGCGGACATGTCGACGTCGTTGAACGTGGTGAGGACGGCGGCGGTGTTCTGGGCGTCCTTGAGGCGGCGGGCGATGGTCTGGCGCAGGCGGGACATCTTCACCCGCTCCTCGCGGGAGGCATCGATTTCGCTGGAGGGTACCCGCAAATTCTGCACAGGCGCTGGAGCGCTGGCCGGCACGTAGGCGGCAGGCGCCGAATACGTATGCGTTTGCGAGGACTGCGCTGCAGCGACGTCGTGCTTCAGCACCTGGCCGCGGCGGCCGCTGCCTTCGACATCGGCTGTCGACATACCGGCTTCGGCAAGCGCCTTGCGGGCGGCCGGCGAGGGCGGCATTTTGCTACCCGCTCCGTTTC
>LOEV01000169.1 GCA_001516065.1 Alphaproteobacteria bacterium BRH_c36
TTGTTTGTGTTCTGGATTCACTAACGCTTGACGACCTTCGCCCGGGAATCAAGCGTTAGATCCAGAACACTAGCGGCACGTCGTAGCTGCGCAAGCCTTCAACGGTTGGGGCGTTGAGCATCCCGGGGCATCAGGCCGCCAGGCCATGGTATTCCCGGTACCACGCGACAAATCGCTCGATGCCGCATTCGATCGGGGTCGCGGGCTCAAACCCGACATCGGCCTTGAGTTGATCGACATCGGCATAGGTCGCGAGAACGTCGCCGGGCTGCATCGGCAGGAAATTCTTCCTGGCCTCGCGGCCGAGCGCGCGTTCCAGCACTGCAATCATGTGCATCAGCTGGACGGGTTCGGAATTTCCGATGTTGTAAAGCCGGTAGGGAGCGCTCGAACTGGCGGGATCTGGCGCCGCCGCATCCCAGTCAGGATTGGGCTGCGGAATACGATCCGCTGTGCGCAGTACGCCTTCGACGATGTCGTCAATGTAGGTAAAGTCGCGGGCGTGGCGGCCGTTGTTATAGATGTCGATTGGCTGGTCGGCGAGGATTGCCTCGGTGAACTTGAAAAGCGCCATGTCGGGGCGGCCCCAGGCTCCATAGACCGTGAAGAAGCGCAGGCCTGTAACCGGAATCGAATAGAGATGCGCGTATGTATGCGCCATCAGCTCGTTGGCCTTTTTGGTTGCGGCATAAAGGCTGACGGGGTGGTCGACGGGATCGGAAACGGCGAACGGCATCCTGGTATTCGAGCCGTAAACCGAACTGGACGAGGCGTAGACCAGATGCTCGACGCCGTGATGGCGACAGCCTTCAAGGATATGCAACATGCCGACGATGTTTGAATCGACATAGGCATGGGGATTGTCGATCGAATAGCGGACGCCGGCCTGGGCGGCGAGGTGGATGACGCGCTGCGGGTTGTAGTCTGCAAACAGTTTCTCGATTGCCTGGCGGTCTTTCAGGTCGGCTTTGCGGAACTGGAACCCGCGGTGGCCTGAGATATGAGCAAGTCGCGCTTCCTTCAGCCTTACGTCGTAATAGTCGTTGAGATTATCGAGGCCGATGACTTCGTGGCCTGTTTCCAGCAGCGCTTTGGCGGTGTGAAAGCCGATGAAGCCTGCCGCTCCGGTTACGAGGTATCGCATGGGGTCGGCCTATTCCTGGTGCGCCGGGCTGGTCTATTCCAGCAAAGACACGTAACGCTTAGAAAGCGCAGCACTGTCCGTCAATCCGGCATCCGGCCGTTTTGGCGAATGGCCTTCAATCGTCAGCCCAATCTACAAGTGAAATGACCAAACTCAATCATCCCACCGCCGCTCTGATCGACACGCTTAGCGCGATCGTCGGCGAGCGCTACGCGGTGCGTGATCCGCAGGCCCAAGCGCCCTACCTGAGCGAATGGCGCGACAAGTATTTCGGCAAGACGTCCCTCGTGCTGCGGCCGGGCACTGCGCGAGAGGTTTCGCAGATCATCAAATCGGCGAACGATGCGCGGGTCGGAATCGTGCCGCAGGGCGGAAACACCGGGCTCGTCGGCGGGCAGATCCCGTTCGAATCGGGCCATGAAATCGTCGTGTCGCTGGAACGGCTGAACCGGGTCCGTCATGTCGATGCGGCCGGCGGGTCCATGGTGGTCGAGGCAGGTGTTACGCTCTCGGACGTCCAGAAGGCCGCCGACGAAGCGGGCGCCCTGTTTCCTTTGAGCCTTGGTTCTGAGGGATCCTGCCGGATCGGCGGAAACCTCGCGTCCAACGCGGGGGGCGTGCAGGTCTTGGCCTACGGCAATGCGCGCGACCTCACGCTCGGACTTGAAGTCGTGCTCGCAGATGGCCGGATCTGGGACGGACTTCGCGCGCTCAAGAAGGACAACACCGGCTACGACCTGAAGCAGCTCTTCGTTGGGTCGGAGGGCACGCTCGGGATCATCACGGCAGCGGTCCTGAAGCTGTTTGCGAAACCGGCAGAGCATGCAACCGCGCTTGTCGCGGTTGGCGATCTGGATGCGACACTTGCTCTCTTCGAACGGGCCCGCGAAGTGGCGGGAACCAGCCTCACCGCTTTCGAATTCCTGTCGGGCTGGGGGCTCGATACCGTTGCAGCGAACATGCCGGGCGCGCGCAAGCCTCTTGATGCGTCGTCGCCGTGGTACGTGCTCATGGAAATCTCATCGGGCGTTGCCGACGGAGCGGCACAAAGCGCGATGGAGCGGATATTCAGCGCAGCGCTGGAGAAGGGGTGGGCAAACGATGCGGTCCTGGCTGCTTCGCTCGATCAGTCGCAGCAGCTCTGGAAGCTGCGCGAAGACCTTTCGGAAGCACAAAAGTACGTCGGCGGCAGCATCAAGCACGACATTTCGGTGCCGGTTGCCAGGATCCCGGAATTCGTGCGGCGCGCGGCCGATGTGGTCGAGGGCGTGTGCCCGGGCGCGCGGCCGTTCATCTTCGGCCATTTCGGCGACGGCAACGTGCATTACAACGTCGCCCAGCCGGAGGCCATGGACAAGGCAGCGTACCTATCGAATTGGGACGTAATGAACGATGCCGTGCATGCCCTCGTTGCCAGTATGGACGGATCCATTTCAGCCGAGCACGGGATCGGCCGCATGAAGCGGGAGGCGCTGACGCGGTTCCGTTCAAAAACCGAACTCGATATGATGCGTGCGATAAAGGCGGCGTTCGATCCAAACGGGATACTCAATCCGGGTAAGGTGCTCTGAGACCGGTGTTCCCGCAAACCCGCTACGGCGCGAGCCAAGGCCGCGCCGCCACGATCCAAATTCAATCCCGCAACACCGCCTGGAGGCAATCGATGCAGTACACCAAGCTTGGCCGCACCGACATCGAAGTGAGCAGGGTCTGCCTGGGGACGATGACGTGGGGGACGCAGAACAGCGAAAGCGAAGGCCATCAGCAGATGGACTACGCACTTGAGCGGGGTGTGAACTTCTGGGATACGGCGGAAATGTATCCGATGTTCAGCGATGCCGAAAGTGCCGGGCGGACGGAACAAATCATCGGGACGTGGCTGAAGAAGAACGCCGGGCGGCGCTCAGACATCGTGCTGGCGACGAAGATTACAGGCAATGGAAGCCGGGCGGTGCGCAATGGACGAGGGATTGACGGGAAAGAAATCAAACTCGCCATCGAAGGCAGTTTGAGACGATTGCAGACCGACTACATCGATCTCTACCAATTCCATTGGCCGCAGCGTGGCAGCTATCATTTTCAACAGCATTGGGATTACCGGCCGGCTAAACAGGACAGGGACGCTGCACGAGATAATCTCCTGGAAAGTCTGCAGTCGGTGGGCGAACTGGTGCGGGAGGGGAAGATCCGTGCGTTCGGCGTGTCGGACGACACTGTGTGGGGCGTGATGGAACTCATCAGACTGTCCGAACGGCACGATCTGCCGCGCGTGCAGTCGGTGCAGAACGAATACAGTCTCTTGTACCGGCTGTTCGATACCGACTGGGCGGAAGCTGCGCATTACGAGGATGTCGGCCTAATGGCGTGGTCGCCGCTCGCCATGGGACTGTTGAGCGGGAAATACCTTGACGGCGAGACGCCCGCGGGCTCGCGCAAGGCCCTCATGGGCGGCGGGATGAGCCGCGAGACGGAGATGGCTGTCAGCGCCACCCGGGCTTACGTCGAGATCGCCAGGCGACACGGTCTCGATCCCAGCCAGATGGCGATTGCCTTTACGCTGGCGCGTCCGTTCACGACGGCCAGCATCATAGGCGCCAGCCGGATGGACCAGCTCAAGACGGCCATCGACGCGGATTCGCTGAAGCTGTCGGACGAAGTGATGGCCGAGATCGGCGCCGTGCACCGGCGGTACCCGATGCCGTATTGAGCTGTGCTTGTCTGCCACATCGGAATCTTGACTCAAATCATAGTGGGCTGCCGCTTGCCGTTCGTATCAGTATGCAACTGAGACGTGCCCGTTAGAGAAGGCACCGCAATCGAGGACGCGAACAAGGCGGAGGTCGTAAAATGACAGGGCCATTGGTTAGTCAGGTCGAGCGCCGCGCGCGGCGGATGAATGAAATTATCCAGGCGCTCAATGTCGATGAGGTCGCGTTGATGCGTCTCGATCGTGGTGGAGCCTATGCACAGGCGCGCACCAAGTGCCTTCGCTGCGTCTGCCCGGGCGAGTGCCTGGCGTGGCTCGATGCAGGGGCTGAGAATAGCGACGGGCTTTGGTATTGTCCGAACCGGGAGCTGTTTGCGAAATGCCAACGTCGGTAGGATCAACGAGCACGAACTGAGCTGACGGGGGTTTCGGGCGTTTTCGGATCAGCCAATGATCGCATGCGCCGTGCCGATGGCGGTAGCGGCAATAGCCAAGGCCACCGGGCCGAGAGCGATCTGCACCCATGCCTCCGTTCCCGACAGCCATCCGCTGCTTGTGTCCATTTCCGAATGTAGGAAGTCTTCGGGTTGCGTTCGCTTGCTGCTCAAGTGCCGCAAGGCCGTGGCGCGGATAAGGAAGGGCAAGGTCACCATCATTGAGACGATCAGTGTCGCGATGCTCAGGTCCAGGTCGGTTCCTATGGCGACTCCAAATGACATCCACGCCGCGAGCATCATCCAGACAAAGCCGCCTATGACTGTCGCGTATACGTAGCGCGGGATCTCGCCGCCTGGTACTTCAATTATCATGGTTGCACCTCGATCAACTTCCCCCCTTTTTAGGCTGCTCTCAATCGGTGCGCCGTAGTCGAGAAATGGGGTCTTTGGCGGCTGGTCGCAATAAGATGCTGCAATTAGACGCCTCCTGAAACGCTCAAGATCGCCCCTGTCGTGAAGTCGGCCTTGTTTGACGCCAGCCACATTACGGCTTCGGCGATGTCGGACGGCTGGCCAACGCGGCCGAGCGGGGCCGTACGGGCGAACATCGCCGGTCGATCGGGATTGCCGGATGTCGCGTGAATTTCGGTATCAACGGTGCCGGCCCGGATGCAGTTGACGCGTATCCCTTCCGGCCCGACCTCCTTCGACAAGCCGATGGTCAAGGTCTCGATCGCCGCCTTGGAACTGGCGTAGTGGATGTATTCGTTCGGACTGCCGAGGATTGCGGCGATCGAGGAGATATTGACGATCGAGCCGCCTTCGCCGCCGTGGCTTCGCGCCATCCGCGGTATAGCCTCGCGACAGCAATAGATGCTGCCGAAGACGTTGATTGCATAGGTGGCGTGGAGATCCGCGTCGCGCAGGTCGACGAGCTTTGACGAATTGCCGACGATGCCGGCATTGTTGACCAATAGCGACAGTTTTCCGAGCTGGGTGTCGCACTCGGCAAACAGCCGTTCGACCTGCCGGGGATCGGCGATGTCGGCTTTTGATGCGAAGGCGCGGACACCCATTGCCCTGCAGTCGTCAACGACACGGCCCGCGGCCTCGGCGTCGGCGGAGTAGTTGACGCAAACGTCGTAACCATCGTGGGCTGCAAACCGCGCGGTGGCGGCTCCGATGCCGCGGCTTGAACCGGTGATGATCGCGACTTTTGGCATGACGATGTGCCTGTGGACCGTTGGTCGGCCCGTTACCCCACGCGGCCGATGCTTTCGTAGCGGAAGCCGGCGGCGGTGGCGGTTCTGGCGTTGAAGATGTTGCGCAGGTCGGCGAGGAGATCGCCGCGCATGCGGGCCTTCGCCTCGCTCAGGTTGAGCGCGCGGAATTCGTTCCATTCGGTGAGGACGACGAGGATGTCGGCGCCGTCGGCGGCATCGAGTGCGTCCTTGCACCAGACGACGCCCGGCATCATCGGTTCGGCGTGCTTGCGGCCCTGGGGATCGTAGGCGCGTACCCGTGCGCCGCGCTCCTGCAGCATCGGCACGATGACGAGGCTCGGGGCGTCGCGCATGTCGTCGGTGTTGGGTTTGAAGGTGACGCCGAGGATGGCGAGGGTCTTGTCGCGGACCGATCCGCCAGCCAGACGTTCGATACGGGTCGCCATGGCGATCTTGCGCTCGTCGTTGACGATCTGCACCTGTTCGATGAGGGACAGCGGCGCACGCGCTTCGCGGGCTGTGCGGACGATTGCTGAAACGTCCTTGGGGAAGCATGACCCGCCGTATCCGGGGCCGGGGTGCAGGAACTTCTCGCCGATGCGGCGGTCCTTGCCGATGGCAGAAGCGACTTCCTGAACGTTGGCGCCGACCGCCTCGCAAAGGTCCGAGATCTCGTTGATGAAGGAGATCTTCATGGCGAGAAAGGCGTTGGCGGCATACTTGGCGAGTTCGGCCGATTCGCGGCTGACGAAAATAACGGGCGCGCTGCGCAGCGACAGCGGCTTGTAGAGTTCCCCCATCACTTCCTGGGCGCGCTGGTCGTCGACGCCGACAAGAACGCGGTCGGGGTGGGTGAAGTCCTGGATGGCGGAGCCTTCGCGCAGGAACTCGGGGTTGGAACAGACGGCGTAGTCGGCGTCGGGGCGCAGTTCCTTCAGCCGCTGCTCGATCTGGCGGCTGGTTCCGACCGGGACCGTCGACTTCGTCGTGATGACCGTGAAGCCATTGAGATGCGGGGCGAGTTCTTCGACGGCGCCGTAAACGTAAGAGAGATCGGCATAGCCATCGCCGCGGCGCATGGGGGTGCCGACGGCCAGGAAGACTACGTCGGCTTCGGCGACAGCCGGGCCGAGATCGCCGGAAAACGACAAGCGGCCCGACTGCATGTTGCGGGCCATCAGGTCGTCGAGTCCGGGTTCGTAAATCGGGGACTTGCCCTCAGACATCTGGGCCAGACGCCCGGCATCCTTGTCGACGCACGTGACGGTCCAGCCGAATTCGGAAAAGCAGGTGGCCGACACAAGTCCGACGTAACCGGCGCCGATCATACAGATCTTCACGTCAGGTCCCCTTCATGTTCTGATGCGGTTAAGTCCCAAGTTTGCTAACGAATCGCCGGGCCCGTGGCAATCGCGCAAAAATGCATGCTTTTGGGTCAGACCGGGTGGCTGGCAAAGCCTGTGCGACCGCGGCTAGTAGCCCGTCGCGCCTAAATCGCATCATAGCCGCATCCTCGTCCGATTTTGGCGCGACGGGCCACTAGTATGCCGCAGCTTTTGGACTGGTGATCCGGTCTATTGTGCACTACGTTTGTGCTGCAGAAGCGAAACCAAACCGGGCCTCTCAGATGTTTATCGCGGTGCACATTGCTGTCACGATCGCGTTCGGCCTCGCCATTGCTCTGGCGCGCAAGCTGGGCTGAAGCCTGACTTCGACGCTTGCGTTCGATGCCTGGGCGCTGCGCGGCGAATTGGAATCGAAGCCGGGCACTGTATCACCCATGATCCAGTTGAGCCGAACTCTTCAGGCTGAACCGCAATTCTCACCAGGGATTATTGTAATTTCGCACCGAACTTCTGGTTTTTCGGGCCTTCTTCTACTTATGTCCAAAAAGTACAGTTGACCTGCGCTCCGCGCTCGCGCCAAGTTCGGGCGACCTGTGGCGAAAAGTCCGCCAAAAGGACCCACCGGAGGAAACTTATGCTCAAGGCGCTGGTTATCGATGCTGGCAAGTGCACTGGCTGCAAGCAGTGCGAGATGGCTTGCTCGCTCGAAAACGAAGGCGAATTCAATGTCGCCAAATCACGTATCCGGGTTTTCGACTTTCATACCGAAGCCCGGTTCGTGCCTTATACCTGCACGCAGTGCGCGGAGGCGTGGTGTCAGCAGGCCTGTCCCGTCAATGCCATCACGACAGACTCGATGGGCGTGAAGGTCGTACACGAAAACCTGTGCGTCGGCTGCAAGGTGTGCACCATTGCCTGCCCGTTCGGAACGGTGAACTACAATGCTTCGACCGGCAAAGTGATCAAGTGCGACCTGTGCGGCGGCAAGCCTGCATGCGCGGATGCCTGCCCGACGGGTGCCATCACCTTCCAGGACGCCGAACAAGGTGGCTTCGACAAAATGAAGATCTGGGCGGCGCAGTCGGGCAATGCGGCAACGCACGAGGGGCCGAACACGCCTAAGGCCAGCCAGGCTGCCGGCACCGGCCACTAACAACGCTTCGTTCGCTGCGCCGCGCGCCTTGGCTATTGCTTCATTGCGCGCCGGCTAGCAGCAGTTGAAAACGACCTAATCGAGGAGAGACGTCCGATGGGTTGGACTGGAAAAATTCTCCGGGTGAACCTGACCAACGGTACGGTTCAGTCGGAACCACTCAATATGGATTGGGCGCAGCAGTATCTCGGCCAACGAGGACTTGCGACCAAGTATCTTGCCGAAGAAATCGACGCCAAGTGCGATCCGCTCGGCCCGGACAACAAGATCATCTTCGCGACCGGTCCGCTGACAGGCACGTGTGCCTCCACCGGCGGGCGCTATTCGGTGATCACAAAAGGCCCGTTGACGAACGCCATCGCGTGTTCGAACTCGGGCGGCTATTTCGGCGCCGAACTCAAGTTTGCCGGCTGGGACATGATCATCGTCGAAGGCAAGTCGCCGAAGCCGGTCTACCTGAGCGTTGCCGACGACAACGTCGAGCTTCTGGACGCCGCAGAAATCTGGGGCACGTCGGTGTGGCACACGGACGAGTGGATCAAAGCGAAGCACCAGGACCCGATGCTGCACGTCGCGACTATCGGCGTTGCGGGAGAAAATGGCGTGCTGTATTCGGCTATCGTCAACGACCTGCACCGGGCGGCGGGCCGTTCGGGTGTTGGGGCCGTGATGGGCTCCAAGAATCTGAAGGCGGTTGCCGTGCGCGGCACCAAGGGTGTGAAGGTCAGGGACGGCAAGGCCTTCATGAAGGCGACCAACGACGGCAAAAAGGTGCTGGCCGAGAATGCCGTCACCGGAAGCGGCCTGCCGATGTATGGCACGCAGGTGCTGATGAACGCCATTAACGAAGCCGGCGCCATGCCGACCCGCAATAGCCGTGAAGTGCAGTTCGAAGGTGCGCACGACATTTCGGCTGAAGCCATGGCAACCCCGCGCAAATCGGATGGCGAAAAGAACCTGCAGACCAACCAGGCCTGCTTTGCATGCACCATTGCCTGTGGCCGCATCTCCAAGATCGACGAGAAGCACTTTACCGTCGTCAACAAGCCGCAATACTGGCACTCATCGGGCGGGCTCGAATACGAAGCCGCCTGGGCGCTCGGTTCCAACACCGGAATCAACGATCTCGAAGCGCTGACTTATGTCAACTTCATCTGCAACGAGCAGGGGCTCGACCCGATCTCGTTCGGCGCCACCGTTTCGGCGGCCATGGAGTTGTTCGAGCTGGGTCTTATCACGACGGCAGAAACCGGCGGCATCGACCTGAAGTTCGGATCGGCGGAAGCACTGGTGAAGTGCGTCGAACTCACCGGCAAGGCGGAAGGCTTCGGCAAGGAACTCGGCATGGGGTCGGCCCGGCTTTGCGCCAAGTACGGCCGCCCCGACCTGTCGATGACCGTGAAGGGCCAGGAATTCCCGGCTTATGACGCACGCGGCATCCAGGGCATGGGCCTCACCTATGCCACGTCCAATCGCGGCGCCTGCCACCTGCGTTCCTACACGGTGTCTTCGGAAATGCTCGGCATTCCCGAAAAGACCGACCCGCTGGTGACGGAGGGCAAGGCGGCTCTCGTGAAGGCGTTCCAGGACGCCACGGCCGCCGTCGACAGCTCGGGTCTGTGCGTGTTCACGACCTTTGCCTGGACCTTGAACGATATCGCGCCACAGGTCGATGCGGCGGTCTCGGGCGACTGGTCGCCGGAGAAGATGCTCGAAGTTGGCGAGCGTATCTGGAACATGGAGCGCATGTTCAACCATCGCGCGGGCTTCACCGCCAGGGACGACCAACTGCCGCCGCGCTTGATGAAGGAAGCGGCGAAGACCGGCCCGGCAGCAGGCCTCGTCAGCGGTGTCGACAAGATGCTGCCGGAATACTATCAGCTTCGCGGCTGGACGGCTGACGGCGTGCCGACCAACGAGACGCTGTCGCGGCTGGCGGTCTGATCGTCGCGAGAAGCGATGCGCCCCGGGCCAATCAGTCCGGGGCGTTTTTGGTTGATGCCGGGACGTTTTATGTGAGTCCGGGGCAGCGGTCGCCCCTGATGGAAACAATCTGGGTGAGGACGAATGGGGCGCGCCTGCCGATAAGGCCTGCAGCTCCCCATGGGCAAGGGGACTGATCAATGAACTACGTTATTCTGGGTGCCGGACCCGCCGGTGTAACCGCCGCCGAAACCCTGCGCAGCGTCGATTCCCAAGCCTCGATCACGCTGGTCGGCGGTGAGCCAGAGCCGCCGTATTCCCGGATGGCGCTGCCTTATCTGATCTACGGGAAGATCGACGAGGGCGGGACGTATCTGCGCCAGGATCCGACCCACTACGATCAACAACGCATCCGCTATGTCACGGGGCGCTGCGGCGGCGTCGATTCGCGTGCCAAAGAGCTGTATCTCTCAGGCGGGGAGGTGATTGCCTACGATAAGATGCTGATCGCCACCGGGGCCAATCCGATCATGCCGCCGATTCCCGGCGCGCACCTCGAAGGCGTCGAAACCTGCTGGACGTTGGAAGATGCGCGCCACATCCTGAAACTCGCCGAGAAGGGCTCGCCGGTCGTGCTGGTCGGCGCCGGGTTCATCGGCTCCATCATCCTCGAAGCGCTCTACTTGCGCGGCTGCGACATCACCGTCGTCGAACTGGCGCCGCGCATGGTTGCACGCATGATGGACGAGACCGCCGGCGGGATGCTCGGGCGCTGGTGCGAAGCGAAGGGCGTGCGGGTCCTTACCAATACCCGCGTCACAAATATCGAAAGCGGGCCCGAGAGCGGCCCGCGCCTGTCGGTCGGCCTGTCGAACGGCCAGCGCGCGCCGGCCGATCTCGTGGTCATGGCGGTGGGCGTGCGATCCAACACCGGCTTCCTGGTCGGTTCGGGAGTGAAGACCAACACCGGGATTACGGTCGACGACTACCTGCACACGACCGCTCCCGACATCTATGCGGCGGGAGACTGCTGCGAGGGCGTCGACCTGTCGACGGGCAAGCCCGACATGCTGGCGATCCAGCCTGTTGCCGTCGAGCATGGGCGTATCGCGGCGCTGAACATGGCCGGCCACAGGCACCGCCACCGTGGCTCGCTCAACATGAACGTGCTCGATACCATCGGTCTGATTTCGTCGTCGTTCGGACTTTGGCAAGGGGCACAAGCCGGCCAGACAGCGAAGGTCGTCGACGAGGGCGGGTATAAATACATGAAGCTCGAGTTCGAGGGCGACAAGCTAGTTGGGGCGCAGTGCGTCGGCATGACCGATCACGTCGGCATGCTGCGTGGGCTTATCCAGACCGGTTTCCGCATGGGCGGCTGGAAAGAAAAGCTGCTGGCGGCGCCCGAGCGGCTGCGCGAGGCCTATATCTCGGTGGCGCAGGGGTCGCCGACGGCCGGGCCAATGTCACCGCACGTCAACACGCCGCGTGCCGGGTTCCATGGCGGTGCAAGTGGTCACTAATCGGTACGGGCGACTGTAATAGCCCAAAATATCGCCGGGGGCGCGGGCTGGCGGGATGCATTATCCCGCTGGCCTTTTTTGGTTTTGGAAAAAGCGCGGACGCGGACGTTGTCCCAATTCGAGCGGTTCAGTCGCCATTCATTGATGTTGTCTTATCTTTTTCTCAGAGACTTTCTGGGATCATAGTTCGATGCAGCAACGCTGCTGCGGGTGGACTTTCAACAAGGCATCGGCAGGTTTGCCATGGCTACGCTCATTTCACCATCGACGCGGCTCAATGCATTCGGCAAATTCATGACCGAACTGGGCCGCGAACTGTTCGGTTCCTACCGGCCCGAAAAGCACTACATGCGCGGCCCCGACGCAAGGGGCGGGCAGGTCGCCGGGAAGGACGCAACCGACCGTGCACAGGAGTGAGATCAGGATCTTCGTTGACGCTGATGCGTGTCCGGTGAAGGACGAGGCCTACCGGGTTGGCGAGCGGCACGGCGTGCCGGTGATCGTGGTCTCGAACAGCTATCTGCGTATTCCGCCAAGCCGGCTCATCTCACAGGTGGTCGTCGAGAAAGATCCCGACGCTGCGGACGATCATATCGCCGGGCATGCCGATTCGATGAGCGTCATCATTACATCCGACATTCCGCTGGCGGACCGTTGCCTTAAGGCCGGCGCCCAGGTCATCGCACCAAACGGGAAATCCTTCACGCCCGACTCCATCGGGGTGGCGATGGCTAATCGGGCGCTGATGCAGGATCTCCGCTCGGGCGGCGACATTGTCGGCGGGCCGCCGCCGTTCGAAAAGCGCGACCGGTCGAAATTCCTTGAAGCGCTACATGAAGCAATCGTCCAGCTGGTCCGCAAGCAGGAACCCTAGCAAATCTATTCAAACGACCAGTGCAGGAGTTCGGGCAGCACCATCACCGTCGGGGTGTCCGGCAATCCTGCGGCCGTGACGATCAACTCGGATTTTTCGAAGTAGCTGATTGCAAAGTCGGTGCTCATCTTCTGGACGAAGCTTGCCAGCGAGCTCGCTCCGAAGGCGTGCATGGGAATGACGATGCGGGCCTTCAGAACCTTCAGCGTCTTGACCATGCTTGGCTGGTCGAGCGTGTAGGTCCCGTCGACCGGGGCCATGACCACATCAAGCTGGCCGATAGCGGCGAGGTCTTCGGGCGACAGTTCATGGTGCAGGTGCCCGAGATGGCCGATGCAAAGGCCAGCGACCTCGAAGATGAAGATCGAGTTGCCGTGCTCCTCGCGTCCGCCATCCCACGTGCGTATGTCAGTAGGGACATTGCGGACGAGGACGTCGCCGACCTTCAGGTTGTGGCGGGCCGGTCCGCCGGCCGGGTTCCAGCCGCGCAGGACGTGGGCGATGCCTTTATCGGGGAAGTCGGTGTAATGGGTCTCATGGGCATGGTTCATGGTGACGACGTCGGGCAGCCGGCCGCGGCCGGCAACGCCAGCGTAGTCCGTTGCGATCGTCGTGCCGGCCGGCGTCTCGATGCGGAATGTAGCGTGCGTGATGTAGGTGATCAGGACTTGGTCGGGGCCAAGGGCCGCCGGAATGTATCGTACGGGCCGGACATGGTGCGGGCCACGGAAGTGGCGGGGCGGGCCATCGACGGGCATATTTCTCGGGGCCTGGGCCATCGCCAGGCAGCGGCTGCCCTCGGCGGCGTTGGCCGCGGCGGCCATCATCGACCACGCTGCCAACGCGACGCAAACTGCCAGGATTCGTACAAGGAATGCCGGGAACCGCATGGGCGCCTCGCTTACTTTATGGCAAATCATTGCCGATCATGCGGGCGGCTTCAAGGCCGTCAACTCTTGAGGATCGCTGGCATTGCGCGGCCAAGGGCATCCTGCCATGTCGGCCTACGAATTGCGAACGTGCGCTCGATCTTGGCGCAGTCGAGAACGGAATAGGCGGGGCGGCGGGCCGGCGTCGGATAATCGGCGGTGGTGATAGCCTTCAACGTCGCAGGCGTCTTGCGCCCTGCCGCGTTTGCATGTGCGAATATCGCCTCGGCGAACGCATGCCAGGTTGTCTCACCGGCGTTGGTGAAATGGTAGGTGCCAAAGTGGCTTGTGTCGCCTGCGACGATTCTCGATGAAATCGTGAGGATCGCATCGGCGATGTCGTCGGCGAATGTCGGAGAACCATGCTGATCAGCGACGATGCCGAGTTCGTCCCTTTCCGCGCCCAGGCGAAGCATCGTCTTGACGAAGTTGTTGCCTTCGAGGCCGTAGACCCAGGCGGTGCGCAGGATAATGTGGTCGGCGCAGGCAGTCGCAACGGCGGTTTCGCCCGCAGCCTTGGACGCGCCATAGGCGCTCACGGGGCGAAGGGCTGCGTCTTCGGTGTACGGCGTGGTCGCGAGACCGTCGAAAACGTAATCGGTCGAGACGTGGACCAGCGGAAGCCCGAGTGCGGAACAGACAACGGCGAGTTTTCCCGGCCCCTCGGCGTTGAGTTCGAAGGCCGGTTGGGGCTCGGTTTCCGCCTTGTCGACCGCAGTATAAGCAGCAGCGTTTACGACGAGGCAGGGACGAACCTCGTCGATGAAGCCGCCGATGGTCGCGACATCGGTCAGGTTGGCTGCCGGGTGGCCGCGCGCGATCAGGCGCTGGCCACTGCAGCGGGCGCGCCGGACTAGCGCGCTG
>LOEV01000170.1 GCA_001516065.1 Alphaproteobacteria bacterium BRH_c36
ATCGCCAGCCGGCGAGTCGGCGCTTGCGGCGGCCCTGCGGCGTGCGCAAAAGGGCTGAGCGAGACCTTCTCACAGGGCGCGCAACGGCGTAACTGTGTTCAGCCTATGTGGTGGCGGGCTGGACGGGGAAGCTCTCGATCAGTCCCTTCAGCTCTGCGAAAGTTGAGAAGGACGCAGCGTGCGGTATCTCGTTCAAGGGTGACTTCCGGTAGCCTTCGGCAAACAACAAGAAGGGCAGCCCGGCGGCTTCGGCGGTTGCCGCATCGACCTCGCTGTCGCCGACATAGAACGTTACCGCAGCGCCTAGCTCGGCAGTCGCCTTGAGAAGGGGCTCCGGGTGCGGCTTGCGTTCGGGCAGCGTATCGCCGGCAACGACTGCTGCAAACAACCGGTCCCAGCCGAACGACTTCAGAAGTGTCCGAGTCGGCTGCATCGGCTTGTTGGTGCAGATGGCGAGGCTATAACCGGCGGCGGCCAGTTCATGTATCGCTTCGCCGCTGCCGGGCATCGGCTGGTTGGCCTCGGGGGGAGCTGCATCATAGAGCGTCATGAAGCGGGTGAACTGAGTGTCGAATGCGTCGGGTGAATGTGCCCGGCGGGCTTGCAGAGCCTGTTCGAGAAAACGGCTGGCGCCATTGCCGATGTATCTTCGCGTCTCGGCAACATCGAGGGCGGGAAGATCCAGTTCGGCCATCAGGCCGTTTGCTATGTCGCAGATCGCCGGCGCGCTTTCGATCAGCGTTCCGTCAAGATCGAAGACAATGCCGTTCATCTAAGCTCCTCTTAGCAAAACAGAGTGGGGAATTGAGGGGCGGACATGAGGACAGGCAGGGAGGAATGTGGACCGCCAGCAAGCCACAGGTATAGCAAAGTGGGACGGCGCAGGGAATTATGCGCATCGAGTGAGATCGAGACATACAACATGGTCATTGACGATTTCAGCAGTCCGCCAGCACCCGCCTGCAATGCTGCGCGCTGGCAGGTCTTTACCGATCAAGTGATGGGCGGCGTGTCGCGAGGGTCGGCGTCTGTCGAAACCGTTGCGGGCCGGCCTGCGATCCGCATGCGGGGCAGCGTCAGCCTGGATAACAACGGCGGCTTCGTGCAGATATCGCGCGACCTGGCGCCGGACGGCGGGCCGGTGGACGCCAGTGGCTTCAGCGGGATCGAAGTAACGGTGTCCGGCAACGGCGAACGCTACAATGTCCATCTGCGCACCGCCCAAACACGTCGCCCGTGGCAGTCGTATCGTCACGAATTCATCGCAGCGCCGACGTGGCAGAAGCTCCAATTTCCATTCGCCGGTTTCACGCTGCACCGAATTGAAGCGGCACTTGACCTCGGCACGCTGAGACGGATCGGTCTTGTCGCGATCGGCCGTGAATTCGATGCCGATCTCAGCGTCTCACGGGTCGCCTTTTTCTGACTCGGGGTTCGGGTTTTTCGACGGCGGAAAGTTCCGACAACGCGGTCGCGAGCCTCGGCGCCGACCAGTCGACGAATGCGCGGACCTTGGCTGCGAGCAGGCGGGAATGCGGATAGGCGATCTGGACTGGTGCAGGTGCCGGCCAATAAGGCTGAAGGACCGGAAGCAACTGGCCTTTTCGCATTTTTTCACCGACCATGTAGCAGAGTGCCGTGGCGATGCCGTCGCCGGCTTCGGCTGCGGAGATTGCGGCTGCCGCGTCGTTTACCTCGAAGCGCGGGTGGAAGGTGATGTGCGAGGGCCGGCCATTGTCATCAAATCGCAGTTCGCGGTTGGACATCAGGCCCGTGAATGCGATGAGGTCGTGGCGCTTCAGGTCTGCGGGATGATGAGGCGTGCCGCGATTTGCTAGATAGTCGGCGCTCGCGGTCATAACGCGGCGGACTTCGCCGACGCGCCGGGCGATAACGCTTGAATCCGGCAAGCTGCCGATCCTCACCGCGACGTCAATGCCCTCGTCGACAAGATCGACAACGCGATCGAGCAGGATCAGCGAAACGGTAATGCGGGGATGTTGGGCAAGGAAGCCGCTGATGATCGGACGAAGCGCGATCCGCCCGAACGTCACGGACGCCGTAACCGTCAAGTGCCCCTGAGGAACGGCTGTTTCGCCGATGGCCTCCTTTTCGGCCTCATCCACATCGGCAAGCAACCTCCTGCAGCTTTCGAGGAACCGCTTTCCAGCTTCGGTGAGGTTGAGGCTACGAGTCGTTCGATTGAGCAGACGCGTGCCCAGGCGCTCTTCCAGCGAGGAGACGGCCCGCGTCACCGCCGGTGGCGATATGCGCAAGCGCGTGCCCGCCCTGGCGAAGCTGCCCGAATCGACCACGGCAACGAAGACTTCCATCTCGTGCAGGCGATCCATTTATTATTCCTTTAAACGGAATTTTATATTCCATATTCAGCGTATTATTTCAAGCGTCTTGTTCTGCCAGATTGGCGTTTACCGGCGACTGCAGCCGGCACAAACGCCAGCAATCACCGAATTGCAGATCAGCGATTCCTGAACCCTGAAAGATTGGAGAAAGACAAAATGTTCACTTCAAAAAGCACGGCCGGCACGCTTTTGCGCTCAGCGGTCATCGGTGCCGCGTCCGCGGCTGCAGCAATTGGGCTATGCCTTCCGGCTTCCGCTGCACCGGCCGGTGCACCGCAAGCGACGCTGTGGGGCGTTTATGGCGATCACGACATGCACGACTGCCCGCTCAACAACCGGGAGACCGCAAAGCGGGTGATAGATATCTCGAAGGCGGACCTGGGGCCGCTCTTGGCCAAGTACGGGATTGAGAAAGTGCATGCTCAGTACCATTCCGGGTTGGAGCACACCTTCCTGTGGGTATTCGAGACCGACCGACCGCACGACCTGGAGGAGTTCACCCAGGAGCTGGGCGTCGCCAGCTGGAACGATCTGAAGATCGTGCCCATCCGCCGCTTCGGCGAGGATGTGGTGCCTGAAGTCAAGCGACTGCACGGCCTCAACTAAGCTTAAACAGGTCATCGGCGGTTCGCGGTGACACCGCGCGCCGCCAGCCTTCATCAGGGAGAACGATCTTGGGCCACAGGTTCACGGAGATTACCTTCACCGATCCGGTGAAGGCGGTGCAGGAAAGGATGGGGAGCCGCGCCGGGTATGCGCGGCGCGAAGGCGGCAACGTCGTATCGAACGACCAGCTCGGCCCCAGCGAAGCCGCGTTCATTGCCGCGCGCGACAGCTTCTACATAGCAACCGTCAGCGAACGCGGCTGGCCGTATGTGCAGCACCGCGGCGGGCCGAAGGGGTTCGTGCGAGCGCTCGACGAGAACACAATCGGTTTTGCGGATTTCTCCGGCAACCGCCAATACATCAGCGTCGGCAATCTCGCGGCAGATAACCGCGTGTCGTTGTTCTTCATGGATTATCCGAACCGGACACGTCTGAAGCTCCTGGGCCGTGTCGGACTTGCCGGGGCGGGAGACGGCGAACTCCTGAGCCGGCTGGAGATCCCCGGCTATCGGGCGCGGGTCGAAAGGGGAATGGTCATCACCGTTGAAGCTTTCGACTGGAATTGTCCCCAGCACATTACGCCGCGCTTCACGGCCGAAGAGGTCGAAGCAGCCGCCGCTCCGCTCAGAGCACGGATCGCGCATCTTGAGGCCGAGCTGGCGCGGGGCTGAGTGGTGGCCGGCAAGAAAGACCAGCAGATGCCGGCTTTTCCGTGCCGCTTTGCTATCGCGGGGGAGACCGCAGCGCCTCAGCCAGCGAGAGAGTGCGCACCGTGCCGTCAGTTTCGCACTTGACGAGGAGCTGCATGTCGTCGCTCAGGCCGAGGACTTTTCCCCGCAGCGGGCCGCCGGCACCCGTGGCAATCGCGGCTGGTTCCTCCGCCCCCTCGAGGCGGCCGATGAACTGCTCATGCACCGCTGCGAATCCGTCATCCTGCCACTCGTTTATCCAGGTCAGCATGTGCGCGGCAAACGACTGCATGATTTGGCTGCGGTCGAGATCGCCGCCGCCTTCCTCGAAAACCGTCGTCGCGCCGGCTTTCTTGCCGGGTTCGGGATCGTCCGGAGCGGACTGCAAAGCGAGCGAGACGCCGAGCACCAGCCAGTCGGGGACCTTGTCCTCGACGTCGGTGCTGGCAGCGAATCGCAACTTGCCGGCCTCACCGCGATTGATCAGAAGCGTCGACGGCCAGCGCAACAGCACGGCTGTCAGCGGCGGCATCAGCGCGCCCAGACTGTCGGCAAGCGCGGTGAAGGCCAGCGGGAACATCTGCCTGGACTGCGACAAGGGGACGTCCGGCTCCAGGATCAACGCCAAGTCGACGCTCGTCGTAGAGCGGCTCCAGACGAGATCTGCCGCGCCCAGCTCTCCCGCGGCCGCGCCTCGGCATGCGACGTCGAATGGAAACTCCCGGGCGGCTACGGGATGGCCGGTGATGAGCGGGGGAAATTTCGGGTCGGGCAGATGCATGGTCGCTCGTTCTCAATCCGGATGCCGCAACGCTCTGCGCTCTGCTCGATTTCTAACCCAGATCTATATCGCCTTCGACGACGTGGTTAAGGCCGGTACCTTCGGCAGTGAGCACCATCTTCACCTTGAGCGGACCATTGGTAATCGTGCCGCTGCGGACGAGTTCTTCGATCTCGCGCTGGGAGGTAACGCCGACCTGCTTGAGAAACTTGCGTAATGACATATTGAAGCGTTGCTCGTCCATCGTCTTCATCCTCGTAGGGTGACAGTTGGATCTACTCGCATAAAGTTCTGCTCGGTTTTGAGCCTGGGCGCAATACCGGCTTAATAGGTCCAGTTCTCTGCAAGTTTTGCAGCTGCGGCCTGCAACTGGGGAACGAAGGCGACGGCGGCCTTGATCGTCAGACGCTGATCGGGACCGTGCAGGGCGAGGGCCGCCAAAATTTTTCCTTCCTCGTTGAGAATTGGAACGGCGATGCCGACAATGCCGACGTTCTGCTCGCGATCGTTGATGGCGTAACCCTGGGCTCTCACTTGCTTCAACTGCGCTTCCAGTTTCGGGACCGACGTGATCGTGGTGGAGGTGAAGCCGTCCAGCATATGCGCCTGCAAAAGCTGGCGACGCAGGTCTGGGTCCATATAAGCGAGCATGACCTTGCCGCCGGAGGTGCTGTGGGCGCGCACGCGGGAGCCTTCCGACAGATGGACGCGCAGCGACCATTCGCATTCGATCCGCTCGATGTAGACGAAGTCAAAGCCGTCGAGCACACCGATATTGCAGGTCTCGCCGGTCTCCGCGACGAGTTGGGACAGGATCGCCCGCATAGGAGCCGTCTGGTTGCGCGAGCGCAGCGTTGCGAATGCCAGCTGCGACAGGCGCGGTCCGACGGTGTAGCGATCGGCGTCGACAATCCGGCTGATCAGGGCATTGGACGTCAACTGCTGGAGTACGCGGTGGATGGTCTGGCGCGGCAAGCCGAGGCGCAAGGTCAATTCGGGCAAGCTGACCGGCTGGGGATGATCAACAATCGCCTCCAAGACCAGAATCGACTTCTCCAGGGCCGACATGCGGTCCTGCTCGTCGCTGTTCGGCTTGGCGGGCTGGTGGTGCTTCATGCAGTTCTCCAGTTGCAGTCGCGCGAAGCATTTCATCACATGCGGGCCTGGCGTCACGAATTCGCTCAAACGGGGCCTCGCGAATTGCATTGACAAGCCGCAATAGAGTGTTAAAAGTTGGACATACTGTCCCACTTTTTGGACGCGTGAGCAAGCTTCATTTTGCTGCATGACGCCTACCCAGAGACCATTCCATTTGCCTGACCTAGCCGACGACTACAGGGAGCAGCAACGGGATTCTCTTGGCGGCGACAACGCCTGGGCTTCCCATCCAAGGAGAAAAAATATGGCAGTGAGTTCGGTGAAACGGCCCCTCGGGGTCATGCTGACGGCTGTTCTGAGCGGGGCCATCCTGACGGGACCCTTGTGCGCACAGGAGACCTACCCCTCGCGCCCAATCGACGTAATCGTAACCTTCGGTCCGGGCGGCGGCGCGGACTTGATGGGCCGGAAATTCGCGCAATTCGCCGAACCCATTCTCGGCGTCGCGATGCCGGTCGCAAACATTTCGGGCGCTTCGGGCAACGCCGGCCTGACCCGCCTCCTGACGGATGCCGCCGACGGCCACAGCGTTGCCACGCTGATCGCCCTGTCGGTTTCCGCCTGGGCAGCCGGGATCGGCAATCACAATCCCGATGAGTTCGCCTTCGTCGGCATGATGCAAAGCTCGCCCTCGATGCTGTTCGTCAACAAGGACAGCCCGTTCAAGACTTACAAGGATGTCGAGGAATACGCCAAGGCAAACCCCGGTAAACTGCGTTGCGCGACATCGGGATACGGCACGATGGACGACATCACGCTGAAGTATCTCGGCACCAAGGGCATCAGCATCAAGAACGTTCCGTTCGGCAAGCCCGCCGAACGTTATGCTTCGGCGGTCGGCGGTCACACGGACATGATCTACGAGGAACCAGGCGATGTCGCCCAGTTCCTGAAGTCCGGCGACCTGCGCCCTATCATTGTCTTCGACGAAGCCCGCCACGATGCCTTCAAGGACGTCGAGAGCTCGAAGGAACTGGGTCTCGAGATCAACGACCTGCCGAACTTCCGCACCATCGCGGTTGCGGCCAGCACGCCAGCCGACAGGGTAGCCACGCTCGCCGCGGCAACCGAGAAAGTACTGGCGACGCCTGAGTGGAAGGAATTCTGCGAGAGCACCTACACCTGCACGCCGGCGAAATCGCCGGAGGAAACCAAGATGATCGTCAAGAAATTCTACGAGACGGTGAGGGGCTATCTCGAGAAATTCCCGACGACGGCCGAAGAGAAAGCCAGCACCAAGAAGTAATTTCACTGCGACACCGTAGAAGCCGGCACCGCTTTCCTGCGGTGCCGGCCTGCGATTGGCGTTCATTTTATGAGGCCAGGACGCGCGACGGAAAAGCGGCAGGCTTATCCCAGCCGCGCCCATCAGAAGGTGTTGGCCGATGTCTTTTTCGAACCGGGCGATCCGTATCGGGCTGCCCATCGGATCGCTGGGGTTGTGCGTCTTTCTCTGGTTCCACATCGCCAGCAACAGCGCTGCACTCGACGCCGTTCCCAACGCGGTCGGGCCGGGCGGCTGGCCACGGGCCATGCTCATCGGCCTCGCGACGTTGAGTGCCCTGACACTGATCTTGGAACTCCTCGAATGGCGGCGCAGCATCCGCAGCGGAGTCGAGGTCGCTGTCGCCGCGAAAGAGTCGAATGGCGCGCAGGCGATGGCCCTCGTCGGCGTCGGGATAATCCTCGCCTACGGTTTTTCAATACCCTACGTCGGCTTTGCCTTCGCGACCATGGCCTTCCTTGCGACATGGTGCCTGCTCGGCCGCGTTCGATCGCCGGTCACGGTTCTGTCGGTCTCGATCATCGGCTCGATCGTGCTGCTCTACATGTTCGTTGCCGTCGCGAAGATGCCCTTGAACCGCGGCGTCGAACCCTTCAACTCGGCAACGATCTCGCTTTACCGCGCGCTGCGGATCTATTGAGAAAAGGACTTCGGCAATGGATCTTGCGACGCTCTTCTTGAATGGTGCCATCGGCGCCTTCCAGCCGCATAACTTCCTCATCCTCATTACCGGGCTGATGGTCGGGACGATCGCCGGCGCGTTGCCCGGCATTTCGTTCGTCAACGCCATGGCGATGGCGCTACCCTTCACGTATGTGATGGAGCCGGTGACGGCCATGTGCTTCCTCGGCGGCATCTATGTCGGCGGCGTCTTCGGCGGCTCGATCTCCTCGATCCTCATCAATATTCCTGGTACGCCCGCCTCGCTGCCGGCATGCTGGGACGGGTACCCGATGACCACCAAGGGTCTGTCGACGCGCGCCTTGCGCATCGCGATCACAGCGTCGGCGACGGGCGGCTTCTTCTCAGCGGTGATGCTGGCGGTTGCCTCGCCGCCGTTCGCGGCCTTTGCATTGCGATTCGACCAGCCGGAATTCTTCGCCGCAACCATTCTCGGCCTCGCCAGCGTCGTCGCCATCGCAAAGGATCTGCCGGTCTTGAGCGCGCTGTCCATGTTCATGGGGCTGTTGATCGGCACCGTCGGCATTGATCCGATGTACGGCATACCCCGCTTCACCTTCGGCGTTTCCGAGGTCCAAAGCGGCATCAACTTCACGGTCGTAATGATCGGCCTGTTTGCCATCGGGGAGGTCGTCGACCTTCTCGTGCGCAATGTCGACCTGAAGAAGAAATTCACTCCCGTTCCCGGTAAGCAGATCAACTGGGGGGAGTTGTGGGGCCTGCGCAATTCGATCATGCGGGGCACGGGGCTTGGCTGCATGATTGGCATGATTCCTGGCGCCGGCGCCACGGTCGGGGCGGTCCTCGCCTATGGCGTCGAACGGCAGGCCTCGGGGCGCGGGGCAGAATTCGGAACCGGAGTCGAGCAGGCACTTGCCGCACCCGAGGCGGCAAAGAACGCCACAACCGGCGCGGCCATGATCCCACTCCTGACACTGGGTATTCCGGGAAGCGCGGCTACCGCGATCATGCTGGCGGCCATGCTCATTCACGGCATCGCTCCAGGTCCGCTTCTGTTCCGGATGGACCCGACACTGGTCTACACGATCTTCGTCAGCATGATGGTCGCGAACCTCTTGATGATCTTCGCGGCAGTGCTAGTTGCGCGCGGGTTCTCGACACTGATGCGCGTGCCGCCGGCGATACTCGGTGCCTTCATCATCGTGCTTTCGGTGATCGGCGCCTACGGGGTTCGCAACAACATCTTCGATGTCTACGTCTGCCTCGTCTTCGGGGTGCTCGGCTTCATCATGAAGCGCGCCAACTTCCCGTCGGCGCCGCTCGTGCTCGGCGTGATCCTGGGGCCGCTGGCAGAGCGCTACTTCCTGACGTCGCTGGCCAACTACGACGACAACTTCTGGATCTTCGTCCAGCGTCCAATCAGCGGCACCATCCTGGCACTCGCCGCAATGTTCGTCCTGTGGTCGCTCTATCCGGTGATCAGGTCTCGGTTCGGCAGAGGTGCTGGCGCGAAGAAGGCGCCTATTGGTCCGCAGTGACTACAGGCCGCGGTTGACACGGCGGAGAAGAAGTGAAAAACTAAGACATGTTGTCCCATTTTTTCAATGACTGGCGACCGCTAACGGGACATTTTGGTCGGCAAGGTTTTCAGTCGATCGGTGAGGGCGGGCCGGACGGTCGCGGGCAAGAACGTGAATGCGCTTTAATCGACGGTTAGCGACAAACCTGGAGAGCAAGATGGTAGCCGACTCCCCCAGCATCGATCGTGCAACGCCCGGTGATACGGCCGGCGGCGCTGGCGATCCAAAGGCCGCGGTCGCCGAAGTCGTAGCGCGCGCGCGGGCGGCGATGGAAGCTTACGAAAACCACGATCAGACCCGCGTCGACGACGCGGTGCGGGCGCTCGCATGGTCCATCTACAAACCCGAGAACGCGCGCATGCTCGCCGAACTCGCCGTCCAGGACACCGGACTCGGCGATGTCGAATCGAAGGTCATCAAGAACACCCGCAAGACATTTGGCACGCTGCGCGACCTGTTGCGCGCCAAGACCGTCGGTATCATCCAGGAAGACCCCGAGCGCGGGCTCGTAAAATACGCCAAGCCCGTTGGTGTGGTCGGTGCCGTGTGTCCATCGACGAACCCTGCCGCCACCCCGGTCAACAAGGCGATGATGGCACTCAAGGGCGGCAATGCCGTCATCATCGCGCCCTCACCGGCTGGTGCTGCGACCACGCGCCGGACCGTGGAACTGATGCGGGAGGAACTGAAGAAGTCGGGCCACCCTGAGGACCTCGTGCAGCTGCTTCCCGCGCCTGTATCCAAGGAAATGACGCAGGAGATGATGAATCAGGTCGATCTCGCGGTCGTCACCGGCTCGCAGGACAACGTCAAGCGGGCCATGCAGTCCGGCACGGTGACTGTTGGAGTGGGCGCCGGCAACGTGCCCGTCATCATCGATTCCACAGCCGATTTGGACGACGCCGCCGAGAAGATCTGCGCCTCAAAGATTTTCGACAACTCGACATCCTGCTCGTCGGAGAATGCCGTCATCATCCTCGATGACGTTTATGAAGACGCCATCGCCGCGCTTGAGCGTGCAGGCGGGTGGCGGTGCAGCGATGAAGAGCGCGAGAAGGTGCGCAACACGCTGTGGCAGGGCGGCAAGCTCAACCGGCATGTGATCGCGAAACCGGCGCCGGTACTGGCCGAGGTCTTCGGGCTCGCCAAGGAGTCCGCCCAGCGCAAGTTCTTCATGGTGGAGGAAGTAAAAGTGGGCGGCAAACACAGCTTCGCCGACGAAAAGCTTTCCCTCGTCCTCACCATCTACCGCGCCCGCGACTTCGACGAAGCCAAGGCCATCGTGCGCCAGATTCTAGACGTCACCGGCAAGGGGCACTCGACCGGAATCCATACCAAGGACATGGCACACGCCCGGGAGCTTGCGGCGGAGACCGACGTCGTGCGCGTTCTCGTCAACCAGGCACACACCTTCGGCAACGGCGGCGGCTTCAACAACTGCCTGCCGTTCACGCTCTCGATGGCGGGCGGCACCTGGGCCGGCAACACGCTTTGCGACAACCTGAACTACAAGTGCTTCATCAATCTCACGCACCTCGTCTCGACGATTCCAGAAGACAAACCCTCTGAAGAAGAACTGTTTGGACCGTACTGGGAACGCTACGGCAAATAAGGAAGGACGCGAGGCCCATGAACTTCGAGGAGCATGCAGCAAAACCGCTGCTCGCACGTTACAATATCGCCGTTCCCAAAAGCCGGCTGGCGCATACACCTGCCGAAGCCGAGGACGCCGCCCGGCAGATCGGTCCGTGCGTCGTCAAGGCTCAGGTGCCGACCGGCAAGCGCGGCAAGGCCGGCGGTATCAAGCTGGCTGGCACACCTGCCGAGGCGCGCCAGCACGCCGAAGCGATTATCGGCATGACGATTGCCGACTGGCCGGTGGAGAAAGTGCTGGTCGAAGCACAGACGGCAATCGACAGGGAACTCTATCTCGCCATTCTCAACGACAGCGCCACCAAGGGGCCGATGCTTCTTTTTTCGGCGATGGGCGGCATGGATGTCGAAGAGGTCGCGGAAAGAGATCCGACCGCCATGCGCCACTTCGCGATTTCGATCAGCGACGGGCCGACCCTGGCGATAGCGCAGAAGGCTATCGAAGGGCTGGACCTCGAAGCGGCCGGCGACGAATTGACGGCGACGATCTTGAACCTCTACCTCGCTTACCGCGAACTCGATGCCGAACTCATCGAGATCAACCCGCTTGTCGTCACAAAGGAAAACCACGTCGTTGCGCTCGACTGCAAGCTGACGCTCGACGACAGCGCGGCCTCGCGGCAAAAGGCGACAGCAGCGCAAGCTGCGCCGGAGCGCTACACCGATCTTGAAGCCAAGGCTGCTGCGGCGGGTCTCAAGTACATCGAACTTGGCGGCAGTGTCGGAGTCCTGGCGAACGGCGCCGGGCTGACGATGACCACCATGGATGTCATTGCCCACTACGGCGGCAAGCCGGCAAACTTTTTGGAGATCGGCGGCGAAGCCTACACCAAGGCCAAAACCGCGCTTTCGATCCTGCTCGAAAACCCGAATGTGAAAAGCCTGCTCGTCAACTTCTGCGGGGCCTTTGCGCGCACCGACGTGATGGCCGAAGGCGTCGTCAACGCCTGGGAAGAACTGAAACCCGACATTCCTGTTTTCTTCACCATTCACGGGACCGGCGAAGACGAAGCCATCGCTCTTGTCAGGGAGCGGCTCGGCATCGAACCTTACGACCTGATGGATGACGCGGTGAAAGCAGCGGTTGCCGCCGCCAACACGAGGAGCCCCGCATGATCCCGCGCAAGCACCACAAGCTCCTGATCCAGGGGATTACCGGCAAGCAGGGCACCTTCTGGACGAAGGCCATGCAGGACTACGGTTCCAACGTGATTGGAGGCGTCAACCCGAAGAAGGCGGGCACCGACCATCTCGGCGTCCCTGTGTTTGCCTCCGCACGCGAAGCGTCAAAGACCGCGCCGTTCGACATCGCGTGCATGTTCATCCCGCCGATGATGGCAAAAGACGCGGCAATAGATGCCTGCGAAGGCGGCGCCAAGCTGCTGGTCTGCCTGACCGAGCACATCCCGGCGCACGACGTGATGGAAATGCATGTGGCGGCGAAAGCCAATGGCACACGCATCGTCGGGCCCAACACCGCAGGGATCGTGACGGTCGGTGAATGTTTCGTCGGCATCATGCCGGCGTTCAACGACCGTGTGTTCAAGCCGGGCCGTATCGGGGTCATTTCGCGCTCGGGCAGCCTTGGCACGCTGATCAGTCTCAATCTCGCCCAGGAAGGTTTCGGCCAGTCGGTGTTTTATGGCGTGGGCGGAGATCCGATGATCGGCACGACTTCGGCGGATGCTCTGCGCATGCTGGACGAGGATGCCGAAACGGACGCCGTCGTGCTGTGCGGTGAAATCGGCGGCAACGCTGAAGAGACTGCAGCCGAGTACGCCAGCACGATGAAGAAGCCGGTCGCCGCCTTCATTGCCGGACGGCAGTCGCCGCCGGGCAAGAAGATGGGTCATGCCGGTGCGATCGTGTCGGGGGGCAAAGGCGACTATGCCTCGAAACGCGCGGCACTCGAAAAGGCAGGGGTCGCGGTGGCGGATACTCCCAGCCAGATTCCCGGACTTATTCGCCAACGTCTCAAGGCCGCATGAGGCCGATCGAGCGCGCGACCGACCCGCCCGCCACACTTTAAAAAGCCAGGGTTATCCCTGGCACACCAGACAATTCCCGTCCCCGGGCAATAGAGGATTGACGAACATGAAAATGACAACCGAAGAGGCCTTCATCAAGGTCCTGCAGATGCACGGCATCGAGCATGCCTTCGGCATCATCGGTTCGGCGATGATGCCGATCTCGGATCTGTTCCCGGCCGCCGGTATCACCTTCTGGGACTGCGCGCATGAGGTGAACGCGGGCATGAGTGCCGACGGCTACACGCGCGCCACCGGCAAGATGTCGATGGCGATTGCGCAGAACGGGCCCGGCATCACCAACATGGTGACCCCGATCATCACCGCCTACTGGAACCACACGCCGCTGCTGCTGGTCACGCCGCAGGCCGCCAACAAGACCATCGGCCAGGGCGGGTTCCAGGAAATCAAGCAGATGGCGATGTTTGAGGATTGCGTCTGCTATCAGGAGGAAGTGCGCGATCCCTCCCGCATCGCCGAAGTCCTCAACCGCGTCATCCTCAAAGCGTTCCGCGGTTCGGCTCCCGCTCAAATCAACGTGCCGCGCGACTACTGGACCCAGGTGATCGACATCGAGCTGCCCCAGGTGGTTCTTATCGAGCACCCGCCGGGCGATCCGGCTGCCATCGCGCAAGCCGCAAAGCTGCTGTCGGACGCTAAGTTCCCTGTGATCCTCAACGGTGCCGGCGTTGTCCTTGCGGGAGCGATTCCGGCATCGGCGAAACTTGCTGAAAAGCTTTCCGCGCCGGTGTGCTGCAACTACCAACACAACGATGCGTTCCCGGGTTCGCATCCACTGTACTGCGGGCCACTTGGCTATAACGGCTCGAAGGCAGGCATGGAGATGATCTCAAAGGCCGACGTCGTGCTGGCGCTCGGCACCCGCCTCAACCCGTTCTCGTCGCTGCCCGCCTACCAGACCGAATACTGGCCGAAGGATGCCAAGATCATCCAGGTCGACATCAACGCCGACCGCATCGGCCTGACCAAACGCGTTGCCGTAGGCATCCAGGGCGATGCAAAAGCGGTCGCCGAACAGATCCTGGCTCAGCTTTCACCGACGGCTGGCGATGCCGGGCGCAAGGAACGCGAGGGCATGATCGCGACGGCCAAGTCGCGCTGGGCGCAACAGCTCACCTCGATGGATCACGAAGAGGACGATCCGGGCATCACCTGGAATGAACGCGCTCGCAACCGCGAGCCGAACCGCATGAGCCCGCGGCAGGCATGGCGTGCGATCCAGGCGGCAATGCCGGCTGACGCCATCATCTCCTCCGACATCGGCAACAACTGCGCCATCGGCAACGCCTATCCGACGTTCGAAAAGGGCCGCAAGTATCTGGCTCCGGGGCTGTTCGGCCCGTGCGGATACGGTCTGCCTTCGATTCTGGGAGCCAAGATCGGCTGCCCCGACGTACCAGTTATCGGCTTCGCGGGCGACGGCGCCTTCGGCATTTCCATGAACGAAATGACGGCGTGCGGGCGCAACGACTGGCCGCCGATCACCATGGTGATCTTCCGCAACTACCAGTGGGGCGCCGAAAAGCGGAACACGACGCTGTGGTTCGACGACAACTTCGTGGGCACCGAACTCAATCTCGGCGTCAACTATGCCAAGGTGGCGGAGGCCTGCGGATTGAAGGGCGTGCAGGTGGACAACACGGAAGCGCTGAGCGATGCGCTGAGGACCTCCATCAGGGAGCAGATGGAGGACGGCGTGACGACCTTCATCGAAGTGGTCCTCAATCAGGAACTGGGGGAACCCTTCCGCCGCGATGCCATGAAGGTTCCCAAAGCGGTCGCCGGTATCAGCAAGGAAGACATGAAACCGCAACAACCTCGGCTTTGATTTCCGGCGACAATAGCGCGGTGGGCTGTCGCGCCCACCGCGACGCTGCATTGGGCGGGCTGCATGGTATCGCCCTGCAGAACCGCTAAAGCTTCATCCGATGCACGATCGCTCTTCGCGATCGAATAGTCTGATCAAAGATGCTCCAACATTATAATTGAAGGCCGCGCGGCCGAGCCGTGCAGCGTTGCGGCGAATTGCCGACACTCAAAAGCCGAGGAGCGTCAAAAGTCCAGGCTGCTGCGGCGCCTTGAACTCGGACATCGCGCCCGCGACCTGCGTGTAGAGCGCCGGCACCCACTGTGGCGTTTTAGGCGCCGGCTCCAGAGGCTTCTTGCGGAAGTCTGTCGGCGCGATGATCAGCTGGATATTCGCCAGACCGATTTCGGCCGCCAGATCGAAAAGTTCCTCGGCCGCCTCGTCGCCCATGGCAAGGCAACCCGCGGATACGTTCTTGCCGTGGATCATGATGTCCCCGCCAAGATCCTTCCTGCCGTCAAGCGCCGCCATCTCGCGATCGAACGCGTTGGGATAATTGACACGCAAGGAGACGTGGTAGCTGCTGTTCGGGTTGAGGTAAGAAATGCGGTAGATACCTTCGGGCACCTGCTTGTCGCCGCGGATCAGCTTCGGCCCGCTGCCGCCGCTGGCGGCGAGTACCCGGTAGCGATGGATGAACGTCCATGCGCCTTCGCCTGAGCGCGAATAGAGTTCAAGCGACCTCTCATCCTTGATGGCAACCAAGGAGACCTCAGTTGGCGGCCAGACGGCCTTCATGGAAGCGAATTTTTTGATGATGCGCGCGCGTGCGCTGGGCGAAATCTCTTTGAGGCGCTCACGCAGCGTGTAACGGCGCTTTCTTACCTTGGCCGGCTTCTTCGCAACCTGTCCGCGACGCGAGGCAGATGAATCCGTCACCGGCTCGCTGTCGTTCTCCTGGACCTCGACCGTCCACGATTGGGGACTGGCTGCGACTTGCGGCAACTCTTTCGCAAGCCCCTCTGCGTCTGGCATTTCGTCTACTAACGGCCACTCGAAAGACAGAGCTTCGGGCGGCAAATAGGCAAAGCGGGACGGCCGCTGCGCTAGCCGTGGCGCCGGGACAGGAGCCGCCTGTTGCTTGTCCTCCAGCGAGGACCGCAGGGTGCCCGCCGGGCCGTCGCGACTTTCGTCAAGCGAGACAAGCGCCAGCGTCGTTGCAGCACATGCGATGCTGGAAAGCGCAAAAGCGACGAGTATAAATTGCTGGTTCGCTCTCAGTACCAATGCTCACACACCCGGCGATCATTACGGATTACGGGGAGCATGGCTGATTCGCCTCTCCATTGGACCTGTTGAGTGCAAAAAAAGCAGATCCCAAGTTTTTTTTCACAGCAACCTGCGTGCCGGCCGCCAATCGCTGCCCGGCCAGAACGTTCGGCGCGCGGCAATCAACCGCTAACTTGACATAAAAGTTTTGGTGTATCGGCTGGCCCGCCAATGCAGCCTCCATATCGGGCACGGGCAGAACCATTTCGATGTCGCTTTCAGAGGAGGCTCGGGTTCTGCCGACCTGCGAATTCGTCGTTCGGCTGTCGGGGTAGCCGTAGATACCAGTCCACAATCGCGTCCAAATTGGCCGGCAGGACGTCGCCCAGACCGCCGTGGAATTCGTTCCATGCCGCGACATAATCCTTACGCACCGCAATCAACGTCGGCCGCTCCTCCTCCGCGCAGCGTTGCAGGATGGTGCGCAGGCCGTTGCCTTCGCTCTCAGCCCGGCCAAAGCGATTCAGAACGATCAGGTCGGCCTCATCGTCGAGCGTATTCTCAATCCATGCGGTGGCATCAGCCATGGCGCGGTAATCAAGCCGGCAACCTTTCGAAAAGTGCCCGCGCGGCTCCATGATCGGCATGTCCATGGCGCCGTCGATCGACTGCAAGCGAAGCTGGGAACCACTGCACCCCGGCGTGTCCGAATAGGTCTGGGTAACTCCGGCGACTTCCAGCCCTCGCGCCTTGAACGCGGACACCGCTTGACCAATCAGCGCGTCAATTCGGAAGGGTTGCTCGAAAACAATTCCGGCGAGCCAGTTGGCGGGAGACTTCTCGAAGGCTGCATTGTCCATCTGACATCCTGGGTTTGATAGCAATCCACCAGCATAATCTACTGATACAGGCGCTGGGGGAAGATGGGCGGGGTCGGTCGAGCATGTTGATCTGAGCCGGGAAATATCGCCCATCGAGCAGGCGAACGGAGCGGCGGGAAACGGCAAGATGAGACCTATTGTCCATCGGTTCGGAGCGATTTTTAGGAACCATACTTGATCGCTTCCGTTTAGCTCGCTCGTCGCATGATCGCCGGTGACCTATGGCCACCATCACGTTATCGCGCTGTTCGGCTCCGGCAATACTCTAGTTCCTCGCCGGCAGCAATGCATCCGGATTGTGGATTCACTTAATGAACTGGCTTGAAGATATTGGCATCAACCATACTCATACCCCGGAATGGGAAATTGCTATTCGTTTACTACTAGCTGCGTTGTTCGCAGCAGCGATCGGTTTCGAAAGGGAGCTAAAGGCCCGTGGGGCCGGCCTGCGCACACATATGCTTACGGCGCTAGGCGCGGCGTTGTTCACCGTCATCACGTTCGAGATATTTCACGAAGTTCGTGGGATAGAAGGCGGTGGCAGCGTCGATCCGATCCGCATCATCGAGGCTGTCACGGCCGGCGTTTCCTTCCTCGCCGCTGGAACCATCATTCACGGACGCGGGCAAGTACAAGGATTAACGACGGGGGCTGGGATATGGATAGCCGGCGCCATCGGAGTTGCTTGCGGAAGCGGCTACTATGTCATTGCCTTCTTTGGCGTTCTTCTCGCCCTTATTATCATTGTTGTGCTGAGGTGGTTCGAGCGTGACGCACTCGACACGAAACCCAACGCCGATTGAGATCAATAGCAATCAACCAATTGGCTCGTCGCTGCTGCCATCGACTTCTGGGCGAAGAGATTTCAGCGAGTGTTCGATATCCAAGAGCAGCTCCGAGTGTCGAGAATACCCACCTCGGCGCATTAGATCCGCATGCCACGTCTCGAATATCTCGCGCTTTTGCGACGCTGAGAAATCGTTTGCGGTCAGTACCTCGAATGGCGAAGAAAAATCCCCGGCTAAATAGAGTTCGACATGCGGCGGTTTGTCAGTGTGCTTGTCGTAGGTCATCAGAGGCCGTCTTCCCTTTTGGACCAGTGAGGATTAACGTTCCAGACTATCAATCGTTCCCTTGTTGGAACCGATGGCGCTTTCCATGCATTGCACGTAATCACGGTGGCAACCGTGTAAGAAGGGGAGGCTTCCAAAGCAGAACTCATAACCAGCTATCGAGTTCGCGGAACGAAGGTGCTGAGCGCGGGTGGCAAAGGCATCGGGGAGATTTTATCGGCAAGGTCACCGGGAAAGTGGCATACGCTGTAACGAAGTTCGGAAGTTTCATGGGGTTGGGAGGAGACTACTATCCGATCCCCTGGCAAGCGCTCACGTACGTTGCCAGTCGCGAGGCCTTTGCGACGGACATCACGGAGGACAAACTCAAGGCCGCGCCGACCTACGAAAAGGCCGATCTGCACGACCGGGAAGAGGCTCGGAGGATCCACCAGCACTTTGGGGTGCCGTTCTCCTGGAGAGAGAATTGCCAGATTCCTTGTGGGTAAGGCCGTGTAGCTCGACTGCGCCATAGCTGCGCGAATCGAGGAGGTCAAGGTGAGTGAAGTTTCGGCAATCCGCGGGCTTTGCGCGAAGGCAGACGTCGGAATCGACGGCGGACGGTCGTGGGATATTCGTGTCCGTGATCAGCGCTTCTATGACTGCGTGATTGCCGACGGCTCGCTCGGACTGGGCGAGGCCTACATGCGAGGATACTGGGAGGCTAACGATCTCTTCGGGTGTATCTCGCATATTCTGTCGTGTGATCAACTTTGCGCACACAAAAATTATGGCTGGCGAACGTCGTTGGCGTTTCTCAAGGCACGGCTGTTGAACGTGCAATCTATTTCACAAACCCGCAGTCTTGCGGACGTCCACTATAACTTGAACACGGAATTGTTCGAGCACATGCTTGGGCCTTCGATGGCCTATTCTTGTGCCTATTGGTTGAACGCTGCAACACTCGATGACGCGCAGATCGCGAAATTCGATCTTATTTGCCGCAAGCTTCACCTCAAAGAGGGCGAACGTCTCCTCGATATCGGGTGCGGCTGGGGAGGCTTTGCCCATTACGCGGCTGAGAATTACGGCGTCGAAGTCGTGGGGATTACCGTTGCAGACGAACAGGCCGCCTATGCGCGCGAGCTCTGCACCGGTCTGCCGGTGGAAATCTTTTGCGGCGACTACCGCGAATTCCCCACGGCCGAAATCTGCTTCGACAAAGCCGCATCAATCGGCATGATCGAGCATGTCGGCACGCGCAATTACCGCACGTTATTCTCGACCGTCGAATCCGCGTTGCGTCCGCGCGGACTTTTCCTGCTGCATTCGATCACCAGCCCGGTTTCGAGCGAGGTCGGCGAACCATGGCTGACGACCTATATATTTCCCGGCGGCGTGCTCCCCTCGATGCGCCAGCTAAGTGAGTCCGCAGAACGACTGTTCGTGCTTCAGGACATGCAGAACATCGGCCCGCATTACACGCCGACCCTTCGCGCATGGCTCGATAACTTCGAGGCGTGGTGGGAGACCGCCAGTCCCTATGCGAAGCCGAGCATCTGGAATTCACAGGAAGCCTTCTACAGGATGTGGCGCTACTACCTGTCGAGCTGTGCAGCAGAGTTCCATGTCGGAGGCAGCCAGGTCGCTCAGCTGGTCTACTCGAAAGGACACTTGCCTGGGTGCTACACGGCGGCGCGGTAGAAGCAACGCTCGTTGTTTGAGTTCGCGAAGCTATCTTCCGGCACCAGTCAGGCTCAACGCCAGCACGAGAACAACACCCCCAAGGAGACCCGCGATGAACACGACGCGCTGCCAACGCCGGCGCAGGATAATCTCGCCTTGCCGAGCTTTTTCGGCCGGATATTCCCGCCTCTCGTTACCGGTTGGATTAACTTGCTTATCTTTTGACATGACGCACAGTTCCTTGAGCCGTTCGCTCCGTCACCTGGGGTTCGGTGCATTGAGCACAACGCTGCGATCCGATTGCGCCTTGTCCTTCATCGACACCTGCAGAGTGTCGAGGCCATAGAGGCCTACCGCCAGCAGAACCACGGCGGCGCAAAGACCGAATACAAAACTCCTCATTCCAGATCACCTCGCAAATTACTCGCCAGCCGCCGGCGATGGGCGCGACGATTTTGAATTCGAAAGACGCTTGGTCGAACGCGACCCATCCGTAATCCTGTCGTACCAGATGCTGTGGTGTTCCTTGGCCCAGTTCTCATCGACTTGCCCGGACCACATGGCGTCGATGGCACCCTGCATTCCGACAGTGCCGATGTAGATATGGCCGATTATCAGCGCGATCATCAAAAGGCCGATTGCTGCGTGAACCAATTGTGCCCACTGCATCCCGACGTAGCCGAAAAGCGCGAATGGAAACATCAGGATCAGTCCTGAGGCAAAGGCAGACACTCCGCCGATTACAACGCCCCAAAAGACGATCTTCTGACCGGCATTGAACCGCCGGGCCGGTGGATTGGGGCTGTCCTCGCTCGCAAAACCGCCGCCGGCTTTGAGCCAGTTCCAATCGAGTCGCGTTGGAACGTTGTCGCGTACCCACAACGCGATCATGATGCAGACACCGACGATGAAAGGGACCATCGAGGCCATATGGGTCCAGGCCGAAACCTGCGCCAGCGTGCCCATGGCCTCTGGGCCGATAACCGGCAGGAGCAGTGGCGTGCCGTAGAGAATGACGAGACCAGTCAGTGCGAGAAGAACGAAAGCGGTGGCGGTCATCCAGTGGTTGGCGCGCTCGGCCGCGTCAAAGCGTTCGACCGTCGTTCCTGCCGGCCCTTCCGCGATCCGGATCCGGCCGCGCGCAAATAGAAAGAGCGCCAGCGCAAGCAAGACGCCGAGGATCAGCCAGCCACCTCCATAGGCGACCGCGCCGTTGCGCTCACGGCGCCAGTCGCGGCCTTCAGGCTGCTCCAGGATATCGGCGTTTTCGTAAGGCAGCGAACTGGTCCCACGAATCATATCGGGTTTGCGCAGGATCGCCGTTACATCGCCTGGAGCCCGCCATTTTTCCACGATCTCTCGGGAGCGGGCGACACCTTGGCGGGCCGTTAGATCTGCCTGTGGAGCACCGCCCGTCGCGACATTGACTCCATCGACCGTTTCACTCTGTGTCCGGTCATAGAGAAGTCGGGAGCGATCCCTAAGAGCGTCGGCTGCGACGACACCCGATGCTGCACCAGGCGACCCAGTTGCTTCGATACTAACCGTTGGCTCTACGAGCGCCTCCGGCCCCATACTCGCGAAGGCGAGCCAAGCGAGCGAGACGAGCATCAGGAGTGCGACGATTCCACCCGCGATGCGCGCACTGGACATGGTGGGTCTGTCGGGTCTGCGTTCATTACCCGAAGGATGAGCATTCGCTGCCATCAGCCTGCCTCCGATCCGTAATAGGCGGAGGACCAACCCCAGGCTCCAGATCCGTAGCCGCGCTTCTCAACCCGGGAGCGATATATGTCGGCAACGACGTCGCCGTCTCCGGCGAGCAGGGCTCGGGTGGAGCAAACCTCCGCGCACAGTGGCAGCTTGCCTTCCGCGATGCGGTTACTGCCGTACTTCCGGATCTCCGCTTCCGACCCGTTCTCTTCAGGACCACCGGCGCAATAAGTGCACTTATCCATCTTGCCGCGACTGCCAAAGTTGGTTGCCTGCGGATATTGCGGTGCTCCGAAGGGACAGGCGTAGAAGCAGTAGCCACAGCCAATGCAGGTATCCTTGTCGTGAAGCACGACGCCGATGTCTGTTTGATAGATGCAATTCACGGGGCAGACGGCAATGCAGGGCGCATCGGTGCAATGCATGCACGAAGTTGCGATGGACCGCTCGCCCGGCTCACCATCGTTGATCGTGACGACGCGGCGGCGAAGCATTCCCCACGGTACATCGTTCTCGTTCTTACAGGCTGTGGTGCAGGCGTTGCACTCGATGCAACGTTCGGCGTCACACAGAAACTTCATGCGGGCCATGGAGCTGTCCTCCGGTATTCCAGTGCTGTAGGCGTCAAGCCTTCTCAATCCGGCAGATCGTGGCCTTCGACTCCTGCATGAAGGTCACGACGTCGTAGCCGTAAGTTGCCGCCGTGTTTGCGGCCTCTCCCAAGACGTAGGGAACCGTACCTGCGGGGTAGCGCTCTTCGAGGGATTTTCCCTGCCACCAGCCGCCGAAATGGAATGGCATAAATACCGCGCCCTTGCCGATGCGGTTGGTGACCTGAGCGGCGACCCGAACCCGCGCCTTTTCCGGCGTGATGAGCCAGATCATCTCGCCATCCGAAAGGCTGAGACTTTCCGCGTCTTCGGGGTTGATCTCCGCAAACATCTCCTGCTGCAACTCCGCCAGCCATTTGTTGGAGCGCGTTTCGTCGCCACCGCCCTCGTATTCCACGAGACGCCCTGTCGTCAGGATCATGGGGAACTCGCCCGAAACGTCCTTCTCCTGGATCGACCAGAAGAGAGTCGGCAGGCGGAAATCCTTGCGGTCGTCGTAGGTGCGGTATTTTGGAATGAGGTCGCGGCGCACCGTGTAAAGCGGTTCGCGGTGAACAGGAATCGGATCCGGGAAGTTCCAGACGAGAGCCCGCGCGCGTCCATTGCCGAATGGCGCGAGGCCGTTGGCGATCGCAACGCGCTGGATGCCGCCAGACAGGTCGGTTTTCCAGTTGACACGCAGAATTCTGGAAAGGACTTCGTCGCTTGCGTGGATCGGGAGCTGGTCGGCTCCGCCACCCTCGCCACCGGAAAATTCCGCTTCGCCCTTGTCCTGGGTTTTGCCCTTATCCTGGTTTTCGCCGGATTTGCCGCTCGGACCAGCGCCGTCGTGCGCCAGATAGGCGGCGACAGCCTCCCTCGCGAGGGGTGTCAGATCCTTGAAGTCCAACTCTTCTAGTCGCTCCCTGCCCGCGGAAACGTCAGGTTCCCGGCTTGCAAGCTGCGTGTTATCGAGCAAGCGCTTAGCTTCGTCGTCTTTGATCTCCAACAGGCGGTGAGCGTACTCTCCCGCTCCGATCGCCACGATTATCAGCTTCTCGCGGGGTGTCAGGTGTTTTGTCAGTCCGAGCTTCTCGAGAACAGCGAGAGTCATCTCGGGATAGCCGTCCTTGATGAGCGAGTCTTTGGTATGGGACTTGGAAGCGAGCAGATTCTGGCCTTCGTGCTCGACGCCCCAGCGGGCGCGGAACGGCAGTCCACCTTCGGAAACGGGCTTCGATACATCGTAGAGAAGCGGCGTGCCGGGGTGCTTCTGGTCGCCGGAACCCCAACATGGCCAGGGCAGCCCGTAATATTCGCCCTTTACGGGACCGCTCATGCCCATCAGCGTCGTCGGATCGAAGTCCTGCTGGTTGGCCATGTGCAGCTTGAGCCGCTCGGGCGTCTGGCCAGTGTAGCCGATGGTCCAGGTGCCCCGGTTCAGCTCGCGCAACAGGTCTTCGGCGACGGGTTCACCATTCTTCACTTCAATGTGTTTGAACAATTCGTCGGCGAACCCGAGCTTTTGCGCCAGAAGGTGGACGATCTCGTAGTCGCCTTTCGCTTCGAAAATCGGGTCGATTATCTTATCGCGCCACTGGAGCGACCGGTTCGAGTTCGTGACCGAACCGGCAATTTCCATCGTTGAACCCGCTGGGAGCAGATAAACACCATCGGTCCGATCGCTCATCACCGCAGTCATTGTCGGCACGGGATCGATGATGACCAGCAGGTCGAGTTTCTCCAGCGCCTTCTTGAGATCGGGCCCTCGGGTCTGTGAGTTTGGCGCGTGTCCCCAGAAGATCATGCCTGCGATGCTCGAGGGCTGATCGATGTTTTCAGGTGCCTCCAGCACGCCGTCGAACCAGCGCGAGACGGGCATGCCCTTGCGCTCCATCAACTCTTTCGATGCGAAACGCCCCTTCAGGTAATCGTAGTCCACGTCCCACACGCGTGCCCAATGCTTCCAGGCGCCTTCGGCGAGTCCGTAGTAGCCTGGAAGCGTGTCGCACAACACACCGAGGTCGGTGGCCCCCTGCACGTTATCGTGGCCGCGGAAGATGTTCGCGCCGCCGCCCGATTTCCCGATGTTTCCAAGCGCCAGTTGCAGTATCGAGGCGGCCCGGGTCTTGTTGTTGCCGATCGTTGATTGCGTGAGCCCCATGCACCAGATCAGCGTGCCTGGACGGTTCTCGGATATGATGCGGGCCACCCGTTCGATCTGCTCTGCTGGAACACCTGAAATGTTGGCAGCGACATCGGGCGGGTAATTCTCGACCACTTTGCGCACCTTGTCGAACCCGAAGACGCGCTCTTCGATGTACTCTTTGTCCTCCCAGCCATTCTGGAAAATGTGATGCAGCACGCCCCACATGAAGGCGACGTCCGCTCCGGGCCGGATACGTACGAATTCATCTGCGTGGGCCGCCGTACGGGTAAATCGCGGATCGACGACGATGAGCTTGGCGCCGTTCTCCTTCGCCCGCAAAAGATGCTGCATTGAAACGGGGTGCGCCTCGGCCGGATTGCCGCCCAGCAGAAAAATCGACTTCGAGTTGTGTATGTCGTTGAAAGTGTTCGTCATCGCGCCGTAGCCGTAGGTATTAGCGACGCCTGCGACGGTGGTGGAGTGACAGATGCGGGCTTGGTGATCTGTATTGTTGGTCCCCCAGAACGCTGCAAACTTGCGGTGAAGATAACCGGCTTCGTTGGAGAACTTAGCCGAGCCTAGCCAGTAGACGGCATCGGGCCCTTGCTGCTCGCGGATATCGAGAAGCTTATCGCCGATCTCCTCTATTGCCTGATCCCAGCTGATGCGCTTCCACTTTCCGCCAGCGAGCTTGGTGGGGTACTTCAAGCGCCGTTCGCCGATTGCGAGTTCACGCGTGGCAGCACCCTTGGCGCAGTGCGTCCCAAGATTGATGGGGCTCTCGAAAGCCGGTTCCTGTCCGACCCAGACTCCATCCTTCACCTCTGCCCAAATCGAACAGCCAACTGCGCAGAACGGACAAATTGTCTTCTTTCGCTCAATTTTCGTTCCACCCGCTTCGCGCTTCGCATCCGCAGCACGAAGGCGCCGTGCCCCGATAAGGGAATGACCTGCAGCGGCTGCGCTCGCGATGCCGGAAGTCTGCAGAAAAGCGCGGCGTGAAAAAGAGCCGGTGATCGAGGAGCCACCAGCTTCAATGAGTGCGCCGGCCTGCGGCGTCGTTTTGCGGCTGCGTCTTTTAAGCATGACAATCCTCCGTCCGAGGCGTGCGGGACGCTTCAGCAAGATGCTGCTCTATTATCGGCGTTTCATCGTCGTGCCAGCGCGTAGTAGGTGCGAACGTGCGCGGTTTCTCGATAGGCGGTCTCGTCTGCTGCCACCGCTTCCTCGAACGGTTCATCAACAGCCAGCGCCGCTGCAGGCGCGATGGCTGCTGCGGTGGCGGTCGTTGACGACAGTTTGCCAAGGAAGCTGCGGCGAGTGACGGGCGAGGATCCGAAACCTTCGACAACACTGGACGCGTGTCCGATATTTGGGATCGTGCGTGTCATTGATGTGCAAACTCCCGGCCCTCGGAAGGGTTCCCGAAGATGCAAGGAAAATTTCAGACGCTAGAGGAACCCATACGCCGATGAGCCGTTGAAATATTACCCGGCTGACTTTCTATCTGTTATCGAACGAGTATTTATTCGAATGAGAGCTGAAATTCATTGCTCCACATCCTCCCATTGTCGCGTTCCAAGCGGCAAGGATACAGGTGACGAACTCTTTGTGCGAACGTTCCTGTTTTTCATTGCACTTTACCTGACCATCAACTTCGTCGATCGGGCGGTCGCAGTCGTCGCAAGTGGTCCATTGAGCCGGCACATGCTGGGGCATATCGCTTTGATGAACCTCGTGGCCCCTCTGGCAGCTCTCGCACTCATTAGAGGCAAATGGGTTCCCACTGCACTTCCTTTTGCTGCGCTCGCGGCAGCCACAGCCTTGCAGCTCCTGCTTTTGTGGGGATGGCATGCACCGCCTGTACTCACCGCATCGCTAGAACGGCCTATTATTCACTTTCTTGCCTCCGCGACGCTCAGCATTTCTGCTCTCTGGTTCTGGCTCGCGGTGTTCACGATCTCCGGTGCGCGGCGATGGGAGGCCATCGCGGCGCTACTGATCACCGGCAAGCTCTTCTGCCTTCTGGGGGCGCTGCTGATTTTCGCGCCGCGCACGTTATACGTCTGTGCGGCGACATCCATCTGTGCGCCCGGCGTGCCGGCTTCACTCGACGACCAGCAGATGGCCGGCGTACTCATGGTCGTTGCCTGTCCCCTGACCTACGTTACAGCCGGCGTGATCATCGCCGCCAGATGGCTTTTTGAGCTTTCGCAACGCGAGCCTACTGCGATACCACGAGCGCGGGAGGTAGAGGCGTGATCCCGGGCTTCTCCACCCCGCGTCTGCGCGCGCTGGGGAGCTGGATTGTAGGCTCACTGGTGGCGGTGATCTGCGCAGCTCTTCTGTTCGCCTGGTCCGGTCTTTACAACATCGCCGCCAGCAGCGGCCACTTGGCGGTAACACGCGCTTTCCTCGAGTTCGGCATGACGAACTCGGTTCGCACTCAAAGCGCAATGATCGAGGCGCCAAACCTCGTTAACGACGTGGATCGCGTGCGCCTTGGAGCCGGCCACTACCAGGGCGGATGCGCACCATGCCACGGCGCACCCGGCGAGCCAGCCAATCCAATAGCCAAGCACATGCTGCCACCGCCACCAACTCTCGCCCCGCATGTAAAAAGGTGGCAAGACAAACACCTCTTCTGGATCGTCAAGCACGGCATGAAGTACACGGGTATGCCGGCCTGGGCGAGCCAGGATCGCGACGACGAAGTCTGGGCGGTTGTAGCTTTCCTGCGCCGTCTTCCCCACTTGACACCCGAAGGCTACCGGGAACTAGCCTACGGCAGTGCCAGCGCGCAGCGCCGCCCCGTGACTGCCTTGCTCTCCTCGGGATCAGACACGCCCGATATCGCCGCCTGCGCCAAGTGCCACGGCACGAAGAGCGCCGGGCCGACGAGCAGCCTGGTGCCTCGCCTCGCCGGTCAAAGCGAAACCTACCTCGCACAGGCACTGCGCGATTACGCAGAAAACAGCCGGCAGAGCGGCATCATGGAGCCAATCGCCGCGGAACTCGATGAGCTGACGGTCAAGGCTGTGGCTGCCTACTATGCTGGTCTCGAACGCCACCGGGATCGACAGCCGGAGCCGTCATTAACGGGGGACCACGACGCCGGAGAAAAGATCGCCCGAAATGGTGCTCCCGAGGAGGCCATTCCATCCTGCTTGTCGTGTCATGGACAAAACGCGGCTGAGCGGTATCCCCGGCTCGCGGGCCAACCGCAGCGTTACCTTGCTCTCCAGCTGGGTCTGTTTCGAAGTGGCGTACGTGCGAACACCGAGCGAGCCCGAACCATGGCCGCCATCGCCGAACGGTTGAGCGACCGCCAGATCGCGCAAGTAACTGCCTATTTCGCCAGTCTTCCGCCGTTGTCATTGACGCAAAATATGCGCGATGCGGCTGTTGACGCGCCGGCAAAGCAAGGTGCCCAACGATGACGTTTTTCCAGACATGCCCGGCGCTCATTTTGGCGGCCGTTCTGCTGACCGGCTGCGGCGGGGATCAGTCCGTGCTTTCGCCCTTCAGCGAAAACGCCCGGACGGTGAACATCTTAAGTAATGTGCTGTTCATCGGCGGCTTTCTTATCCTGGCCGTGGTCATCGTACTCGCTGGCCTTGCCGTCTTCGGCAGTGCTCATTTGCGTCGGCGGCTTGCGGGGGAGAATACAGTCGTAGTCGGTGGCCTGGTTTTCCCTTTGGTCACACTGACGCCACTGCTGCTGTACGGTTACGCATTGCTCGGCGCCGGTCCTGCTCCACTCGATGGCCAGCGCCCGCTCGAAGTCACTGTCATCGGAGAGCAATGGTGGTGGCGCGTCATCTACACGGATTCCGCCGGAAACAGCATCCGCAGTGCCAACGAACTGCGCATTCCCGTCGGCCGGCCGGTCAAGCTTTCGCTGAAGACCGCCGACGTCATACACAGCTTCTGGGTCCCGAACCTCGCCGGCAAGGTCGACATGATCCCCGGCAGGACCAATACCCTTACTCTTTCTGCAGATTCGCCCGGTATCTTTCGCGGCCAATGCGCGGAGTATTGCGGTGGCGCACACGCGTTGATGGCGTTCAAGGTCGTGGCGCTGCCTGCCAAAGAGTTCGCGACATGGCTTGAAGTTGAACAGTCTCCCGCGCGTGAACCCCAAAGCCAAGTCGAAAGCGAGGGGCTTGAACTGTTTCTCGCCAATGGCTGCGGCGGCTGCCACAGCGTACGCGGCACTCCCGCGCGCGGCACGGTCGGTCCGGACCTGACACATGTCGGCGGGCGCAAGACGCTGGCGGCAGGCGTGCTGCCGAATACCGCGGAAAGTATCGCTCGCTGGATCCGTGATAATCAGGAGATCAAGCCCGAGAACCGGATGCTGCCGTACCGTAGCCTGGAGCCCGCCGAGCTATCGGCCATCTCCTCCTACCTGGCTGGTCTGAGGTGAGCATGGTCCAGTTCGAGCAACTCTCTCTGCCTTTGAACCTTGCGATATTTGCCGTCGCCGCGGGATTCGTGTGGCTCGCCGGTTTCCGTATCTCGCGTTATGCAGACATCATCAGCATCAAGACGGGGCTCGGCCACGCGCTGCTGGGTCTACTACTCCTCGGCGGCGTTACCTCGCTGCCGGAGCTGGCTGTCACGTTGACGGCATCGATACGGGACAACGCCGCACTCGCCGTGAATAATGTCCTTGGTGGCGTTACAATGCAGATTGCTGTGCTTGCTGTCGCGGATGCTGCGATCCGTCATCGCGCGTTGACCTCCGTCGTTCCCGACTCGGTCGTGCTGCTGCAAGGTTCGCTCAACATCGCGGTCCTGTCACTCGTCGCTTGCGCCGTAATTGTCGGCGATATCGCGATCTTCGGAGCGGGCCTGTGGACGTGGGGGATACTTGCCGCCTGCATTATGTCTTTTTGGATGCTCGCGAAGGCCGGCAACCGCCAGCCGTGGCTTGCCAACATCGAGGACGAGGGGGGGCGAAAGGATAAAGACGAAGGAGATTCGAAACCGCACTCCGCCTATGGGCTGAGCTTGAACCAGGTGATCGCACGGGCAGTCGCGGCGGGCGCGGTCATTCTGGTGGCCGGGTTCCTCGTCACCTTGAGCGGAGAGGTGATCGCCGAACAGACGGGGATTGGACAGAGCTTCGCCGGCGCTGTGCTCGTGGCGATTTCAACCTCGCTCCCCGAACTCAGCACCGTCCTATCTGCAGTCCGGTTGGGCCTCTTCACCCTGGCGATCTCCGACATCCTCGGCACAAACCTTTTTGACATTGCATTGCTGTTCGTTGTCGACCTCGTGGCGAGCGGGCCGCCGGTCCTCTCGGTCGTCGGTTCGTTTGCGGCCTTCGCTGCCGTCCTTGGAATTCTTGTCACAGCTATCTTCCTCGTTGGCCTGGCAGAAAGGCGTGACCGGACATTCCTGCGGTTGGGATGGGACTCTGTCGCCGTGCTTGTCGCCTATCTCGGCGGCCTAGTTATTCTCTTTACTCTGCGGTGACCTGATGGACAGACCCGACACAGTCGAGCCAGCGCCAATCAGCCCCGTCCCGCGGCCCGAAGGCGAACGCGCGATGCTCAAGCGCATTTGGGCAACGCCGAAAGGCCTGAGGCTTGTCACCGCTGTCAATAACAGTGTGATCGGCCTGTTCTACATCGGAACCGCGTTCCTGTTCTTCGTTCTCGCGGGGTGCCTCGCACTCGTGATGCGCGCACAGCTGGCGGTCGGCGACAACAATCTCGTCTCGCAAGATCTCTACAATCAGCTTTTCACCGTGCACGGCACCACGATGATGTTCCTATTCGCCGTGCCTGCGGTAGAGGCCCTGGGCGTGATGCTTCTTCCGCAAATGCTGGCTGCCCGCGACCTCCCCTTCCCTCGGCTCTCTGCATTCGCGATCTGGGCGTACGTGATTGGCGGCCTCGTCTTCTTCTCCACCGTCTTCTACGACCTGGCCCCGAAGGGCGGCTGGTTCATGTATCCCCCACTGACAAACACTCAGTACTCCCCCGGCGACAATGCCGATTTCTGGCTTCTCGGCATCGGCTTCATCGAAATCTCGGCGATTGCCGGAGCCATCGAAATCGTGGTCGGCACCCTACGCACGCGGCCGCCCGGCATGACGCTCGACAAGATGCCGATCTTCGCATGGTCCATGCTGATCTTTGCAGGCATGATCATCTTTGCTTTTCCAGCGGTGATCCTCGCAACCATGCTGCTCGAACTGGAGCGCGCCTTCGGCTGGCCGTTCTTCCTCGCCGAAAAGGGAGGCGATCCGCTGCTCTGGCAGCATCTGTTCTGGTTCTTCGGCCACCCCGAGGTCTACATCATATTTCTGCCCGCTGCCGGCCTCGTGTCGATGATCGTACCCACAATGTGCCGCACGCCGCTCGTCGGCTACCACCTGATCGTCGTCGCCCTGATCGCGACCGGCTTCTTCTCGTTCGGGCTGTGGGTCCACCACATGTTCACGACGGGGATTCCCGCGCTGAGCCTGAGCTTCTTCTCCGCAGCCAGTATGGCGGTCGCAATACCATCGGGCATCCAGGTGTTCGCCTGGATTGCAACCATGGCTTCGCGCCCGGGAGAGTTGCAATGGACAACGCCGATGCTGTTCGTGCTGGGCTTCCTGTTCATCTTCACGCTTGGCGGATTGACAGGAGTGATGGTTGCGCTGGTGCCGTTCGACTGGCAGGTGCATGACACGTACTTTGTTGTCGCGCACTTCCACTACGTTCTTGTCGGAGGCATGGTCTTCCCGCTGTTTGCGACCTTCTATTACTGGACGCCGATGGTCTCGAAGAACATGCTTTCGGAGCGCCTTGGGCGCTGGGTGTTCTGGCTGATGTTTGCGGGATTCAATATCACTTTCCTGCCGATGCACTTGACCGGACTGCTGGGCATGCCGCGACGTGTCTGGACATATCCCTCCGCAATGGGCTGGGACGCACTCAATATGGTTTCCACCGTCGGCGCCTTCATCCTCGCCGGAGGCGTCCTCGTCTTCATTGTCGATTTGTTCCTACGCTTCCGTCCTGGTGAAGGTGGTTCGACGAACCCTTGGGGCGCGGGCACGCTCGAATGGCTGCCTAACGACGTTTATTGCACGCGCTCTATTCCCCACGTGACGAGCCGTGAACCGCTATGGGATCAACCCGACCTCGCACGCGAGGTTGAGAGTGGTGGGCACTACCTGCCGGATGCTCCGACCGGTGGCCGCGAGACGATCGTGACTTCCGCCATCGACGCGCGGCCCCAGTATGTCCTTCAGATGCCCGGCGCGGGCTGGGCGCAAGTTGCTGCTGCAGCGTTCACGGCGGCGTTCTTCCTGCTACTCACGGTCAAAATCGTCGTTCCGGCTATCATCTGCGGAATCCTGGCGATCGTGTCGGTTTGGGTGTGGGTGTGGGAACTCGACCCGGGACCGCACAAGGGGCATGTCGATATTGGAGCGGGGATCAAGCTCCCGTCCTACATGAGCGGGCCGACGTCGCACTCCTGGTGGGCGATGATCGTCTTGATGCTCGTCGCGGCTTCGCTGTATCTCTCCTACGTATTCTCCTACCTCTATCTGTGGACCGTTGCGCCGCAGGTCTGGGCGCCAGCGGGTGCTCCCGCGCTTCCTGCGGCCGGATGGCCGGCCGGCTCGGCGCTGCTGTTGATCTTATCGGTGCTACTCTTCATTGCAGCCGACCGGTCCCTACCGAATACCGGATCGCGCAATCCGGCTTCTCCGCTACTCCTCCTCCTTGGGGCAGCAGCATCTGTCGCGGCGGTCGCGGTTGAAATCGTGGGGCACCTCGGCACGGGCTTGCTGCCTACTGCGTCTAGCTACGCAGCCATGGTGTACATGGCCGCGGCGCTGACGGGTCAGCTCGTCGTCGCAATCGTCGTCATGAGCCTCTTCACGGCGGCGCGCTACTTCACAGGCAAGCTCGACCGAGTGCGCCGGGTGACGTTCGACAATACGAAACTGCTCGTCTACTACGCCGCCGCCCAGGGGCTCGTAGGCCTGGTCCTCGTGCATGGCTTCCCGCGGCTTATCGGTTGAGGAGAACCATGTCCGAACGCACAGGCAACGACATAGGCAGGCCGCCCAGGCCCGGCTCCACCATTGGAACGATCGTGTACATACTGCTTGGGCCGATCGTGTGGGCTGCGCACTTTACGGCGCTTTACTTCGGTCAATCGGTAATCTGCCAGATCACCGAGTCCGGACGATTGGAGTTGATGAGCCCCGCGATCATACTCGGCATCTGGGTGGCAACGGCAATCGCGGCAAGTGTATTGGCCATGGCATTGCATTCTCCAGCACGCTTCGAGGTGCTCCTGGGAACGGACGTCTGGCAGGCGGACCAACGCGGTTTCCATCGCCAGACGATGGCAGTCCTTGCAGGGTTGTCGCTGTTCGCGATTCTAGCCGCGGCCTCCAGCACGCTTTTGATCGATACTTGCGCGGTCCTGCGCTGATACCAATGAAAGGAGCCGCGGCCTGCCATCAATCTCCGAGTTCGCGCTGGTCCTCGGCTATTCTCTGTTACCCGTGGCAGGAAACCTGATCGGGAGCGCAATGGCCGAGGGTGTCCGCACGCCTGGCTGGGTGCGGGGCGCATCACTGCACGCCGCCGCAGGAATTGCGATAGCGCTGGTGGCCATGGATCTCGTGCCGCGCGCGCTCGGCGCACTTGAAACGTGGGCCTTAGTCGTCGCGTTCATTTGCGGGGCCGTGGCTTCGGTACTCATTGCGCGCGGAATAAAATGGCTTCAGGGCAGCCGATCAGACGTTGGGGCGTGGATGGTCTACGCCGCAGTCGGCGCCGACCTGGTCAGCGATGGCTTGATGACCGGCGCCGGCAGCGCCGTCGGCAGCTCGTTGGGCTTCCTACTTGCTGCAAGCCAGTCTGTCGCCAACATACCGGGAGGATTTGCCGCCGCCGCAAGCCTGCGCGAGAACAATATTCCGCGCATGCAACGCATTGCCGTCTCCGTGGGAATGGTGGTGCCGGTGAGTGTTTCCGCAATGCTCGGCTTATGGCTGCTTGGCGACGCCGACGTGTTCTACCAGAAGTCTGCACTCATGGTGATTGTCGGTGTGCTGCTGCTGGCCACAGTCGAGGATGTCATTCCTGAAGGGGACGCTCCGGAACCAAAGCGATGGATTTCTTCCACAGCCTTCGCAGCGGGGTTCGTGATCTTCGCGCTGCTGTCGGCTGGCATGCGCTGACAGCATTGCGGGCCATGCCTCTTGCCTCTCCATCGAATGATGATGCTTGTACCAGCTGAGCCGCGAAACATTTCCAGCGTTATCGGTTTTCAACGCTGCCTGGATCAGATGTCGATACTGGCCGGGCCGAACGGAACGGTGGACGGCTGCCGATTGCGGGCGATCCTTGTGTAATCAGCGATGCCGGGTGGAACCATTCCGGTACGCTGGCGTTTTATTTGATCCAACGAAATCATGAGGGAGGAAGTTCACGATGAAGCGTGGCGCTCACGACGAACCAGTTCTCGAGCCGACCGAAGCCCGTCAGGGACGTCGCAGGGGAGTGATTTGGATCCTAATCATTTCCCTGGCGTTGGCGCTGGTTGCTTGGGCTGTCACGCACTTCCTTTACGCACCGTCGTAGTCGGTAAAAACAGGCCGTCAAAGACCGTCCGCCAGCTGCTGGTGCTCAGCGGTCAACGGCCGCGCCCCGCGGACGAACCGAGGGCGGCAATCTATCGGCGTCCGCAGTTTGCCCGAGACATAATCTGTGCGAGCGTGCAGTTGCTTGACCATTTTACCGGACGGCAGATTCACTAAACATAAGTCAAGCATTCCAACGTTCCTGCGCCTAGGATAGCGGCTGGGACCGGAGAGGCCGATCGTGGAGACCAGCACAATTCGATATGTAGATCACGAGTTCACCCGTGGCTTGCGGCTTCTGCTGAGTATCTTCATTACGCTCACCGTCGGCTGCTCGCCTGCCTACGCCAAATCCGATCAACTGCAGCGCTACCTTTCCGAGGTTCCTGCAAACGCGCTCCTGAATGGTGCGGAGGGCTACGGGGAGCAACGCAGCGACGTCCCCGTGGCACCAATCCTGAAAGGTGGTCAAACGGTCGGCTATGCTTTCATTACTTCCGATTTCGTTGGGACCACCGGATATTCGGGCAAGCCGATCCACGTACTCGTGGCGATCGGGCAAGACGCCGTCCTGCAAGGTGTGAAGCTCGTCAAGCACTCCGAGCCGATCGTCCTTGTCGGCATTCCCGAAAAGAAAGTGGCGGACCTCACTGCGTCGTACGCGGGACTCGATCTCAAGAAAGAGGCCGAGGCTGGCGGCTCAGCGCATGATCTCAATATCATCTCAGGGGCAACGGTCACAATCATGGTGATCGACGATTCGATCGTCCGGTCAGGATTGCGGGTATCGCGCGCCCTGGGCTTGGGAGGATTGAGCACCTCGAGCGCAGCGACGGGGGGGCCACTCATTGAATTAGAACCCGAAGCAACGGCCCCCGAGGATTGGCTGACGCTGGCAGGTGATGGCACATTGCGCCGCCTGTCACTCGATGTCGGCCAGATCAACCAGACTTTCGCGGCGATGCCGGATCCGCGCGCTAGGGAGCGGCCGATCGAAGCGGAGCCCTCGACGACTTTCATCGATATGTACACGGGGCTTGTCAGCGTTCCGGCCATCGGCGCGGCGCTGCTGGGTCCGCGCGAACATGCGAACCTTGAATCCTGGCTGAAACCCGGCGAGCATGCCATCGTCGTTGCAGCTCATGGCCTATATTCCTTCAAGGGCTCTGGATATGTTCGCGGCGGCCTCTTCGACCGCATACAGCTGATCCAGAACGATATCTCGGTGCGGTTCCGCGACAAGGACCACCGCCGGCTCGGCCAACTCGCCCCTTCCGATGCGCCGCAGGGGCTTAGAGAGATCGATGTATTTCGCATCCCGGCGGGTTCGGGGTTCGACCCTGCAAAGCCATGGCGGCTTCAATTGCTTGTTCATCGGGAAGTTGGCCCGATCGACAAGCTCTACACGACGTTCGACCTCAACTACGCATTGCCCAAGACATATCTGCGCACGACAGCGCCGCCTCCGGCTCCTGCTGCACAATCCGAGCCTACGCAAATTGCCGACCGGGAAGCTGAGCGGGCTGCGAAAGCCGCACTCTGGCAGCGCATCTGGCGCGACCGTTCGGTAGAGATCGGTATTATCGCGCTTAGCCTTCTCGTCCTCAGCGGCGCCTTCTTCTTCCAGATGCAGCTTACCAAGTCGGCGGAACGAACGTTCTGGTTTCGCATGGGCTTCTTGACCTTCACGCTGTTTTTCATCGGGTGGTATGCGAACGCGCAACTGTCCGTCGTCAACCTGATGGCGCTCTTCAGCTCGCTGCAGACGGGCTTCACCTGGGAAACCTTCCTGCTCGATCCGCTGGTGTTCCTGCTCTGGTTCTCGGTGGCAGCGGCCCTCATCTTGTGGGGACGTGGCGCCTATTGCGGTTGGCTCTGCCCATTCGGGGCACTACAGGAGTTGTCGAACCGCATCGCGCGATTTTTCGGTCTCAAGCAATTGAATGTGCCCTGGTCAGTGCACGAACGGCTTTCGGCCATAAAGTATCTTGTCTTCCTCGGACTTGCCGGTGTTGCGCTCGCGTCCATCGACGAGGCCGAGAAGCTCGCCGAAGTCGAGCCGTTCAAAACGGCCATCATCTTGAAGTTCGACCGGACTTGGCCGTTCGTCCTCTATGCCCTCGCCATTCTCGGCGTCGGGCTTTTCGTCGAGCGCTTCTACTGCCGCTACCTCTGCCCGCTCGGCGCCGCCCTCGCCATCCCCGCACGCATGCGGATCTTCGACTGGTTGAAGCGCTATCGCGAGTGCGGCAACCCTTGCAAGGTGTGCGCCACCGATTGTCCGGTGCAGGCGATCAACCCGATCGGCGAAATCAGCCCCAACGAGTGCGTCAACTGCATGAACTGCCAGGTTCTCTACCAGTCGAAGACGCGCTGCCCGGCGGTGATCAAGAAGCTCAAACGGCAAGGCGTCCTGCCACGCGATACCGAACCGCTCGACCCCGTCGCCGCGGGTGTCGCCAGGAAAGACAAACTGTGAAAGTGTCAATTTAATCAGCCCAAGGAGAGCGATATGTCAGAAAATCAAAAGCAAGGGCTCGTCAGCCGCCGCACGCTGCTCGCGACGACCGCCGGTGGCGCAGCTGCTGCGACAATCGTCGCGCAGAGCGCCGTGACCTTAACTGACGGCGTTTCGCACGCCGCCAATGCTGCAACGCCCGCAAAGGGTCATGTCGGCCCCGGCGAACTCGACGAATATTACGGCTTCTGGTCTTCAGGACAGACCGGCGAACTGCGCATCCTCGGAATACCCTCGATGCGCGAACTCATGCGTGTGCCGGTGTTCAACCGCTGCTCGGCCACCGGTTGGGGACAAACAAACGAGTCGCTGAAAATCCTGACGGACGGAATGTTGCCGCGCACCAAGGAGTTTCTGGCAGCCAACGGCAAGAAGATCCACGACAACGGCGACCTCCACCACGTGCACATGTCGTTTACCGAAGGCAAGTACGACGGCCGCTATCTGTTTATGAACGACAAGGCGAACACACGCGTCGCCCGCGTGCGCTGCGACGTTATGAAGGCCGACAAGATCATCGAAATCCCGAACGCGAAGGCGATCCACGGCATGCGGCCGCAGAAGTGGCCGCGCACGAATTACGTGTTCTGCAACGGCGAGGACGAGGGCCCGATCGTCAACGACGGCCAGATCCTCGACGATGCGAGCAAGTACGTGAACTTCTATACCGCCATCGACGCCGACACGATGACGGTCGCCTGGCAGGTGATGGTCTCAGGCAACCTCGACAATACGGATGCCGACTACGACGGCAAGTACGCCTTCTCGACGAGCTACAATTCCGAAATGGGAATGACCGGCGCCGATATGACCTCTGCCGAGATGGATCACGTCGTCGTTTTCAACATCGCAGAGATCGAGAAGGGGATCGCCGCAGGCGACTTCACCGAACTCAACGGTGTCAAAGTCGTCGACGGCCGAAAGGGCGAGAACAAGAACTACACCCGCTATATCCCGATCGCGAACAATCCGCACGGGTGCAACATGGCCCCGGACAAGATCCACCTTTGCATCGCCGGCAAGCTGTCGCCGACGGTTTCGGTCATCGATGTCCGCAAGATCGATGATATCTTCTATAAAAACGCAGATCCCCGCTCGGCCATCGTTGCTGAACCGCAGCTCGGCCTTGGCCCCCTCCACACGGCGTTCGACGGCCAGGGAAATGCCTACACGACGCTGTTCCTTGATAGCCAGATTGCAAAATGGAACATCGAAAAAGCCGTTCGTGCTTATAACGGCGAGAAAGTCGATCCGATCCTCTCGAAAACCGACGTCCACTATCAGCCCGGCCATAACACCACGATGATGGGCGAAACCTTGCAGGCGGAAGCCAAGTACTTCCTGTCGATGAACAAGTTCTCGAAGGATCGGTTCCTCAACGTCGGCCCGTTGAAACCTGAGAACGAGCAGTTGTTCCTGATCGAGGGCGACAAGCTCACGCTCGTGCACGATGGTCCGACCTTCGCAGAGCCGCACGACTCGATCGCAGTGCATCGTTCCATCGTCAATCCGAAGACGGTCTGGGACCGCAGCGACCCGATGTGGGAGGATGCCCGGAAGCAGGCTGCCGCCGATGGCGTCAATTTGGAGGATGGGGCTGACGAACCCATCCGCGAGGGCAACAAGGTGCGCGTCTACATGACGTCGATGGCACCGGCGTTCAGCCTCGAGAAGTTCACCGTAAAGCAGGGCGACGAGGTCACCGTCTATGTCACCAACCTCGACGATATCGACGACCTAACGCACGGCTTCTGCATGGGCGACCATGGAGTGGCCATGGAGGTCGCACCACAGGCCACCGCCTCGGTGACGTTTACCGCTGCGAAGGCCGGCGTCTACTGGTACTACTGCCAGTGGTTCTGCCATGCTCTTCACATGGAGATGCGTGGCCGGATGCTGGTCGAGCCGCGGGGAGTTTGACCCATGGCAAGCTGCGACAGGTTCGCCTTGATGGCTACCGTTGCGCTGGTGATCGCCACCACCCAGGCGTGGGCGGCTGTCACCTGCGCAATGGCGCCCAGAACAGTCGCTGCTGCATCCGGGGAATTGCAGCGAGCCATCGCTCAAGCTGCCCATGGCGATATGCTGCTTCTCGCACCGGGCCGTCACGACGGCCCGGTCAGGCTCGACAGAGCAATTCGGATTGAGGGTAATGGGCAGGCGGAGATCTTTGGGAATGGCAAGGGCAGCGTCATCGTTGCCGAGGGTGATGACATCGTCATCCGTGGCTTGACCGTCTCGGGTTCAGGCAACGACCACCAACCCATCGACTCCGGGATTTTCGTCGCCAAGGGTGCCAAGAACGTGCTCGTCGAGGAGAACAGAATCGTCGGGAACCTGCACGGAATCACCGTTCACGGCGCCTATGACACGGTGGTCCGCGGCAACACTGTAATCGGCCGACGGGATAGCCGGATGAACGATCGCGGCAACGGAATTTACGTCTGGAATGCACCGGGCACGATCATCGAGAATAACGACGTCCGATACGGTCGTGACGGCATTTTCTCGAACTACTCGAAGCAGAACATCTTCCGCAACAACGTGTTCCGCGACCTGCGCTTCGCCGTCCACTACATGTACACCAACGACAGCGAGGTGACCGGCAACATCTCGGTCGGCAATCACCTGGGCTATGCGCTGATGTTTTCCAAGAACATCAAAGTGACCGGCAATCTGTCGCTGAAAGACCGCACGCATGGAATCATGCTGAACTACGCCAACAGCTCGATTGTGCGCGGCAACCTAGTGCGCGGCGGCACCCACGAAAAGTGCACGTTCATTTATAACGCGCATAAGAATGCCATATTCGACAATCGTTTCGAAGGCTGTGGCGTTGGAATCCACTTCACCGCCGGTTCCGAACGCAACACTATTTCCGGCAACGCATTTATCGGCAACCGACACCAGGTGAAATATGTCGGCACGAAAACGGTCGAATGGAGCGCGGATGGGCGTGGTAACTATTGGTCCGACCATGCCGCATTCGACCTTGACGGGAACGGAAGGGCCGACACTCGATTCAAACCGAACGATCTGATGGATCACATCTTGTGGTCCCAGCCCGCCGCAAGCCTGCTTCTGGGTTCGCCGGCCGTGCAACTGGTTCGGTGGAGCCAGCAGGCGTTTCCGGCCATCATGCCAGGCGGTGTCGTCGACAGCCAACCGTTGACGCAGCCCGTCGTCATCGCGGTTGCCGACCACGTCGCAGAGCTTGAGCGAGGGGTTAGTCCGAACTGGCTCAAGGGAGGCGCGAATGCCGACGTTGACGCTCTCACACGTCACTAAGTCGTTTCGCGATCAGCGCGCGCTGTGCGATGTGACGCTGTCGGTCGATGCCGGGGAGCGGGTTGCGCTACTTGGCCATAACGGTGCCGGCAAATCGACGCTGATGAAGATCGTTCTGGGGCTGATTGCCGCTGACAGCGGAACGATTGCGATCCTTGGTTCTCCGCAAGGCAGTCCAGCAGCGCGGCGGGCGACATCATACCTGCCTGAAAACGTCGCGTTCCATCCAGCTCTCTCTGGTCTCGAACAATTGCGCCTCTATCTGCGCCTACGCGGGGAACCAGTCGATCAAGCCGCTGACTTGCTGGAGCGGGTAGGCCTCGGATCCGCGGGCAGGCGAAGGATCGGCGGGTATTCCAAAGGCATGCGGCAACGCGTCGGATTAGCCCAGGCGCTGATCGGTCGTCCACAACTGCTTGTCCTGGACGAGCCGACGAGTGGCCTTGATCCGGTGTCGCGGCGAGATTTCTATTCAATCCTCAATGATCTTGCTGGTGCGGGGACTGCAATCCTCTTGTCGAGCCATGCACTGACCGAAGTGGAGGCGCAAACCGACCGGATCGCGATCCTCAGTAACGGCCTCCTGGTGGCTAACGATTCCCTGGCCAGCTTGCGCCGTCGCGCCGCTCTACCGATACAAGTCCAGATCGCTACCCGGCCCGATACGGTCGAAGAGGTTGTCCGCCGGGTAGCTGGGACCCGCGTCAACGGCACACGAGTGGAGCTGACTTGCCGGCACGACAACAAGCTGACGCGCTTGGCCGAAGTCGCAGGCCTTGGCGACCTGGTGGAAGACGTGGAAATAATTCCTCCCAGCCTTGAGCAGATCTATCACCACTTCAGCAAAGCGGGTGCGGAACAATGACAGGTATCGCCGCCATCGCGATTTGCGAATTCAAGGTTGCCTTGAGAAACCGATGGGTCGCCATCGCCGTCCTCATCATGGCGCTGTTTGCAGCAGTCCTTTCAGCAGCTGGCAGCGCGCCGTCGGGGGAACTTGGCGTCGACAAGTTGTCGCTCACGGTTGCAAGTCTGACCAGCTTGGCGGTCTACCTCGTGCCCCTGGTCGCGCTGCTCATGGCGTTCGACGCGATCTCTGGAGAGAAGGAACGGGGCACACTGCCGTTGCTCCTCACATATCCGGTCTCTCGTCTTGAAATCCTGCTTGGTAAGTTCGTTGCCCACTTGGGCACCCTGGCGCTGGCCATCGCGGTTGGGTACGCAATTGCGGCGTTGGCTGCGCTCTCGTTCGACAGCCAGGCACTGCAAGGACTTCCAGCTCTCGCACGATTGTATCTGACCTCACTGCTGCTTGGCGCTGCATTTCTCGGATTAGGTTATGCCATTTCGGCAGTTGCAGCACGACCGGGGGCAGCTGCCGGAGCCGCCATCGCGGTTTGGCTAATCCTGATCGTTCTCTACGACCTCGCGCTCCTTGCAAGCGTTGTCGCAGATAACGGCGGGGCGTTCACCCAATCCGTTTTTCCCTGGCTGCTATTGGCAAACCCGGCAGATGCCTTCCGTCTCTACAATCTGGCCGCCTCGGAAGGTACCTCTGCGGCGACAGGGCTGGGCGGGGCGGCTCAGACAATCTCGCCGGGGTTCGCTTTGGTCTCGGTGGCGGCGTGGTCCGTCATCGCGATCGGTCTGGCCACGGCTGCATTCAGATCGGTGAAGCCATGAGATATCTCGCTATCCTCCCCGTCGTTGTTTGTGCTTGCCTCTTTGCAGGCGCCTGTCGAGAGCAATCGCGATCCGAACAGCCGGCCCCGATCACCATGACGGACGAAGCTCTCGGCCATTATTGTCAGATGGCCTTGGGCGAGCACCCCGGACCCAAGGCGCAAGTGCATCTGGAGGGGCTGGTTGCACCGCTGTTCTTCAGCCAGGTCCGCGACGCTATTGCTTATCAGCGCATGCCCGAGCAGTCGCGCCCCATCCGTGCGATCTACGTGTCGGACATGGCACAGGCGCCGAGCTGGAATGAGCCGGGAATAAATAACTGGGCGCCTGCCGATGAAGTCCACTACGTTGTGGGATCAAGGACTGCGGGCGGCATGGGCGCTCCAGAGCTGGTCCCATTCTCCGATCGCGGGGCGGCAGAGAGGTTTGCCGAGGAAAACGGCGGCAGCGTTCGCAGGCTTGCAGAAATTCCTGACGCCACAGTCCTTGCCCCGGTGAATTTTACCTTGGACGGTGCCGAGGATGCCGAACGCGAGGCGCTGCTTGCGGGGCAGCACCCTGATGCCACCGAGGCGCGAGTAAAACCATGATGTCAAAGATCAGCCGTCGTCGGTTTATGACGATTACCGCGGCCGCCTGCGGCACAGCGGTCTTCGGTCGCTTCGCGACCGCGTTGCCGCTCACAGAATGGCGGGGCACAGCGCTCGGTGCTTCCGCATCGATCAGGCTGCGCCATCCCGAGTCGAGCCGCGTCGTCGAGGCCGTCAGATCGGAAATCGAGCGGCTCGAGAACATCTTCAGTCTCTATCGCGCAGACTCGCAACTGTCGAAGCTCAACCAGAACCGCCACCTCGATCATGGCGCGTTCGAGTTGCTCGAGTTGCTGGGGCTGTGTGGCAGTCTAAATGCGGCCACTGGAGGGCGGTTCGATCCGTCCGTGCAGCCGCTGTGGATGCTCTATGCAGAGACTTATTCGGCCGGCAGCGCGCCAACACGCGGTCAGATCGACGAAACGTTGCGATGTGTCGGCTGGAGTCACGTGGTCGTCGATAACGGTGCCGTTTCCTTTGCCCGACCCGGAATGGCGCTCACCTTAAACGGCATCGCCCAAGGCTTTATCGCCGACAAAATCGTCGGCTTGCTGCATGCCGAAGGGTTGCGTGACGTGCTCGTCGAAACCGGAGAATTCCGGGCGCTCGGGGGACATCCCGACGGCGGCGGCTGGCCGGTGACGCTACGCGGAAGTGCTGGCAATTTGGCGGACCGGCGGCTCCAACTTGAAGACATGGCGCTCGCTACATCGGCGGTGAGCGGAACTGTGTTCGACCGCGAAGCTCTCGTCGGTCATATCCTTGACCCGGTCACGGGCCAACCCGCTCCCGCGCGATGGTCCCACGTCAGTGTGGTTGCGCCCAGCGCTGCCGTGGCGGATGGGCTCAGCACAGCAATGTGCCTGATGCCTGCGGAGGAAATCGAGAAGGTTGTAGCCGCCTTTGCGAATGTGCGCGCGATCTACGCGTGATTGGCCAAGCTGTGCGCCGCCGCATGCGAGGCCGGTCCTCACCCGTTTCCAGATCAGTCGGGTGTGCCAATCACCAGCGCCGCGTTCTGCCCGCCGAACCCAAACGAGTTCGAAAGCACCGTTCGAACCGGGGCTTTACGCGCCGCATTCGGCACGACATCCATTGGGATCTCCGGGTCGGGATCATCGTAGTTGATTGTCGGCAGAAGCGTTGCCGCGCCGATCATCATCAACGAGAGTACGGCCTCGATGGCCCCTGCCGCCGACAAGGTGTGGCCGGTCATCGATTTCGTGGAACTGACCGGTGTGGCTTCGAGATTCTTTTTGCCGAGCACAGTCTGGAGGGAGAGGTACTCCATCTTGTCGTTTTCCGGCGTGCTGGTGCCGTGGGCGTTGACGTAGTCGATTTCGTCCGGCGCGGCGTCGGCGTCGGCAAGAGCGTTGCGCATGGCGCCGATAATCGCTGACCCATCCGGTTTCGAGCGCGTCCTGTGATAATCATCGGCCATCTCACCACAACCGCGGACGACGCCCAGAATCTGCGCCCCGCGTTGGATTGCAGAGCTGCGCGTTTCCAGAACGAGCGCGGCGGCACCTTCCGCCATCACGAAGCCGTCGCGGCTCTTGCAGAACGGCCGGGAGGCCGCCCCGGGCTCTTCGTTGCGAATTGACAACGCTGACAGAAGCGAGAAGCGGATAAGCGCTTCGAGTTGCACCGAGCTGTCTGTGCCGACGGCTAGCGCGATATCCGTCTCGTGCCGACGAATGGATTCTGCCGCCAATTGAATGGCCGTCGCACCCGAAGCGCAGGCTGTCGACACCGAGACCGGCAGACCGCGAGGCTGGAACGCATCACACAGGTGATCGGCCACACTCGAAAACTGGAAGTTTTCGAAGAAGGAGCGGAACTGTCCCGTGCGCGCCGCCGCGAGAAGCCGCTTGTAGCCTGTCAGACCGCCCGCAACCTCTGCGTCGAGCAGTGCCTGCCGCTGCGGCCATTCCAGTTCGGCGGGCGGCGTGGCGAGAAACAAGGGGCCAGGGAAGCCGGAAATATCGGCAAGGCCAGCTTCCGAAAGTGCCTCTTGGGCAGCATACCGGGCCATGTCGATCGTCAATTCGGGAGCAGAGCTAAAACAACCATTTTCCGGCGTGACCGTCCCCGCGATGGTGGTCCTGAGGCCGTCGGTCGGGAAGCGGCTGATCGGCTTGATGCCGGAGCGGCCTTCCACGAGTGCTCCCCAGTTGTCCTGTTTTCCCCAGGCGAGCGGCGTGACAAGCCCCATGCCGGTAACGACGACGACGGGGCGGCCCTTCTTGTCTGTGAAACGGTGTGACATCATCAGGCCCTCCCGTCTGAAGTACGTTCCATGACGGCAAGGCCCTCGCCGCGCCAATGACCGACACCGGTCACGAGCACACGATCAAGCGCACCGGCCTGCGGAAATGGCGCTTCTACTTCACCGCCCTCATCATAGGGGGGATAGAAACCGCCTCGATCTAGCGCGAGAGCCGCAAGCGCAATTCCGAGCGGGAAATGCGCCTCGACAGTATGACCGAGGCGGCTGCCGTAGGCACGGATCACCGGCGTAAAATGCCGCTCGTCGAGACCGTCGAGAAAGGCAAGTTCCTCCGCGCTCGCTTGCGCAACGCCGCTGGCGCCCGACAACACCGCGATCGGTCCGGGAGAATGGCCCCTATAGACCTTGTCGAACATGCCATCGAGGCTCTCACGGATCTGGCCCGGCTTTGATCGACGGGCCCTGTCCGACACCACACACTTGAGCCGCGCATAGGATTTGGCGCCCCGCGCCTCGGCGTGCTCGCGTGCCTCGACGACGAGGAAAGCCCCCGCGCTGCCAGGTATGAAACCGCTGCCTGCTTCGAGCCGCTGCCATACCGGCCGATAGGAGTTTGCCCACAGATTGCAACCGAGTTCGTAGCCGAGCAGCAGATCCTCGCGCTCAGCGTTGAGCGCACCGCCGACGAGCACTAGTTCCGCTTGGCCAGCCGCTACCCGGCGCACTGCATTTTCGACAGCCGAGATGCCGGCCATCTCTTCGCCCATGAATGTCCGCGACGATGCGGTCACGTTGTGGACGATGGAGATGTTGCCCGCGAGAAGATTGGAAAGCTGCGCGAGAAACAACGTCGGACGTAGCGCCGATGGGAGGATTTCCTTCGCCAGGACGGCGGTATCGGCACGGGTGGCAAGCGCATCCAACACCTGTGAGTCGACGGCGGTATCGCGCTCGCCACTGCCGGCAGCTACCACGAGGTGGGTAAGTGCCAGGAGCGAGGGTTCGCCGGCGATTCCAGCGTCATTGAGCGCCAGGCCGGCTGAATAGACGCCAATCCTCTGCCACCTCTCCATCTGTCGCAGATCCGACTTCTTAGGGATCTGTTTCGAAAAGTTGATATCGATGAGTCGGTGTACGCAATAAGGTTCGAAACGTTCGATTTCGAGCGCCGGTCCGGCCGCGACATCTGCCATGGCCTCCCAGTGCTCGCGGACGCCGTCGCCCAGCGAAGTTGCAAGACCGATCCCCGTAATCCAGACTTCTTTTGGTTCTTCAGCCATTTCAGTCACCCCTGTTCACCCTCAAAGGGTGACGACGATCTTGCCGAAGACCTGGCGCTGCTCAAGACGATTGAGGCCGGCTTCCAATTCATCAATGCCGATCACGGAGTCGATCACGGGCCGGACCGATCCCTGACCCAGCTTTTCGAGCGCGCCGCGAATATTCGCAAGGGTGCAGCCGAAGCTGCCGATGAGCTGCAGTTGCTGCTGAAAGAGCAGGTTCAAGTTGGTTTCGGCCGTGATCCCCGTTGTGGAGCCGCAGGTTACCAGCCGCCCGCCACGCTTCAGCGACAACAGGCTGCCTCCCCACGTGCTCGGCCCGACGTGCTCGAATACAACGTCTACGCCTTTGCGTCCGGTCAGCTTTCGGACCCGTCCCTCGAAGCGTTCCTCATTGTAGTTGATGACGTGATCGGCACCGAGTTCTGCAGCCCGCGCCGCCTTCTCGTCGCTTCCCACTGTCGTAATGACGGTGGCGCCGGCGGCTTTCGCGAGCTGGATCGCTGCCGTGCCGATGCCACTTCCTCCAGCATGCACCAGCACGGTTTCACCCGATTTGAGTTTGGCATTGTCGAAGAACATGTGCTCGACGGTACCGAACGTAATAGGTGCGAGCGCCGCCGAAATCGCATCGAGCCCGTCGGGCGCTTTTACGGTCAGGCGCGCGGGTATGTTCATGGCGGTGCGCAGGAACCCGTCGATGTGGAAGCCGTAGATAGAATCCATCGTTTCGCAGAAGTTGTCCCGCCCATCGAGACAAGCAGGACATGTGCCGCATGTCTTGGCACCATAAAGCGAGACGATGTCGCCAGGGCTTCGATCCGTGACGGCCTCACCCAGCGCGACGATCTCGCCTGCTGCTTCCGCACCTGCAACGAGCGGCAGATTACGTTTGGCGAACGCCATGCCGCGCCAGCCCCATACATCGATGTGGTTGAGCGCGACCGCGCGGATGCGGACTTGCACTTCGTCGGGCGCAGGCTTGCCGGGCTCGGGAATCTCACCGACCGTGAGGCCACGCTCGCCTGTAACCAGGGCGGCGATGATGGAGCCGTGCGGAGCAAGCGAAGCGCTGGCCGTTGAACTGCACCCGCTATCGGAAGCTGCCTGCATCGATGCGTCTCCTCAGTTGGGCTCGGCTGCAAACACGAGGCAGACATTCTGTCCGCCAAAGCCGAAGGAATTGGAAAGGACGGTCCTCATCGACACCTTGCGCGCTGTATTTGCGACGACATCGAGCGGGATCTCAGGGTCTGGGTCGCGATAGTTGATCGTCGGCGGCACGATTCCATTTTGCAGACTTAACAACGCTATGACGGCTTCGACTGCGCCCGCCGCGATCAGCGTGTGGCCGATCTGAGACTTGTTCGAAGTGATCGGGATGTCGCTGAGCCGCCCGCCGAAGACACTACGAAGGGACACGTACTCCATGCGGTCGTTTTCCGGAGTACTCGTCCCGTGGGCATTGATATGGTCGATGTCTTCGGGATCGACTGCGGCATCCTCCAAGGCTTTGGTAATCGCGCCGATGATCGCCGCCCCGTCCGGCTGGGAGCGAGTGCGGTGGTAGCAGTCCGCCTTTTCTCCCGCACCCAGCACCACGCCGAGCGGCTCCGCGCCCCTTGCTGCGGCATGACGATAGCTTTCGAGCACGAGCGCGCCGGCGCCTTCTGCGATGACGAAGCCATCCCGGCTCCTTGAAAATGGGCGAGAGGCTCTTTGCGGTGGATCGTTGCGTGTGGAAAGTGCGGAGAGGAGCGAGAAGCGAATGAGGCCCTCGCGATGAACGGTGGCATCTGTCCCAACACATACTGCCGCCTCAGCCTCTCCGCGCCGAATGGCTTCAACGGCGAACTGGATGGTGCTCGATCCCGAAGCACATGCTGTGCAAACCGACAGTGGCTCCCCCAATGTTCCAAATCGTGATTGCAGCGCATCGGCAATGGCAGCGAAGCGGACGTGCCGCGCGAGGTTGGCGAACTCTCCCGATCGCGCCGCAGTTCTCAAGCCGCGATAACCGGTTTGCTGCTTATCGTCATTGGCAAGATACAAGCGCCGGAGATGCGGCCACTCTAATTCCGAAGGCGGAGTTGCGACGATGAGTGGCCCCGGGAAACTGCCCGCGCCGCCAATGCCGGCCTGCTCAATGGCTTCGGCAGCCGCAAACTCGGCAATCGCAAGTGAGAGATCGCAAGCCGAATAGTTTTCCGGAGTATGCCCCGGACGGTTTGGGATGGTTCCGGCAATCGTTGTTTTGAGACCGTCGGTCGGAAAGCGGCTGATCGACTTGATACCGCAGCGTCCGTTTTTCAACGCCACCCAATTTTCCTGTTTGCCCCAGCCGAGCGACGTGACGATCCCCATCCCGGTGACGACGACGGCCGGGCGACCCTTCTTGTCCGTTAATCGGCCCGACATCATCCCAACCTCCCGGCTGGAATCCGTTCCAGTGCGGCAATTGCCTCGCCGCGCCAGTGCCCGACACCGGTCACCAGAACCCGTTCGAGCGGTCCAACTTCCCCGGACTCCACCTCGATGTCGCCTGCGTCGTCGAAGGGTGGGAAAAACCTGCCCTGAGTCAGAGCGAGTGCCGCAAGCGCGATTCCGAGTGGGAAATGCGCTTCGAACGTGTGCCCGAGGCGGCTGCCGTAGGCGCGAATCACGGGTGCGAAGTGCCGATCACCGAGGCTGTCGAGGAAGGCGAGTTCTTCCGCGGTCGCAAGCGCGACGCCGCTCGCCCCGGACAACACGGCCAGCGGACCGGTCGCCAAGCCCTGCGAAACGGTATCGAAGAGCGTATCAAGACTGTCCCTGATCGCGCCCGGCTTCGAGCGCCGCGCCCTGCCTGATGCAACGCTGCGCACCATTGCGTAGCCCCTCGCACCGCGCGCTTGCGCGTGTTCGCGCGCCTCGATGACAAGAAATACGCCCACGCTACCGGGGATGGCCCCGCCTGACCCCGCTTCCATCCGCTGCCAAATGGGCCGATATGGATGCGCCCAAAGACTGCAGCCAAGTTCGTAACCAAGCAGCAGATCCTCCCGCTCGGCATTGAGCGCGCCTCCGGCAAGAACGATATCGGCTTGACCGGCAGCAATTCGCCGTACTGCGTTCTCGATCGCCGAGACGCCGGCCATTTCCTCGCCCTTCAGCGTTCTCGAAGAACCGGTCACCTTGTGGACGATTTGAATATTGCCGGCGAGGAGGTTCGACAGTTCACATAGGTAGAGTGTCGGTCGCAGGCCCGATTGGAGTGCGTCGTTAAACGCCGGCCCGATGGCATCTTCCTCCGCGTCCCCAGTCCAGATCCGGTGGTTTTCCAGGATACGCATGTCGAGTTCGGGATCGCGCTCTCCATTGCCGGCGGCAGCGACGATATCGATTCTATCAAGAAGCTCCTTGCGCTCGGCAGCATCTGCATCGGCCAACGCCAGACCTGCCGCGTATACGCCGATCTGCTGCCACCGCCCCATCTGACGCAGGTCGTTCTTGCTACGGATCTGACTGGCAACGTCGAAGGCCACGAGCGGGTGCACACAATTGGGAGAAAAACGTTCACACTCCACGACGACTGAATTCTCGGCAGTACGCCTCAGCGAGTCGCCGTGATGAATGGCCCCCTCGCCCAACGATGAAACGAGGCCGATACCCGTTATCCAGGCTTCCCGGCCGGATGCCATCATGCGTCTCCCGAGCTGACGCCGAGACGCAACCCTTCATTGTGAACATGCGCTTCCAGATCGGCGGCAGGAAACGGCACCAGCCGGAACATCAATTCGCCGTCACAGATCGTATCGCCACCGCGAACAATCGATGCCTTGGTCACCGCAAAACCGGATCCGTCGTGTACACGGACGGCAGTGGTGGTGAGGGTCTCGCCGGGGCGGACGAAATTTCGGAAGTTCGCCTCTTTGGCACGGGCAAAAAAGGGCATGCGCCTGAACCTCTCGACCGCCAGAATAAGGTAGCCCGAAGCTTGTGCCATGGTTTCCAGAAGCAGAACGCCGGGCATCAACGGGTGGCCGGGAAAATGCCCCTCGAACACGGGACTCTTTTCTGGAACGTTTGAGCGCACGACAATCGCACACCGATCCCGGTCGAGAGACTCGACCTCATCAAGCATCTGGAAATATTCAAGACGCATGGAGACGGCCGAATGCCTTTCCCTCAGGCCGCGACCGACTGGGCCGCAAGCTCATCGATTCGTTGGCAAAGGTTCCTGACAACGAAGAATTCGGCAGAATCAACCTCATTCTGGTTGACCTTCTGCATCCAGTCCTCGATCGGAACCTTGATCTTGAATCGTTGATCGATTTCGAACGTGATGTCGAGAAACGCTAGGCTATCGACGGCAAGATCCTTCATGACGTGGCTATCCGGCTTGATGTCGTCGAGTTCCACATCAGTCGTCTCTGCGATAATATCTGCAACGGTCTCGAATGTAGAAGCCATGCTTTGCCTCCTGTTTGTGTGGCGAGCGATTGCACGTTGACCGGTTGAATTGACCTGCTGAACGAGCCTGGATTTGCCGGATTTGCCCGAGTCTGGGTGGCTCATGCGAACTGATAGAGCTTAGGTACCAGCGGCTCTCCCGCGCTCTCTTGACTGAAGTCAAGTGCCTGCCTGCACCTTGCAGCTAATGCACTTGCATGGGTGCAGGTGTTGCCGCCAAACCCGGTGGGCAACCCGCAACCCGACGCTTCGGGATCAAGAATGCAGGACCAGGATTCAGCTGCGCAAGACCGGCTGGACGAACTTGGAATCGGCCAGACAGACACGGTGTTGCGCACGATCACAGCCGAGGATGTCGCCGCGTTCGCCAGGCTGTCTGGCGACTACAATGCGCTTCATCTCGATGACGAGTTTGCTGCACGAACAGAGTTCTCAAGCCGTGTCGTGCATGGTTTCCTGCATGCCAGCCTGTTGTCGACGCTGATCGGCATGCGATTGCCGGGCCGAGGTGCGCTCTACCTCTCGCAAAGCATCGTTTTCAGCGCTCCAGTCTATGTTGGAGACACGGTGGAAGCACGCGGCACCATCACGGCGATAAGCCGCGACAGCCGTGTCGTCGATCTCGACACCGAAATCCGCAATCAGCACGGCACCGTGGTCCTACGCGGCAAGGCCCAGGCGAAAGTCCTACGACTGCCCAAAACTCCCGCACGTCGCGCAGGTATGAACAGCGCAGCGCCGGGCACTGCCAAGCTATTGGCAGGACGCACCGCCCTCGTCACCGGTGCGTCGCGGGGGATCGGTCGGGCGACTGCCAGGCTGCTGGCGGAGCAGGGCGCACACGTTTGGATAAATTACCACAACAGTCACTCTGCCGCCGATGCGATTTGCAACGAAATCAGACTGGCAGGCGGCACATGCGACGTGGTGCGGGCCGACGTCTCGCGTGAGGGGGAAGTCGGCGAAATGTTGCGACGCATTTCCGATGCTGGCGGCATCGACGTTCTCGTGAACAACGCCGGACCCAAGATCACCGCCAAGCCATTCGAGCAGGCGTCGTGGGAAGAGATGGCACATGCCTATACCCAAATCGTGGGGAGCGCGTTCCTGGTGACGCAGGCCGCCTTGCCGAGCCTTAAGAAAAGCGGAGGAGCGATTGTTAACGTGCTGTCCTCGGCCTGCCTGCAACGCACGAGCCATCATTGGCTTGCCTACGTCTCGGCAAAAAGCGCGTTACAAGCGATGAGCAAGAACCTCGCGCAGGAACTGGGGCCGGTCGGCATCACTGTCAACATGGTTTCCCCGTCGCTGACCGACACCGATCTTGTCGCCGGTACCCCCGACCGTCTGCGGCAGATGATAATCGGCCGAACGCCGCTGCGACGGCTGGCGACCGTCGATGACGTCGCCGGTGCCATTCTTCTGCTCGTGTCGCCCTACGCCCGCTTTGTGACAGGGGAAAACCTCCTCGTCACCGGCGGCGACGTCATGATCTAGGAGCCCGCAATGGCAGGCAAAACTCAAGCAGCAACTGCCCCGCCGCTGCGTGATGCCCATACGGCACTACCGGCGACAACGCCGGGGACAGTCGAGGTTCTCGATGCCCTTATCGAAGCGTCACCCGTGCTTTGGCGCAACCAAGCGCTTTTATCAGCCGCCAACTGGGAGGTTGCCAGCCCGGCACAGGTCGCACGGCTCTTGGAGTGTCTGGCGTCGGCGCAGGTCAACCTGCCGAAGTGGCTGGCGCGAACGCTGGCAGCAGCCGGGCACGTGTTGCCGGAGCAGCCGTCTCAGGCAATCGAGGACGAGATTTGCCTGTTGTCCGAACTCAATCGTGCCGCTTCGATGGACCAGTCGCCGGGCGTTGCGGCTCTCTGCGCCGAAACCGCTCGACGGCTTACCGAACTCGCAGCCTGCGGCAGGCTGTCTGCGGAGATTGCCCATTCCGCCGCCGGGCGACTAGAGGCGGCGGGCATGACGGAGGATGCGTGCCGGCTTGCACTGGCCGCCTGGCCCTCAGCACCGCAAGTTCTGCGGCACGTCCGCGCCCATCTTAGTGGCTATGTGGCGGACTTCCCGGCAGTCCGCGTGCGCGTGGCCGGTCTATCGACCACCCGCCCTTTCGCGCAAGCCTTGTTCCCCGCTTTCGCGTCGCATGGCCGGCGGATTGATGCGATCGAAGCCGACTTCGCAACCGTTATCTCCGAGCTGTTACAGCCGGCCAAGTCCATCGATGCGCTGATGGTGGTTCTGGATCCGATATCCGTTCTCGAAAAGAGCTGGGTCGCCGGGGCGGCAGAAGCCGAGCAAGCAAGAACGTTACGTTTCGCACAGCTCGTCGATGGCATCGAGTCCTACTGTCGTTCGAGCAGCGTTCCGCTCATCCTCAACACCTTCCCCTGTCTTACCGAACCCGAGATGGGATATGTCGACGCCAGCGACCCCTCCGGCAGCGCCGCAACGATCCGCCGCTTCAATGGAATGCTGTGCGATCTCGCCGCGCGAAGCAAGAAGCTTCGCGTCGTCGATACCGACTTCGCCATGGTTTCGATCGCGCCCCGGGACCGGTTCGATCAGCGTCTGTGGTTCTATGGCCGGATCGCCTATTCCGGCCAGGCCAATGAAGCCTTGGCGCGAGCTTTTACTTCGGCTCTGCTCGCCGACAAAGTTGCGCCGCCCATAAAAGTCGTTGCGCTCGATTTCGACAATACGCTGTGGGGCGGGGTCTATGGCGACGACGGCGTTGAGAAGCTGGACTGCGGCGACGAACCGCCCGGCAACGCCTTCAAGGCCGTTCAGAACGAATGCCTGAGACTCAAGGCGCAAGGTAAGATCCTCGTCGCATTGAGCAAGAACAATCCCGAGGCCATCTCCGTCTTCGGCCGGCACCCCGGCATGCTGCTTCGCGCGGAGGATTTTACGGCTACTGCAATTAACTGGGAGCCGAAGCCCGACAACCTGCGCCGTCTCGCTGGAGTACTCAACCTCGGCCTCGACAGCATCATGTTCCTCGACGACAGCCCGCACGAGCGCGATGCCATGCGGCGTATGTGCCCGGAAGTCTACGTGCCCGAAATTCCGGCCGATACATCCGAACGGGCGTCATGGCTGCGCTCGCTGCAACGAACCTGGACAACCGGGATCACAGCCGAGGATGCTGCCCGCGCGAATATGTATGCGGCCGAACGCCAGGCCCACGCCCTGCGTGAGACAGCCTCGAGCTACCAGGACTACCTCGCCCAGCTCGGGCAAGTTCTCGAAGTTGAAAAGCTCGGCAAGGCGACACTGCCCCGGGTCGCGCAGCTGCACCAGCGGACGAATCAATTCAATCTTACGACCAGAAGGTTCGAGGAAACCGATCTCGCGTCGTTTCTTGCAGAACCGGAAACGGCTCGTGTCTACCTCGCCAGGGTGCGCGACCGCTTCGGAGATCATGGCATCACGGTTGCGGCCGTCGTGCTGGTTGCTGGAACCGAGGCTTCGATGGAAAGCTTCGTCATGAGTTGCCGGGTCATCGCGCGGCAGATCGAAACCGCCTTTCTCGGCGCGGTAATTGAAGATCTCGTATCACTGGGTGTCGACACGGTCACCGCGATCTATCTGCCGACGTCAAAGAACGCGATGGTCGAGGGCTTTTATCCCAGCCACGAATTCCAATCCTGCTCGCCTGCCAACGGCCGCTCCACCTGGTTGTGGCGGAAGGCGACCTCGCAGGTTCCGCACTCGAATTTTGTCAACGTGAAATGGAGCCGCCCATGAGCCTTGCTGCACTTCAAGCCGAGAGCGTCCGACCGGATATTGCCGAGCTCGTCGCGGACGTGTTCCAGTTCGACAGGGCCCTGTTGGGGACCACCTCTCCCAAGGACATCGAAAGATGGGATTCGCTCAAGCACATCGAACTCATCAAGGCCATCGAAGATACCTTCGAAATTTCCATGACAATGGACGAGATGATGGAAATCCGCTGCGTTGGCGACATTGAGCGCGTTCTCGAGCGCTACGGCGTCTGAGGGGTTGAAGGCAGCCGGCTCAAACCTGTGCGGCCTGCCGGGGAAGCCCGGACGAGTTCCAAGGGCGAGATAACTTGACCCAAATCAACGCGAATAGCGCCCCGAGTGAAGAGACTGGCAACCGACAGCCGGAGCCTCTGCATGGCCGACAAAACGAATATCGAAAAGGCCGCACGCGAGATGGTCATTCGCTACGGCGATTCGGCGACCAGGGAAATTGAACTGAGAATTCTCGAGTTGCAACAACTTGGGCAAGTGGAGGCGGGGAAATTCTGGTCGGATGTCCGCAAGATCATTCTGGATGAACTCAGATACCGAAAAAAGCCGAACTGAACTGCCTCTCTGCAACGTGGGAGAAATCAAATTGTACCGCAAATCGACAGTAGATCCAGCGAATCCACCATGCGCGGCATTGCAGCCGATATGGGAGCAGTTGGATGAATGCGACCGGGATGCGATCTGGAAGGCTGTGACCTTAAAGAGGTTTAGCGCTGGCCAGACGCTCTATCTGCAAGGCGATGACAGTCCCGGGATCTACTGCATTGAATCCGGTCTGATAGGGCTGCGCCGGTCCGACGAAAAAGGGAACTCGGCACTTCTTCGGCTGGCGAAAACAGGCGACATGCTCGGATATCGCAGCGTTCGGCAAGCTTGCCCGCAACACAACACGGCAGAGGTGCTGGCTGACGCCAAGGTCTCTTCCATCGAAAGCGGAAAAATCCGCTGGCTGATCTCACGTAGCAGGGTGCTACATGACCATCTTTTCCAAAAGGCGCTGCAGGACCTGGATCGGACCGAGGCCTGCTGCGCTGAATTGTTGACATCGGGCTTGAAGGAGCGGCTGCTGAACCTGCTGCTCGACCTCCACGACACATGCGTTGATCGCCATCAGGTAGATCAATCTCGATTTGAGCTGCCCATTCAAAAGAAGGATATCGCCGCGTTGTTGGGCACCAGTCCGGCGGCTCTCTCCCGTGTCATCAGCCTCCTGGAGCGCGATGGCGACGTCTCATTGAAGGGACGGCAAATCTCCATTACGAAACACGTCGGCGACCAGCGCATGATGGCCGAAGATCGCTATGTGGCGTGAGTGACGCCGATCGCATTCGACCATTCCCACAAGGCCCCGGCTGAACAAGAAGACACCTGGAGGAGGCCATGCCGCCGGTTCCCATTGGGATCATCGTATGCTCGGATCGTGCTGCACTAGGCGCCTACGAGGACCGTGGGGGGCCGGCGGTGGAAGCATACCTCCGGAGTGTTCTGGCGACACCATGGCGTCCTTCATTATCCATCGTCCGCGATGAGCGTAAAGCGATCGCCGCCACAATCGTGCGGCTTGCCGACGTCGAAGGTTGCCCACTAATCCTGACGACCGGTGGCACGGGGCCGGCGCTGCGTGACGTAACTCCCGAAGCCACTCTGGACGTCTGCGATCGCCAGTTGCATGGGTTCGCGGAAGCGATGCGAACGGCGAGCCTTGCCGAAGTTCCGACCGCGATCCTCTCCAGGCAGCTGGCAGCCATCCGCTCAAGCAGCCTCGTCATCAATCTGCCGGGCAAACCTGCCGCGATCAAGACGTGCCTCGATGCCGTATTCGCGGCCGTCCCCTACTGCATAGATCTCATCGGCGGGCCACGACTGGACACGGACCCCGACGTCTGCGCGGCTTTCCGGCCCAAGAGCTGAACGTCTCGACCCCCACACAACCGTGACCGACACCTGACGAACCCGCCTCGCCAAGCGGGGCCGACTGGCCACCTCGTCTTCGTGCATGTCAGCAAAAGTGTACGCGGTCTTGTGGTTCTGACACGCAAAAGCACAAAGTCGTAGAGCGCGGCCGCGAGTGCATCAAAAGTGAACGCACTCTACTCGCTCTCACCTGCAACCGTAGCGGTCATCCTCGCATTCGACGATCTGGCTGCGGGTCGATCCGACGAGATCCACCACTTCGGTCTGCAGTTCCGCCGGCACCTTGAATTCATCCAGCGTCGCGCGAAGAAAATCAACGGTTCGGCCCCAGTCCTTGGCCGAGAGTTTCATCCCGCGATGCGCTACAACCATGTCGCGACCGACATACAGCCGGTCGCAGCCGGTCGCGCTCTGCACAAAATCGACGATAAGCTGTTCCTCACGGGCGACGCCGTCGTCGCCGCGGTGAAGCCAGAAGCGCCCGAGCTTGCCTGCATCGTCGGTACGCATTTTCGTGAGGAAAGATTTGACCACTGACGAGATTGCATCGCCACCTCCCAGCTTCTTACAAAGCGTTTCCTCGGCATTGGCCGGAAGTGCGAAAACCGCCAGCAGGATCATCAAGCTAAATCTCATGGTCTCGGATTCCTTTTTTTTCCAATCGCTCGGGACTTCCATCGACCTTACGATACCTGTTGACTGGCGTCGCATCGGTTGCATCAACTCTCTGGTGTAGGCACGCGAAGGTCTCGAGTTCTTCCAGTTTGGCCAGATTGACCCGATCCTGCTCCACAGTGACGCCTAGAACCTGCAGGTCGGCGAAAGCTCGCGAGAGGCTTGAGGGCTGCATTCCGAGCAATGAAGCAATCAAGTTCTTGCGCAGCGGCAGCCTAACCACTCCTCGGGCGCCCTGCTGCTGGTGTAGCCGCACGAGATAGGCGGCGAGGCGCTGGTTTGTCGATCGCAGTTTCTGATCGCGCAAGTGCCGTACGACTCCGCGGAAGTTGCCCGCTAACGAACACGCTACATTTCGCAAAAGCTGCTGATCGCTCTTCAGGAGCTTCCGGAATAAGTTTGCCGGAATATGCATCAACTCTGTTCCGCCCAGCGTCCGCGCCGACATTAATGCGACGGCGTTGTTCACGACCGCAGCCAGGATGAAGGATTCTCCCGGGCCAAGAAGTGATATCGTCGTTCGGCTTTCACCTGCCTGCGCGAAAAGCTCGATAACGCCCCGGCGCACGATGTGTAGATGGCGCAGCCGCACCCCTTCCGAAATGATGATGGTGTCGTCGGGAACGATCTCTATCGGGGAGGACCTGTAGAGGTGCGAGAGCGAACCTTCGCAAACACCGGAAAAAAGACCGACAGCGGCTTCCGCGTCAAATTCTTTCGCAACCGTCGTCATGGGCCCAGCCGCTCCTTGGGAACCTTTCCGAAACAGAGTAATTCTGCGTCTATTGGGTGCACTTGACTTCTGTTAAAAATATATGCTGCGGGCGCGCAAAATTGACCCATCCGCCCGTGAGGGCAGGCGACGAGAATCGCACCGCCAACGGTGTTCGATCGACATGCGCAACTGAGACGCGCGATGGCCGTTGGTGATGCGACGTAGAACGCGCTGACGCGCGGATGTGGCGGGCAAGTTTCGGCCCTCAAAAACTGCAAACATCAAAGATATCTATCGGATAGATTGGCTGGGGAACCTGGATTCGAACCAGGACTAACGGAGTCAGAGTCCGTGGGTCTACCGTTAACCTATTCCCCAACGGCACGGAGGCATGGTCCGCGCGGATTCCGCCAGCACGCCGTTTTCAGGTGGCCGGTGCGGTGAACGGGCTATGTAACAAGAAGCATTGGTGGGCGCAACCTTCATGAAGGGCTACGATGTGGCCGGCATCTGCAAGGCCGCTCTGGTTTCTGCGAAGCAGCCCTGGCAAGGGTCACGGCGGCTCCAGTGCGTGGTCCGCGCCGGATCCTTGGCTCCCTGGCACCGCCGGCCTACCACCTGTGTCACTTGTATAACGTCGATTTGCCTGATTTTTCAGGGGCTTTCGGCCCGGCAAACGCAACGTGGCGGGCAAATCACTTTACCGCCGACGTTCAGGTGTTACACTGTATCTAAGACGATTCCAGACGCATGCCTGAAGATGCGGCTCCCGGCTCCGTCCGAAACGGAGCGGGATGGAGCTTGCGCCAGGTTCTGGAGAGGATAACGGTGGGCGACTCAACGGATCTAGACGACGCTCAGATTGCCGGAAATGCGGTGCCTGTCGAGGATTCGATGGGGCTGGACGATGGCGTTCAGGCCAACACCAGCCAGCCGGCATTGAATTTGCCAGATCCGGCCGATGGCGGACCCGGCTACGAGAGGGCTCCTGAAAAATGGAACACCGGTCTCGCAGATCGCCAGCGCGAAGCGCCCCGCGACATTCCGGAAAATCCCGTTTACGGCGCACTTGATCTCGGCACCAACAACTGCCGACTGTTGCTCGCGCGTCCGACCCGGCGCGGCTTTCGCGTGATCGATGCCTTTTCGCGGATCATCCGCCTGGGGGAGGGAGTTGCGCAGTCCGGGCGACTTTCGGATGCTGCGATGAAACGGACATTCGAAGCATTGCGCGTGTGCGCTGGAAAAATAGAACGCAATGACGTTCACCGGGCGCAACTCGTGGCGACCGAAGCATGTCGCATCGCGGTGAATGGCATTGACTTTCTGGATGGCGTGCGTGACCGGCTGGGGCTGGAAATCGATATTCTTACTGCGGAGACGGAAGCGCGACTTGCGGTGGCGGGTTGCGCTTCGCTTATCGATACCCGCTGCGACTTTGTCCTGGTGTTTGACATCGGGGGTGGTTCTTCCGAACTGATCTGGCTTGACCTCAACCTGCTCCAGAGCCGGACGGTGCGCACTCTCGACCGGCTCGACGCCCAGACGTGCATGGCGGCCTGGACGTCCTTGCCTGTCGGCGTGGTGACGCTGGCGGAGCACTTCGGCGGCAAGTTCGTCACCGAAAAGCTTTTTGAAGCAATGGTCGATTACGTGCTCGAAATGCTCGAACCGTTCGAGCGCGAACACCGTTTCGGCGCGCGCATCGCGTCCCGTTCCACACACTTCCTGGGCACCTCTGGTACCGTGACGACGGTTGCTGGAATCCAACTCGGCCTGCCACGATACGACCGCAACAAGGTTGACGGCTGCTGGCTGTCGGTCTCCGATGCGCAGGCGGTCACCTACGAACTCGTCGCGCAGACCTATGAAGAGCGCATCGCGCAGCCCTGCATCGGGCGGGATCGCGCCGACCTCGTGCTCGCCGGTTGCGCCATACTCGAAGCCTTGATCCGGATGTGGCCTTGCGAGCGCATGCGGGTTGCCGATCGCGGCCTGCGCGAAGGCATCCTTGCAACGCTGATGATCGAAGACGGCGTCTATAGGGCCCGCCGCAGGCCGGGGCGCAGGCGGCGCTGAATAGGCGGCGGCTCGTCGAGCGCTTCAGGATTCTTCGGGAACGGTTCTGCCATGTCCGGCTGCGGGCTTTACCAGACTCTTATCCGGGGACGCCGCGCCTTTGGGAAGGGGGGTGCCTGACAGCGCCAGCACCCCGCCGGCCTGGCGATCGGTTCGCGCCTGCCGGTGCGTCGAGGCAACCGACGTTGGCCACTCGACGGCAATCGCCCAGTAGCGGCGAACCTGCTTGGTCAACGCTTTCGGCGGATCGGCGAACAGTATCCTGCCATCGCAAAGAGTCTGCTGGCGGAGCGCCTCCTGACGCTTCTCGATTAGCCGGGAGATCGTACCAACGCCAGCTTCGTCCAGTGCGGCCTTCCCCGGGCCGCGAACGTAGTCCGCGAGGACCGCCAGATCGTGTTCGTGGCCCAGCGCATCGGAGAGCTGGCGGGCCAGCGCGATGCGGGTTTGGAAGTAGGCGGGCCATGCAGGGGCAAGCAACGACAGTTGACGCCAGTGCGCCTGGACGCGCTTGCGCCAGTCGTGCGAGGCCTCGACACTGTAGCCGGCGGAGAGTTCGGACATCCTTTCGCGGCCCTGACGATAGGTACGTTCGAAGCCGGCGGCGGCGACATCAAAGCCGCTTGCCTGCGGTTCAAGCGCCGCGAGCCGCTTGCCAGCCTCGGCAATGGCCTTGGCCGTCTTCTTTTCGTTCGGCGTCGTGCCGGCCGGCGCGTCGGTGATCTCTCGGGACGCCGACCGCCTCAGCCGCTTCAGCCAGCCGGCATCTTCGCGCGTCGCATCGGGCATCAGCTGGTCGATCGTGTCGAGCATCACCTGACGATCGCGCGATACCGAAAGCGAACGCGCGATGGCGCGCAGATTGGCGTTTTCGGCGCGGCAGGCCTGCTGCTCCAGAACCGGCCTCGCAAGAGCCAAGAGCGAGCGCAGCCGCTTCAGGCACTTGCGCGTTTCGTGGACAGCGACGGCGCGGTCGGCATTCTTCCACTCGCGCGTCGCGCGCGCGATTTGCTCGCCAGCGATCCGCACGAAGCCCTTTTGGAAGTCTTCCTGTTTTTTGAAACGGAACCCCATGGCATCGAACTCTCGATCCGCGACGCAACTGTTTGTGACACCCCGCAGAAAGGTTCTACGACGGTTTTATATCGTTTCGGTGACAAGCCCGCACAATCGTGCATCTGCGGGCACGTCAAGCTGGAGAGGTGCGAAAGTTCAGGAGACGCGGCCACGAAGTCCGTCAATGAGCACCAGCCATTCCCGAATCCGCTCTTCGGGGTCGGGGTGGGTGAGAAAATCGGTGATGACGGCGACGCTGTCGGCTCCGGCAGCCAAGACGTCGGCGGCCAGAACCGGCGTGATTCCGCCGATGGCGACGAGCGGGCGGCGGCCGATCCGGCTTTTCCATTCGGTCACCCGTTCCAGCCCCTGCGGCTCCCACTTCATCGCCTTCAGTTTCGTCTCATAGATCGGCCCCAAGGCGACGTAATCGGGCTCGGCTGCGAGCGCGATGTCGAGTTCGGCCTTGTCGTGGGTCGAGATGCCGAGCCGCAGACCACCCTTCTTGATGGCAGCGAGGTCTGCTTCAGCCAGGTCCTCCTGGCCGAGGTGGATGTAATCGGCGCCGATATCGATGGCTTCGGCCCAATAGTCATTGACGATCAACTGGCAGCAATGTTCGCGCGTAATCTCGACACTGGCCGAAATCTGACGTCGCACTTCCTTGGGCGAAGCATCCTTCAGCCGCAACTGAATGCAGCGCACACCGAGGGGCGCGATGCGCGCCAGCCACCTGACATCGGGTACGATCGGATAGAAGATGTCGAGACCAATCGGCTCGCTCATGATGTGCCACCAGATTTCGAGGTGGGATTGTCGAGGTCGAAGAACGGCGTGCCGGCGACCGGGGTGGAGGGTGCGGCCATGTCGCGGCGCTGCATGAGGCCGGAACAGAACGCGGCGCGGCCGGCGTCAATCGCCTGCGCGAAAGCGGCCGCCATGCGCACCGGATCGGCGGCCTTGGCGACGGCGGTGTTGAGCAGAACCGCATCGTAGCCCATCTCCATCGCCTGTGCGGCATGCGATGGCGCGCCGATGCCGGCGTCGACGACGAGCGGGATCTCGGGAAAATAATTGCGCATCGTCTGCAGCGCGTAGGGATTGGCCAGACCGCGGCCCGTTCCGATCGGCGCACCCCACGGCATCAACACCTGGCATCCGGCGCTAACGAGGCGTTCGGCGGCGCCGAGGTCCTCGGTTGTATAGGGAAACACCTGGAAGCCATCGCGTCCCAATTCGACGGCTGCTTCGACGAGGCCGAAGAGATCGGGCTGCAGGGTGTCGTCATTGGCGATCACCTCCAGCTTGATCCACGGCGTGCCGAACAGCTCGCGGGCCATCCGGGCGGTGGTGACGGCTTCCTTGGCCGTGCGGCAACCGGCGGTATTCGGCAGGACATGGACACCTAGACCGTTGATCAATTCGAGGAAGCGCGCACCGATCTTGCCGCGCGCGGTTTCACGGCGCAGCGACACCGTCACGATCTGGCAGCCCGATGCCTTCACTGCATCGGCCATGACCTGCGGCGAGGGATAGAGCGCGGTACCGAGCAGCATGCGGGAGGAAACTGCTTCATCGTAGAAGGTGAGGGCGTCGTCGGTTGCGGTGCCGGGGATCTTGTCGATTTTGTTCATGTCGGATGCTGGTCGCAGGCTCTGTTTGATTTCTGGGGAGCTTGACTGTGCCGGGTTGCTGTCCATTGCCTGTGCAGTCCGGAGGCCCGGAACACTAGTGTAGCGCACCTGACGTTTGGTACCCGCGTGCGGCTGGACTCTAAACCAAACGTCAGGTGCAAAAGCTACACTAAAATCATAGTGTTGCTAGTGTTCCTTATGGTTCTGACATTTGCTCCGAACCTAGCAGCGCGGGGAAGCAAATGTCAGAACCGGAACACTAGTGTAGCGCACCTG
>LOEV01000171.1 GCA_001516065.1 Alphaproteobacteria bacterium BRH_c36
GGAGCAGTCCGCCGCCGTACGCGCGGAACTGGAAAGCCGGCTCGGCCGCCTCGACAAGCTCGAAGTGAAGTGGGTGACGGCGAGGTCCGACACCACCGGCCGTGTGACTGGCACGCAACTGTTCGCCGCTCTCAGCAAGGCGATGGCCAACACCCCTCCCGACCGCATTGCCGGCGTCATCATGCTGACCGACGGCCAGATCCACGACGTCCCCGAGAAGGCCGCCGCCCTCGGCTTCGACGCTCCCGTGCATGCGCTCATCACCGGCCGCCCCGGCGAATTCGACCGCCGCATCGAGATCATCACTGCGCCTCGCTACGGCATTGTCGGCCAGTCGCGTGACATAGAATTGCGCGTTGTTGAAACGGGAACCGCTGGCACCCGCAGCCCCATCGTCCGCCTCAAGGTGCGCCGCGAAGGCCAGCCCGACGAGACGCTGACCACCGAGATCGGCGCCAAGGAACTCATTGACCTGCCCTTTCCCCATGCCGGCACCAACATCCTCGAAGTCGAACTCGAGCCCGTTGAAGGAGAGTTGACGCAAGCCAACAACCGCGCCGTCGTTGCCGCCGAAGGCGTGCGCGAAAATCTGCGCGTCCTGCTTGTCTCGGGCGAACCGCACGCAGGCGAGCGCACATGGCGCAACCTTCTAAAATCGGATGCCGCCGTCGACCTCGTCCATTTCACCATCCTGCGTCCGCCCGAAAAGCAGGATGGTACGCCCATCAATCAGCTCTCGCTGATCGCGTTTCCCACGCGCGAACTGTTCTCCGACAAGATCAACGATTTCGACCTCATCATCTTCGACCGCTACACCCACCGCGGCATCCTGCAACTCGGCTACTACGACAACATCGCCCGCTATGTGAACGAACACGGCGGCGCTGTTCTAATCGCCGCAGGGGACGACTTCGCCGGTCGCTACAGCCTGTTCCGGACGCCGCTCAATCCGGTCATCCCCGGCAAGCCCCTCGGCCGTGTCATCGAAAAGCCGTTCAAACCGACGCTCTCCGAAGACGGTAATCGCCATCCCGTCACCCGCGATCTTCCCGGCGCCAAGGCAGCCAACGGCGAGCCCGACTGGGGCCGCTGGTTTCGCCAAGTCGACGTCGAAGTGCAAACCAGCCGCGGCAACGTGCTGATGAATGGCGCCGACGGCAAGCCGCTCCTCATACTCGACCGCCGCGGCGAAGGCCGCATCGCGCTCCTGACCTCCGACCACGCTTGGCTTTGGGCGCGCGGCTTCGAAGGCGGCGGCCCGCACACCGACCTCCTGCGCAAGCTGTCCCACTGGTTGATGAAGGAACCCGACCTCGAGGACGAGCGCATTATCGCGGATGCCAAGGGGCTCAACCTGACAATCGAGCGCTATTCCATGGGCGACGAAATCGAACCGGTGAAGATCTACTCGCCTGGCGGCGAGGAAGAGACGATCACCCTCGATAAGGTCAAGCCCGGCATCTGGCGCAAGACCCTCGAAGTCAAGCTTCCGGGACTCTACAAGGCCGAGAGCGAGGCCCCGCCGCCGGTCGGAAAGCTCTCCGCCGTCGCCTACGCCGGGACCGAAGACACCCGCGAGATGAGCGAAGTCACCGCCACCGCCGACAAGCTGCGGCCCATTTCCAACGCCACCGGCGGCGGTGAGTTCTGGACCAAATCTTCCGGACTTCTCGCTTCCGCCGATGCCGCTTCCGTCACCGTCCCGCGCATCTCGATGCTGAAAGGAGCCCGCATCTTTGCCGGCTCCGGCTGGCTTGGCCTGCACGACCGCGAAGCCTACATTACCCGAGGCGTCAAACTGACCCCGATGGTCACCGGCTTTGCCGCCCTCGCCATGCTGCTCGCTCTCCTCTCGCTCGCCTGGTGGCGTGAAGGTCGGTAGTTCAAGCCAGTGCCCAACAAGATCAACAAGCACGACCTGCCACATAAAATCTGCGCCACCTGCGGCCGGCCCTTCTCCTGGCGCAAGAAGTGGGCCCGCGTCTGGGACGATATCCGCTATTGCTCGGGTCGCTGCCGGCGCGGCAAGAACAAGGCGGACACGGTTTCCGGCCCCCTCATCATCCGCGCCAAGTGAGCGGGCACGTCACGCCTGCGCCCGCTTGCCAACCGCGATTAGCCCCGACTTGCATAGCGCCTCATAGCGGCACTCAGGCATCGCTCGATGACCTTCGAAGGCCGGTCAATTCCTGAATTGCGCGACTCACCCTACCCTGCACCGAATTCCCGGCGCCTTGAGAGGACGAGATCGCATGAGCCTTGCATTCAAAATCATCCGCGCCGCCCACGCTTCCGGCACCCATCACAAAATCGCGCTTGACGCGCTCCTCCACCTGAGCGGCCGGGACGCCGAAAAGTGGCAGCGGCTGTTTCTCGCCAATGCCAAGTCCTATATCGAAGGATCGAAGGCCCCGGACAAAGAATTCAAGGACTTCAAGAATCACGTCCTGCATCCCGGCGACGACTACTGGGGCGGCGCCCCCGAGAAGGCGCGCAACTGGTATGCCCACCTCGTCGAAGCCTTGCAAAACAGGAAGTGGAGCGAGGCTGCCTGGTGCGCCGGCATCCTCTCGCACTACTTCACCGATCCGTTGATGCCCTTCCACACCGCCCAATCGGAAGCCGAAAACGCGATCCACCGCGCCACCGAATGGTCGATCAGCAAATCCTATGACAGCCTCGTTGGCGCAGCTGAAATCCGCAAGGCGACCTCCGCACCGCAGCCGGCTCAAGCCGATGGCTGGCTCCAGGATTACGTCTGTCTTGGTGCCGAGACGAGCCACGCCGAATACGAAAGGCTCATTGCTCATTACGACATCAACACCGGCGTCGTGTCGCCAGAAAAGGGCCTCGACCCGGTTGCACGGCGCCTGATCGGTGACCTCCTGGTTTATGCACGCACCGGCTTTGCCCGTCTCCTCGACCGCGCCATTGCCGAAGCCGGCACCGAGCCGCCTGCCGTCGGCCTGACCGCGCAAAGTCTGCTCGCCACCTTGCAGATTCCTGTGCGTTGGATCCTCAATCGCATCGAAGACGCCGCAACCCGGCGCGAAGTCGCTGCCATGTACGATGAGCTGATGGCCACCGGCCGGGTAGAAACAACGCTTCCCGAAGACGATCGTGCGGTTCGCGATTTGCACAACGCCGAGATCGCCGCGCCGCGTGCTGCCGCAAGGGCCGCCGAGCGCGCCAAGCGCCTCATGAGCGGCAAAGAGAAGTCTGCCCGGCAGTCCCTTCTCGGCATCGCCCCGGCCAATCGCCCATCGGCTATTAGGGAAATCGAGAATCTGGTGAGGCCCGCTCCGGTTTACCCAGCAATCAGGGAAAAGCCGGGCGCGGATTCAAAGCCGGAAACGCCCAGGAAATCCACACCCCAACTCGCGGTGTTGCAGCCCGCCGGCGAGCGCTACCGCCTGGCACTGGCCGACGCCATCGAAGCCACCCCCTCGATTGGACCGAAGACCGCCGAACGCCTTGGCAAGCTCGGTCTCCTCACCGTGTCCGACTTGATGCAGGCCGACCCGGCGAAAATCGCCGCCAATGTCGGCGACAGCCGCATCAACGCGACAACAGTCGAGGGCTGGCAGGACGAATCCCGCCTGATGCTGGCAATCCCCGGTCTCAGAGTAACGCAATCGCAGTTGCTGGTCGGCGCTGGCTATCGCTATTCCGAGGACATCGCCGAAGCCCAACCCGAAGCTCTCGCCGCCGATATCCTGGCCTTCGCGGCAACGCAATCGGGCCGCAGGCTGCTGCGCGATGGCGAACCGCCTGACATCGAAAAGATCAAAGCCTGGATCGATGCGGCCCACGCAAATTCGCATGCCGCTTGAGGCAACTATCGGACAACGGGCCGACGAGCGACGCTCCTACTTGTCGAACATCAGCTTTCCAGTTGGCGAGCGTTTCGGCTGCAGGACAACCGCCACGAGCGCGATGACGGCAACGGCAAATATTGTTCCAAGGGTCAAGGCCGTCGCCCCCGAACCCGCGAAGCGAACAGCGTAATCAACGATCGTCTGATAGTTGAATGCGAAGACCGCCGAACCCACTATGCCGCCAATTCTCCCCATGTTCTCCATGTCCTTGTCGGCGCCGTCGAACGACTTGAAGAAGAAGAATACGAGCAGCAGCGCCCACAACACGTAGACTGCGAGGATCACCGGCGAGGCATCCCTGTAGACGCTCTCGTGCGCGGTTCCATAGAGCAGCCCCGACGATTGCAGGAACGCCAGGTTCATCAGCGGCCAGACCAGCATCGCCGAGGCGCCGATCAGCACGCCTCTCTGCAGCTTTTTCATGTAGGGCGCGTAGTGCTCCTCCAGCAACCGGTGGCGGATCACCAGCAGGATCGCAATCGCCAGGACCACAAGGAGAAAAAACACCTTCAGCGGCAGCAGGTAGCGGTGCGCTGTCCCGGTGACAGAGCGGTTCGCTTCGACTTCGTGCATCTTGTTGAGTGCCTCGCCAAATCGCTGCTGCGCCCGGCAGCACTGATCGGCATTGACGAGGCTCAGCGTCACGAAGCAGTGGAGTTTTCTGTCCCGCTCGGGTTGGGAATCGAACAGATCGTCGGGCGTGCAATTGCGCACGAACTGCGACATGCCCAGCCGCTTGGTCGATTGCAGGCGGACATTGGCCAGCGACTTGAGCACAGATGCGCGCTGGCAGGCCCCCGATCCTGCGTTACAGCCGGACGGCTCACCCTTGTCGGCTACTAGCACCCCCGGCTTGACCTCGAAGATCGATTTCAGCCCGCCGCCGCCGCCGATGATGTTGCCACCGACAAGCGCCAGCAGGATCGCGACGACATAGCCGATGGAAAAGCGGACGCGACCGTTGGGCACGTACGTCCAGTACATATCGACGAGAATGCTGGCTGGAACGTAGAAGGCAATCAGCGCCAGGATCCCGAACGTCGGGAAGAAGATGAAGAGGTGCGAATAATAGGTTGCCAATGCCGTCCAGTCGACCTGTCCGTCGAGGCCGTACTCGGAAAACAGAACGACCGTCGTCGCGATGAACGACAACCCGAGGATGATGAAATTGACCGCAACGAAGATACGTGCCCCAACAGACATGGTGCGCCCCTGAAAATACCGAACGGGGCGTAGCGAAGCGCGTTGCTGACCCGCTGACAAGCGCGATTCGGCCAATTCTGAAGCCGAAACCGTCTGGTGCGGGCAATTGAAGTCGTGCCTGTGTCTCATGCTCAACACGCGCTTGCGCCGTGTTGACAATCAGAAAGCCTCAACATGCACTCGCGCAGTCTTCGCCGCCCGAAAGCCCCTACACGCATCTGGACAGAATAGATGAAAGAACACCTGCACGAATTCCTGTTGAAACCAATCTGGAAAATGCGAATTCGCGTAAACCGCCCGCTATAAGTCCGCGCCCCCATTCTCCGGAGATCCAGACGCGATGGACACGCGCCACTATCTGACACGCATTTTGTCACTTGCCGCCGCAGTTATTCTCCTCGCGCTTGCTCTGCACCTTGGCGGTGGCCCGCGCTGGTTCGGGTTCTACGGGCCGGCAACACTCACACTTACCACAATCCCGTTTCTTGGCTGGATCCTGTTCAGGCGTTATCGCAAGCTGTCTCTCAGCCGCTGGCCTATCGTCGCGGCATTGTTACCAGCGGCAATCGCAGCACTCGTCCAGATCGGCTTCTGGCTTGCCTTCTTCACAAGCGGTCCCGATGGCATCACGCTGGCCGTTGGCCGATCTATGGTTCTGCCAATCATCGCCCCCGCCCTGCCAATTCTCATTGCCATAATGGCTGCTGTCACCGCCTGGCTCGTCGTCCGCGGCGCAATGAAGCGGTCCAGTTGACGCCCGGATAGCGCCACTAGAGACTACCCCATCGCCACGCCGCGGCCACCTTGGCCGCTGCAAAAAAACGCATGAGGAATCAAGCAAGTAAGGATGTCACCATGATCGTCTCCAACAAGCTCTTCCTGACCGCCGCGGCCCTTGCGCTTGGCGTTTGCGCCGGTTCCGCGACCGCCACGGCCGCGCCCTTCAACGCTGCATCACCGTCCGCCGCCAAATCTGCCGGCACTATCGTCGACGTCGGCTGGAAGCGCGATCGAAGGTACCGCAGGTATTCGCACTCCCACCGTCATCATCGCCACCAACGCTACGTCGAAGCCCCCTACACGGACGTCGATACATATCGTGGCACCGTCGATGTCGACGCTCCCTACGCCAGCGTTCGCCGCAGCCGCCGCGGCGTCCACGTCCGCGCACCCTTCGTCGACATCTACATCCCCCGCTGATTGGGATACGGTGGCGCCCAGCCACGGCGCGAGCGAGGCCTGGAGGAAATCCTATGGACGGCGATAAGCTGAAGGCGCTTCAGGCCCCGCTCAAGGAGCGCTACCGCAGCGATCCTGGTGCGGCAGTGGTGACGTTGAAAGCCGAGGGCCGTCTGGGGGAGGGTATCAGTTGCTCTCTGCAAACCCACAAGGCCGTTATCGAAGCCGGGCTGCACCCGGCCACGGGGGGAACGGGCATCGAGGCCTGTTCGGGGGATATGCTCCTTGAAGCCCTCGTCGCATGCGCCGGAGTGACGCTGAAGGCCGTCGCAACGGCACTCGAACTGCCGCTACGGGCCGGCACCGTCACCGCAGAGGGCGATCTCGACTTCCGCGGCACTCTCGGCGTTGACCGCGAGGCCCCGGTCGGCTTCCGCGCTGTCCGCCTTCGCTTTGATCTCGACGGCGACTTGAGCGAAGAGCAGATCGCCACGCTCGCCAAGCTCACCGAACGCTATTGTGTCGTCTACCAGACGATCAGCGAAGGCGTGGCAGTTGACACCAAGTTCGCCCAGAACAACTGATTTCAGGGCGCCCATTGGCTACGGCTGCCAACTTGAACATCAAACGCCTTCGCCGCGAAACAAACGGTCGCCTGGCGACCTGAGCGATACGGGCGTGTTCCGCCCGCAATGCACGGTCCCCATCGCTTTACCGGCAACACTTCGCGACCGGCTTGATGATGCCGATCGGTGCCGCTCGACTTTCCACGATCTTGCGCGCATGGTGCGGTGATCGAGTGTAACCGTCGAGGGAGCTATAGCGTGTTCGGGCGTAACCAGGATCAAAGACCTCCAGACCAACCGGCACCAGCGGCCCCCGCGCATCCGGCTCCACCAGTTCCCGCCCCGGTCTCGGTTCCAGCCGCCACGGGCGAATCTGTTATCGGTGAAGACCTTGCAATTGTAGGCGAAAAAATCACCGTCATCTCGCAGAGCCGGGTCAAGATCAACGGGACGATACAGGGTGACATCAACGGCAAGGAAGTCATCGTCGGCCCGAGGGGCCGGGTGTTGGGTACAGTGACCGCCAATCACATCCAGATCGAAGGACAGGTGAACGGCGCCCTGCGCGGCGCATCCGTCACCTTGATGCCGAGTGCGCGCGTCGACGGCGATATTTTCCACCAGAAGCTGGCCATCTCCGAAGGTGCCCAGTTCGATGGCCGCGTCCGGCGCCCGCAGGATCCTGCCGAAGTTACGCCCAATCTCGACGCCGGGTCCCTCAAGAGCACCGGCAGCACCAGCTGATCGAGGCTTCACCTATTTTCTTTGGACGCAGGGCGGCTGCCCGATCAGAATGGTCCCCGTCGCGGCAGCACCGGTTCGCATATGTGCTGAACGCGGATATCCCACCCGATGAACTGACACAGCTCGCGCTTGCTGTTTGGGTTATTGAGAATCTCGCGCGCGCTAACCCTCACACCGAACTCACGCCCCACCTGAACCAGATAAAGGTCCTGGCAATAGGGCGTGCCGAGCAGCTTGCCGTTAAGGACACGGTACCCGTCCTTGCAGACGACACGGGCATCCGCGGGCCCTGCGCCACCTGCCGCTGCGCAGGCACCGACGAGCACAGCCGACAACGCGGCCTTGAGTCTTTTCATCGAAGTCTCCTGTCTCGTCATTCGAAAGGCCAGGACGCCTCAGGTCAGCGCGCTGATCGCAAACGATGCCGCAGCGCTGACAAGCAACGTCACAATGACACCGGCATGAAACCGGAACAAGACGACACCGGCAAGAACAGCTAGCGCACCGGCGCGCCAGTCGAGCGAGGCGAGCACCGGCATGTCGAGATGCACGGGGCCGGCACCGAATGGCACGAAATCGGTAAACAGAACCTTCAATCCGAACCATATGCTCAAGTTCAGGATGACGCCGACGACCGCTGCCGTCACACCCGACAGCGCTGCCTGCGCCCGCTTCATCTGCTGCAGGCGCTCGACGTAGGGCGCCCCAGCGAAGATCCACAGGAAGCACGGCGCAAACGTCGCCCACAACGTCACCACTGCTCCCGCCATCCCCATCAGGAAAGCCTGGCTGCCCCCCTCCTTGAACGCAGCGAGAAACCCGACGAACTCCGTCACCAGGATCAGCGGCCCAAGCGTCGTCTCGGCAAGTCCGAGTCCATCGACCATCTCGCCGGCCTCGAGCCAACCGTAACCTTGCACGACTTCCTGGGCCATGTAGGCCAGCACGGCATAGGCGCCCCCGAACGTCACCACCGCGAGTTTAGAGAAGAACACACCGATCTTTACCAGGACGTGATCCCCGCCGAGCGACATCCAGAGAACCGCGATCGGGACGAGCCAGATCGCCAGCCATAAGGCAATCGTGAGAATCGTCTTCGGCTCGCCCATGGACCTCTGCGACAGGCCGTGGTCTTGGCTTTCATCGGCGCCAGCAGATGCTCCCGTTCCGCGCCACCCCATCACGGCACCGGCAAAGGCGGCCACGATGATCACGACTGGAAACGGGACGTGTAAGAAGAACAGCGCCACAAAAGCCGCTGCGGCGATGAACCAGTGGCCCTGCGTTTTCAGCGCCTTGCGCGCCACCTTCAATAGCGCTTCGAGCACGATTGCAAGCACCGCCGCCTTGACCCCGAGAAACAGGATCTCCATGGCCGGCAATGACCCATAGAACGCATAAAGACTCGCCAGCCCGAGCATCAGGAACGCGCCGGGCAGTACGAACGCCAAACCGGCGGCAAGGCCGCCCGCCACGCCGTGCATCCGCCAACCCGCATACGTCGCGAGCTGCATGGCCTCCGGTCCTGGCAGCAGCATGCAGAAGTTGAGCGCACTCAGGAAAGAGCGCTCTGCAAGCCAGCGTTTCTCGTCGACGAGTATGCGATGCATCAGCGCAATCTGCGCCGCCGGACCACCAAACGACAGGAAGCCGATCTTCACCCAGACGCCCAGCGCTTCGCGGAATCCTACCTGATCTGCTCGTCCGGCATTCGCTGTCATCTCCCCCCCAACCATCGCCAACGCCCCTATCACCACTAAAGCATCAACCGGCCATATGCGATCAATCTTCGCGATTTCGTCAGATCAGATGTTGCTTTGGAGCACGTTTCAGCAATACCGAGCCCGCCTCTTGCCGAAAGCGAGCTGCACGCTTGCAATTTGATAATGGGACAAAACAGCAGCCTGGAACGCGGTCACGGTTCCAAGAATGGTGAGCGCGGTCTGCCGCGACAGGGACGTTCCTTGAACGTTTCACTCCGAAAAGGGGCAGGCGGTTGAGCCGCGACCGCACGCGATGCTGCACCGCACCGCCCAATCCGGTTGCAAACTATTCGCAATTGCGAGAAGCCCTGCGACCTGCGGTCACGGTCAGTTCACGCAGGAAATCAAAAAGTCTTTTTGAATCAAGAACCACCAACCTTGATTGAAACAAAAATCACAATAAGAACGGTTGACGCTAAGGCTCAGCCGGTGTTGCTTCCCGCCGCCAGACCTCGGTCGGTACGCGAGATGCGGCCGGCCTACTCGATTAGCACGACGGCAGATAGGTTTCTGGTGTTGTGCTGCGGTTTAATCTGAAGCTCAGCGTCTGCTCTGCGAGCAGACATAGCTCCACCGACCTGATTTTGTCAGCCGCCGGAACAAATCTTCCGCGGACGAGAATCTTGTTGCGCCGCAGCACTGCCGTTCACGCAGGGAGAATATCATGCGCACGATTCTAGTCGCACTTGTCGCTTTGTTGACGTTCGGTTCGCTCGCTGCCCAGGCGGCCGGCGGCAAATGGAAATGCCGCGGCCCGGCTTACGCCTGCAACGCCAACCACTACAATGCTGCTACCAAGAATACCTATCGCAAATCCGCAACCCGCCAGACCACCAGCCGCAAGGCGGCCAGCAAGCACCACACCTACAAGAAGAAGCGCTATTCGCAGAAGGGTTACTCCTCGAGCAAGAAGCGCACTGCCAAGCGCAGCTACGGCAAGTCGAAAAAGTACGCCAAGCGCAGCTATTCGAAGAGCTACTCGGGCGGCGGCACTCTGCACGGCAAGGCTTCGTACTACTGGCAGCCCCAGGCTGTAGCTTCCGGCGGCCGCTTCAACCCCAACGCCATGACGGCCGCCCACAAGACGCTACCCTTCGGCACCCGCGTCCGCGTCACCAACAAGCATAACGGCCGCTCGGTCACCGTGCGCATCAACGACCGCGGTCCCTACATCAAGGGCCGCATCATCGACCTGTCGAAAGCCGCTGCCTACAAGATCGGTATGCAGAATGCCGGCGTCGTTTCCGTCTCCGTCGAGGTTCTCGGCCGCGGCTGACGTCGCGTCCCCCAACACCGGCTTGCCGAGTGTTGGGAACTAAAGAGAAACACCGGCTTGCCGAGTGTTGGGCAAGACAAACGGGCCGCTGGCAATTCGCCAGCGGCCTTTTTTCAATACGCACTCATTATCCCCTCTTCAAAAAACGGGACGCCGTCTGGCGGTCTCGAAACCAGCCGGCGTCCCTTGCCTGCCGACCGGTCCGAACGGTCGGCAAACCTTTGAAAATTGACGCCGCCGGGAACTCGTTGCGGGGGGCATCCCAACCTGGCGCAGGAATAGAGATAGTCAGCAAATGTCTTGGTGATAAAACCAAGCTCTCGATATGGCGAATTTGATCCCGTTCTCTCCTGCCTGCTGTTCCCTAGGGAACCGATGCGAAATGAATTGAAGGTCGCAGACTTGCAGGTCCGATGAATGGATGATGCCTCGACAAGCCGGGAATGACACCTGAAGGCGCAGCACGCGTCGGCATCCGGCCCAACATTTCGCAATGCCTCTTGTTGCCGATTGCTTCCGAAGCGCAAATCCCGGTAGTTTCCCGCAAGGAGCCGCAAGGCCCGCGCCGCAGCCCGGCATCGCCCGCGCAACTCACCGCCGATCCCGCGAAAAGAACCAATCGATGCCCGAGCAGAACCTTTCCACCGACCGCGCCGCCGCCATCGCCAAGATCCGCACTGCGATGATCGAGAAGAAGATGACGCAGGCCGAACTCGCAGATACTGCCTGCTGCCATGAGAAGACCGTGCAGAACATGATCGCCGGCCGGCAGGTGCGCGATCAGACGCTGTTCGATGTCTGCGCGGTTCTGGGACTGGATTTCGAAACGATCAAGCAGGGATGGAGCGGGGCCGCCGTCTCTGGACCGATGGAACTGAGAGGCGACGGTGGACACGCCGCACCCGTCTACATGGGCGCCTACACGAAGGCGGCCGTCGACCATTACATCGGCTGTTACCTCACCGTTCGCCCATCATTCTCCAAGGCCGACACCTATGTCGCCTACCGCACCGACATCGTCTGGGATCCCGACTGGCCGAGCCTGCTGTTTGAGGAAAGCGAACGCCCCGACGTCACCTACCAGCACCGCGGCCGCATCTACGTTCCCGCTTCCTCGATGTTCGTCCACCTCGTCTCGCTGACCAAGGGCGCGATGCGCATGGTAATGGTCTCCCAACTCGACCAGTCCGCCCACATGCGCGGGCTGATCACAACGCTCAACAAGCAGGGCGCCATGCTGATCCCCGTGGCAACCCCGATCGTCTTCGCCAAGCGCGACGACATCGCCGCAAATGAAGTCGGCGAAATCGCGCCGGCTCATCGTGCGCACGCGGCATGCAAGGCTCTGATCGAGGAGACCACGCGCGACGGTTACGCCAAGCTTATCGGCTGATCGCAGGCGTCGACACGCAGCTCAATCGCACCACGCCGGTTGCGATTGCAGCGTCTATCGAAATGCCGAACTGGGCCTCAGGCGCTCTGCGGCTCCGACCGCAAGGCCGGTTCGGAGTTCTCCGATACTTCGACCGCAGATGGCTCGATCGGGTTCACCGGTAATTGTACGTCGGCGGGCAACAGGTAGCGCTGCCTGAGGTCAATGCTGGCACGCCGCCCCACGTGCTTGAGATGCTGTTCGATCCACTTGCTGGCTTCGGTGCGCCCCGCGCCGAACAGATAATTCAAGACACTTCGGTCGGGCTGCATCTTGCTGTCGGGCTTCAGCGCACTCGTATAGCGGCTGGCTTCGACGAGATGGAAGCGGTGCCGCGCCAGCCGCACCATCGTCCCATGACCCGGGAGCCACGATGCGCGAAGCGCTTTGCGCGCCGTCTCGATGATCTCGACATCGCGCAGCAGCGGCGCGTTGAAGGTCAGCGTGTTGGCGTGATCGCTGATCTCGCGAACCCCCCTCGGCAGGCTCCCGATCGCGGTCGGGTTGAGCTGTACGATCAAGGTGTCCTTGACCGGGCTCTCGCTGGCCAGCGTGACAAGATCCGGATTCGCTGAAAAACCGCCGTCCCAATAGGCGCGGCCATCTATCTCGACGGCATGATGCAGTGTCGGCAGGCAGGCGGAGGCCAGTACCGCTTCGACGGCAAGTTCTTTGCGCCGGAAGTGCCGCGCCCTGCCAGTTGCAACGTCGGTCGCGGACACGATGAGTTCGATCGGGGCGCTCTGGCGCAGCCGGTCGAAATCGATGTTTTCGATGAGCAGCCGCCTTAGCGGATCAAAGCCCGTAGGATTGAATTCATAAGGTGAGAAAAGCCCCGCCATTTGCGTCACCGCCGGCAGGCGGCTGAGACTGTAGAGAAAAGGGTTGAATCGCATCAGGTCGGGCACGCCGGCCTTGTGAACGCTGTGCCAGACGGTGGCGAGCTTGTCGCGCGCGCCATCCCGGCCGCCATCGCAAAGCCCGGCCGCCAGCGCGACGGCATTGACGGCGCCGGCGCTCG
>LOEV01000172.1 GCA_001516065.1 Alphaproteobacteria bacterium BRH_c36
TAAGGCGTGTAAACGCCTCACGAAGTCATTGATGTTGCTAGTGGCCCTCATGTCGCGCCTAAATCGAACGAGGTCGCGGCTATGATGCGATTTAGGCGCGACGGGCCACTAGCTGCTAACAGAGCGGACGGCGGCCACATGCGCGGCCGCCGTCAATTATCACTAAGCGCAAACATTTGCACCAAGCCGGCTACTTCGCCGCAGCCATCTTCTTGGCGTTGAGCGCTGCATCCTGAACCTTCTTCAGCTCACCAGCCGGAAGGACGACGAGACCGCGCTCGGACAGATAGCCGCCCTCACCCATGGCCTTGTCGGACACGTATTCCTTTATGAGGGCTTCCATGCCGTCGATGACCTTGCGGTGGGCGTTCTTGATGTAGATGAACAGCGGGCGCGAGATGCCGTAGTCGCCCGAAGCAATAGTGTCCATCGAGGGCTCGACGCCGCCGATCTGGATTGCTTGCAGCTTGTCCTGGTTTTCGAACAGGAACGAGTAGCCGAAGATGCCGACAGCCTTCGGATCGGCATCGAGCCGCTGAACGATCAGGTTGTCGTTCTCGCCGGCTTCGATGAACGGGCCGTCTGTGCGCATGGCGGTGCAGTCGGACTTGATGGCCTTCTTCTGAGCTGCCTTGTCTTTCGCAACTTCAGCCCAGTAGCCTTCCTTGGCATTCTTGCAAACGCTATGGAACGTGAGTTCGACGAAAGCATCGCGTGTGCCGGAAGTCGGCGGCGGACCATAGGCAAGGATCGCCTGATCGGGAAGCGCCTTGTCGATGTCCGACCACTTCTTGTAAGGGTTGTCGACGAGTTTGCCATCGACTGGAACCTTCGAAGCGAGCGCCTGGTAAACCTGCTCTTTGGTTACGCTGAACTTCGTGCCATTGCGCGAGTTGGCGATCGACAGGCCGTCATAGCCAAGAAGAACCTCTGTCACGTCGGTGACGCCGTTCTTGTCACAGAGTTCCTTCTCCGACGACTTCATGGCGCGCGAAGCGCCGGTGATGTCGGGATGAGCCTCGCCAACGCCCTGGCAGAAGATCTTCATTCCGCCGCCGGTGCCGGTCGATTCGACCGTCGGGGCCTTGCCACCCGCCCTGGCGAACTCTTCGGCAACCGCCTGTGTGTATGGGAAAACCGTCGACGAACCGACGATCTTGATTTCACGTGCTTCAGCCGCACCTGCGACCGCGAACGAGCCCACAGCAGCAACAGCTGCCGCGATGGCGATGAACTTGTTGTTCACGCTAGAATCTCCTTAGGTATGCTCTAGGAGTGCATGTCAAAATGTCGGCAGCATACCGACATCCAGCCGGAGCTCCCCGCGCCGGCACCGGACTCCTAGACCATCAACGCAATCGTTTTTTGACAGTTATTTAACAGTTATATGAAGAGGCAAGCGTTTGAAATATATGATGTTATTTCGCCTCACATTATTTTGCACCTGTGGGTAACTCATCGAACGACAAAGTGAACGTCGATCCGCGGCCAACTTCGGAGGAAATTTCAAGGTCGCCGCGGTGGCGCGCCATGATGTGCTTGACGATCGCCAGACCCAGTCCGGTGCCGCCTTTCTCGCGGCTGGACGCCGGATTGACGCGGTAGAACCGCTCGACGAGGCGCGGCAGGTGGTGGGCTGCGATACCCGGGCCGTCGTCGATCACCGAAATCGTCAGTTTGCCCGCGCGCCCACTCGCTGCCGCCTGACGCGCCACGACGACTTCGACGTTGCCATTGTCACGTCCGTATTTCAGAGCGTTATGAATGAGGTTCTGCAAGGCCTGCACGATTTCCTCGCGGTCAGCGCGGACGAAGGCTGGCGCGTCGAGCCGTATCAATTTGAGCGCCGTGTTCTGCTGTACCGCCAGCGGGTCAAGCGACTGGACGACATAGGCGGCGATTTCATTGATATCGGCCCTGCCCTGCGGCATCAGGTGAGCGCGCATTTCAACGCGCGACAACGACAGGAGATCGTCGACCAGCCGCGACATTCGCTGGGCCTGAGACCACATGATGCCGAGAAAGCGTTCGCGCGCGGCCGGGTCGTTACGGGCCGGCCCCTGCAATGTCTCGATGTAGCCTATGAGGGACGCGAGGGGCGTGCGCAATTCGTGGCTGGCGTTGGCGACGAAATCAGCACGCATCGTCTCGACCTTTTCGCGCTCGGTGAGATCGCGGAACGTGACAAGCAGGCTGGCGGCTTCAAGACCTGGCTCGAGCCGCGCAACCGTCGCCGCGATACTGCGGGCCACAGGGACCCTTTCGGCAAACTTCACGACGATGGCAGGCCCCGATGACGTTCGCGCCATTTCAATTGCCGTCATCAGGTCGGGGTTGCGCAAAAGCTGGCTCATCGCCTTGCCGACGCGCATCTCGGGGAAAAGCGCGGGAATGAGGTCGTTTTGGTGTGAGATCATGCCGCCGGTATCGAGCGTCAGGGCCGCCTCGGGCAGCGCATTGATGATCGCGCGCCAGCTGTCGACCGAGGACAGCTGGCGAGCGTCGTGGGTTCGTGGCGCCGACCCTGCACTCGCGGACGCAGGCTGCGCCGCAACGTTGGCGGGATTGATCAAACTAGACCGGATCATAGATAGTACGAACTCCGAACCGTGCGGTCGTTAACGAGGCGACAAGCGTTCGAGGACCACTGGCAGGCAACTTACAGGAGCAGCTTACAGGAGCAGCGCAAATCGCGCACGCGAAGCCCTCGCGGGGCCGGGGCACATACGATCAGCGTCATTGTCCCGCACCCGCCGGCTTTACTGAATAAGCCGCCCCAGCCGGGGCACCGCCCCGAGTTCGCCCCGGGCCGCCCTGGCACTGGGCGGGTTGCCATGGCTCCGAACAGACGAAAGAGTATCGCAGGTTCACATGACAAATCATGGCACGGTTCTACGGAGGAAAGTGAAAAGATGGCCGACGGGAAGAAATCGCGCTCCGCCAAAGGGGCAAAGTCGCCGGAGACTGCAAACGACTTCGCCTCCTTTGAACTTAACGATCCCAAATTGCCGCGATGGATCGCAGAGCATGCGCTGCAATCAGGCGGCTACCCTTATTCAAAGCGGCTAGCTGAGGACGAATACAAGGAACAACTACAGTTGCTGCAGATTGAACTCCTCAAGTTGCAGGGCCACATCCGCAAGACCCAGGAGCGGATCGTGATCGTTTTCGAGGGGCGCGATACGGCTGGCAAAGGCGGCTGCATCGCGCGGTTCATGCAGCACCTGAACCCTAGGCACGCGCGTGCCATTGCCCTGACGAAACCGAGCGAGACAGAACTCGGACAGTGGTATTTCCAACGCTACGTGCAGCATCTGCCGACGAGCGGCGATATGGTGATGTTCGACCGATCCTGGTACAACAGGGCGGGCGTCGAAAGGGTCATGGGATTCTGCAACGAGGACCAACTCGCTGATTTCCTGCGCGAAGCACCGCAATTTGAAGCGCTGGTGGCGCGGGACGGAATCCAACTCTTCAAAATCTTCCTAACGATCGGACGCGAAATGCAGCTCAAGCGCCTGCACGACCGCCAGCACGATCCGCTGAAGCGCTGGAAGCTGACGCCGATCGATCTGGCGGCGATCGATAATTGGGATGCCTACACCGATGCCAAGGAAGACATGTTCCGGTTCACGCATACGACCGAAACGCCGTGGACGGTGATCCGCTCCAACGATAAACGGCGCGCCCGCCTCGAAGCGATCAGGCTCGTCTTGAACCGGTTCGAATACGAGGAAAAGGATGACCAGGCGGTCGGCAAAGCCGACGAGCGCATCATCGGCTCAGGGCATGAGTTCTTTTATGATTCGAAGCCGGACAAGGCCGGCTGAGGCAGAGGAAACGCAGTCATTCGGGCGGCTCACGCCTTGAAGGCGTCGACACGGGCGGTGAGGTCGGGGTCGTGGAGAAGGGCGAGGCGTTCTGCTGCGGCGCGGGCAAAGCGCAAGGTCAGCGCCTTACGGCGGGCGGCCGGCAACGGCGTTTCTTTGGACGGTCGCTCGATGACTCCGCCATAACGGTCGGCGAGGATGAGGCCGGTTGCTTCGGGTAACATCTCAATTGGAAAGTCAGGCGCCACGGCAAAGAAGAAGCGGTCGCAGAACTCCAGATACTCCGGCCATTTGGTATCGGCGCGGAAATCGGCCTTCGATGACTTAATCTCTATAATCCAGATGGCGCCCTTATCGGAAAGCCCCATGACGTCAGCGCGGCGGCCGCACGCAAGCGTGAATTCGGGTATCGTCACGAGGCCATGAGTGCGCAGAAGCCGCACGACGCCGCGAGAAATATCAATCGCGGCGTCCGACTGGCGACGGTCTTCTCTGGGAGAATTCGCCGGCGCAAACGGGTTATTGGTCGGAACCGTCATGGAAGCGCCCTAAATTCGTTGAGACAAAGGTGATCATAAGAGGCTGCGGCAAGCTCGCGGCCGCCGTCAAGGCCGGCACGTCAGGGTCGCAGCGGCAGTCTCGCAACACCGGACCCGGAACAAAAATATGTCGGCGGCAACTATCGGATGAAACGGGGGTGGGACGGATGATTTTCGGGCTGGGAAAAAAGGGCGGGAAGGAAAAGGAGCAGGAACAAGACAAGGACAGGAAGCTCGAGTCCGCCGCACCCGTTGGCGCGAAACCGTCTTCAGGCAAAAGTCAGCCCGCCGGCGCGCGCCCCGCAGCGCTAAGCTCCGACAAACTCCGGCGCGTCGTCGACCCGGAGTCACTTGGAATCAAGACGACCGAGGAACTGGAGCCCCTGACCGGCTTGATTGGACAGGACCGTGCTTTGCGGGCGCTCAGCTTCGGCGTGGGCATGAAGAGCAACGACTACAACATCTTCGTCCTGGGACCCGATGCGTCCGGCAAAACTGCCGCGGTGCGCACAATGCTGGAGGGACTAGCGGCCAGCCAGCCGCCGCCGGGCGACTGGGTCTACGTCAATAATTTCGACGAACCAAACAAACCGCGATCCTTGCGCCTCAGGCCCGGCCGCGGACGGGAACTCGAAAAGGCAATGGTCGCGGCCATCGATGAATTGCGCGCTGCACTTCCCGCAGCCTTCGAGGGCGAGGACTACCAGGCGCGCAGCCGGGCAATCGATGCCCAATACGGCGGGCGGACCGAGGAACAGATCCAGGAACTCGGCCAGAAGGCCGAAGAGCATGGTGTGGCGTTACTGCGGACGCCGCTTGGATTCACCCTTGCGCCGATGCTTGAAGGCAAGGTGGTCAAGCCCGAAGCCTTTGCAGCCGTGCCGCCGTCGATGCAGGAGGAGGTTCGTGCGACTATCGAAGCGCTGCAGGAAGATCTGAAGGCGATCCTCGCCGACGTGCCCCGCGCCGACAAGGAACGCCGCCAAAATCTGCGCGCTCTCAACGACGAGGTTGCCGCAACGGTGGTAAAGGCCGCGCTCGACGATGTTGTCGCTGAATTCGGCGACGAACAAGTCCTCGCCAGCTATCTGTACGCTGTCGAGGAGGACCTGATCGCCAACGCGCTGCACTTCCTCGCCGATCCATCGCACGAACAGGAAGAATTCTCGGGCCAGCCGATCGAATCCGCACGCGATCCGCGATTCCGCCGCTACATGGTCAATGCCGTCGTATCGCAAAATCCGGAGGCCCATGGCGCGCCGGTCTTCGAGGAAACCAATCCTACCCATGGCAACATCATCGGACGGGTCGAGCACACCGCCCACATGGGAGCACTGGTCACCGACTTCCTGCTGATCAAACCGGGTGCCCTGCACATAGCGAATGGCGGCACCCTGCTGATCGATACGCGCAAGCTTCTGTTTTCGCCGTTCGCTTGGGAAGCCCTGAAGCGGGCATTGAAAACAAAATCAATTCGCCTGGAGCAGCCGGTCGAAAGCCTCGGGCTCGTCTCCACCCAGACGCTCGATCCCGAGCCGATCCCGCTCGATATCAAGGTGGTGCTGTTCGGCGACCGGGAGCTCTACTACCTCCTGGCTGAGGGCGACCCGGAGTTTCAGGAACTGTTCAAGGTCCAGGCCGACTTCGACGACACCATCGCGCGGACAGCGGAACACACCGAGACCTATGCGCGGCTGATCGCGGCCATTGTCGGCGAGTATGCCTTGCGGCCGCTCGATGCCGAAGCCGTGGCCGGCGTCATCGAAGAGGGCGGCCGCATGGCGCGCGATCGCGACAAGCTGTCGATCGAAGTCTCGCGGATCGGCGATATGGTCCGCGAGGCCGACTACTGGGCCAGTCAGGCCGGCCGCTCCCTGACCACCAGAGCGGACGTGCGCCGTGCGGTCGACGAACAAGAACAGCGTGCCGACCGCATGCGCGACCGCGACCAGGAGACTTTCGAGCGCGGCATCGTGCTGGTCGATACCGAAGGCCGCAAGGTTGGACAGATCAACGGGTTGTCGGTCTTGCGGCTTGGCACATTCGCATTCGGGCGGCCAAGCCGGATCACGGCTCGTGTGCGCTTCGGCGGCGGCCGGATGGTCGATATCGAACGGGAGTCGAAGCTCGGCGGTCCGTTGCATTCGAAGGGGGTCATGATTCTGTGGGGGTATCTAGCCGGGATGTTCGCCCAGGACCACCCGCTGGCCCTGTCTGCCTCACTCGTGTTCGAGCAGTCCTACGGCGGCGTCGAAGGCGACAGCGCCTCCTCGACGGAACTCTACGCCCTCTTGTCGGCGCTCTCGGACGTTCCGATCCGGCAGGGAATAGCGGTCACCGGTTCGGTCAATCAGCTCGGCGAAGTTCAGGCGATCGGCGGGGTCAACGAAAAAATCGAAGGCTTCTTCGACGTATGCAAGGCGCGCGGACTAACCGGCAGGCAGGGCGTCATCGTCCCGGCGTCCAATGTCCAGCACCTGATGCTACGCGAGGACGTCGTCGAAGCCGTGCACAAGGATCAATTCAGCGTCTGGCCGGTAACGTCGATCGCAGAGGGTATCGAGATTCTCACCGGCATTCCGGCAGGCGTACGCGGCGAAGACGGCACGTTTCCAGCCGACAGTGTCTATGCGCGCGTCGAAGCGAAACTCAAGCTGTTCGCCGAACGGGCCAAGGCGGCTGGCAACGCGATGCGCATGGCCGTTTCATCGGGTAGCGATGGTGTTGCGTCATGATCGGTCACGTCGCTTCCGCTGGAGAGGCTCGTGGCCGCGTCGTCTTGCGCCTCAGTTGCGGTGCGCCGCCGCACGAAGCGGCGTTCGAGGCAGCCGCACGAATCGCGCAGGCGTTCGAATCGGAGATCGAGGGCCTGTTTGTCGAGGACCTGCAGCTTCTCGATCTGACCGGCTATCCATTCGCGCGCGAGGTTGCGTTCAACGGGCGCGTGTCCCGGGCACTGTCAATAGCGAACGTAGAAGCCGAATTGCATGCTGCGTTCCGAGCGATACGCCGCCGCATGGAAATTGTCGCCAAGCGCTACCAGGCGCGCAGCTAC